>CAZPJV010000001.1:0-36271 GCA_964586975.1 uncultured Candidatus Saccharibacteria bacterium
GCGCCCGCAAGCTCGCCCGCGCCGCGCAAGGCCAAGTCCAGCTCCGCCAGCTCAAAGCCGGACTTGGCGGTTTTAATTACCTTCAAGCGCTCCATAGTTTTGCCTGATTTGGCTTCCGCGAAAATATAGCAGTAAGACTGATGCGTGCTCCGGAGCACCCGGCCGCGCAGTTGGTGCAACTGGGCCAGGCCGAAGCGTTCCGCGCCTTCAATGATTATGATGATGGCGTTGGGCACATTCACCCCCACTTCCACCACCGAAGTGGCGCACAAAATATTTATCTGGCCCGCCGAAAATTCCGCCATCACCTTTTCTTTTTTCTCCTTGCTCATCTTGGAGTGGAGCACGCCGACTTCGTATTCCGGAAAGATTTCTTTTTTCAGACGCTTAGCTTCTGAAACTGCCGATTTGACATTCAGAGCTAATTCCTTTTCCGGGTCCGGCTCAAAAATCCGCGGGCAGATGACGTACATCTGCCGGCCGGCCTGGAGCTCTTGGCGGACTTCTTCATAAGTATTTTCTCGTTTGTCCGGCGGAATAATTTCGGTGATTACTTTTTTCCGGCCGGCCGGCATTTCGTCCAACAGCGATAAATCCAAATCGCCGTAAATCGTCAACGCCAGCGTGCGGGGGATAGGGGTCGCGGTCATGGAAAGCAAATGCGGGGCGACGCCGTCTTTTCGCACTAACTTGCGTCGTTGCGCGGTGCCGAAACGATGTTGTTCGTCAATTACAACTAACGCAAGATTTTTAAATTTAACTGTTTTCTGAATTAAAGCGTGGGTGCCGATGAGAATCGGAATTTCGCCGTTGGCCACCCACTTTAATAATTGGGCGCGGGAAATTGTGGTCCATCCACCGGGGTTTAATTTTGATGGAAATTTTCTGCAACCACTTCCAGTGATGAGCCCTATGTTTATGGGTAAATGTCGGAAGTATTGTATAAAAGATTCAAAATGTTGAGTTGCTAAAATTTCTGTCGGCGCCATGTAAGCCACCTGTAGGTTGCCGAAATTTTGCCCAGCCGGGCGTTGTTTTACAGCTACATATGCCGCAGTAGCCGCCACCGCTGTTTTACCAGAGCCAACATCGCCTTCCAGCAAACGCGACATCGGAAAATTATTCTCCAGATCTTTCAAAATAGTTTCAATAGACTTTTTTTGCGAACTTGTCGGTTCAAAAGGGAAGCGCTTTAAAAAATCCGCCACGTCCTTTCCTTCGGGCTTGATTTGAAAAGATTTGTTTTTTCGGTATTCGAATTTGTCGTGCTGGCGTTCCAGCTGGATGCAGAAGACTTCTTCAAAAGCGAAGCGCTTACGGGCGCTCTCGCTGTCGTTTTTGTTTTTCGGCTTATGCACCCAGACCAAAGCCGTTTTTAGAGTCGGCAAATGATATTTTTTAAGAATATCTTCCGGAATGTAATCTTGTATGCGGTCCAGAGTTTTTTCTTTTAAGATTTTCTCAATTGCGTGATAAAACCATTTGGAAGTGATGCCGCGCGTTTCCGGATAAACCGGGTAGGACAGACCCTCCCCCAACCCCTCCCTTGGCAGGGCGGGGCTTTTCTCCCCCTGCGAAGGGGGAGTGCCTGAAAGGCGAAGGGGTCTAAACAGAGAATTATGTCTATCGATCGGCATATCCGGCGTCTTTTCAAATTCCGGATTCGCTAGATAAACCCCACTTTTTCCTTGGGTCACTTTGCCGGTCAGGCGCACCATGTCGCCGTTGTGTAGCATCTTGGCCAGGTAGGCCTGATTGAACCAAATGATTTTTAGTTTGCCGGACAGGTCCTCTATCTCACCCTCGGCCATCGGAATTCTGGAGCGGAAAGCTTTCTTGGTTTTGAGTTTGGAAACAATACCCGCGACCGTAGCCATATCTCCCGGAATAAGTTCTTCAATTTTTTTTACAATGCTCAAGTCACTGTAACGAACGGGGAAGTGAAAAAGCAAGTCCGCCACCGAAAAAATTTTCAGCCGCTTCAGGGCCCTTTTTTGATTTTCATCCAGGCGGAATTTTGCTTCCACTCGGTCATGCAATTCCATGCGGAGGGTGTGGGACTTGAACCCACAGAGGATTTTAAGGTCCTCACGGATTAGCAATCCGTTGCCTTACCATTCGGCGCAACCCTCCACGTTTTCACACTTTAGCACACTTCTGCATTTTTTCCATTTTTCATTTTGTCGTAAGGAGTATAATAGGAGCATGGAACCCCTAGCCTCTAAAATACGCCCGAAAAGTCTGAATGAATTTATCGGCCAAGAGCACTTGGTGGGCCCGAAAGGCCCTTTGCGCGTCGCCATAAAAGAAAAGCATCTCTTCTCTTTTATTTTCTGGGGCCCGCCCGGCGTGGGCAAGACCACGCTGGCGCGGATTTATGCCAAAGCGTTGAACGCCGATTACCACGAACTCTCGGCGGTGTCCGCCGGCAAGGAAGATATCCGGGCGATTGTGGAGAGCGAAGGCGCGCTTTTTGGCCCCAAAATTTTATTTCTGGACGAAATCCACCGCTTTAATAAAGCCCAGCAGGATTATCTTTTGCCGGCGGTGGAAAAGGGTTTGCTGACGCTCATCGGCGCCACCACTGAGAATCCCTCTTTTGAAGTCATCCCGCCCCTGCTTTCCCGCTGTAGAGTTTTCGTGATGGAAGAACTTAAAGCCGACGAGATGAAAAAAATTATCGCGCGCACTGGCTATAAAATTCCCGCGGATGCGCTGGACTGGATCGTGGCCATGGCGGCGGGGGACGCGCGGCAGGCGATTGCGATGTTGGAGAACACCATGAAGCTCTATGGCAAGATTACGACGGACAATCTAAAGCGCACTCTGCAGTCAAAATTTTTAAGATACGATAAAAAAGGCGAAGAACACTACAATACCATCTCTGCTTTCATCAAAAGCATGCGCGCTTCCCAGCCGGACGCGGCGCTGTACTATCTTGGGCGGATGATTGAGTCCGGCGAAGACCCGAAATTTATCGCGCGGCGGATGGTTATTTTCGCCTCCGAAGATATCGGCATGGAGGATCCCGAAGCGCTGCCGCTGGCCAACGCGGTTTTCCGCGCGGTGGAAACCATCGGCTATCCGGAAGCGGGCATCAATCTTTCGCACGGCGTAATTTATCTGTCGCTGGCGCCGAAATCCAAAGATGCCTACTATGCCTACCTAGAAGCTATGGCAGACGCAAAAGAACACGGCAATCTGCCCATTCCTTTGAAAATTCGCAATGCGCCGACCAAGCTGATGAAAGATCTGAAATACGGGGAAGGCTATGAAAAATATACCAAAGAAGATTTGTTGCCGGAAAAGCTCAAAGGCCGAAAATACTGGAAGGGCAGAAGTTAGTGCTACAATCAATCTACAAGAGCCATGGATATCCAGCGCCCACAATCCAAACAGCCGATTCCGCCGCACGCCAAGCGAGTTTTCAAGGGCGTGATTTTTGACGTGTATCAATGGGAGCAGGAAATGTTTGACGGTACTCGGGCTATTTTTGAAAAACTGAAACGCCCGGATACGGTGGTGGTGTTTCCGGTCTTGCCGGACGGTAAAATAATTTTAACCGAACAAGAACAGCCGGGCAAGGAACCGTTCATCGGTGCCGCCGGCGGCCGAATAGATAACGGCGAGGATGTTTTGACCGCTGCCCGGCGGGAACTTTTGGAAGAGACGGGTTACATCGCCGAGGAGTTTGTTCTCTGGGACGCGCGGCATCCCACCAGTAAAATTGACTGGGTCATCTACACCTTTATCGCGAAGAAATTAAAAAAGATTTCCGAACCAGATCTGGATGCCGGCGAAAAAATAAAACTTAAACTGGTGACCTTGGGCGAGTTCATTGAAATCGGCGCGAACGAAAGATTCAGCGAGAAGGAAATCGTTTTCAGACTGTTTGAAGCCAAATATAATCCGGCCAAGAAAAAAGAACTGGAAGAATTGTTTAAGCCTTAGAATAAAATGATAAGCGGCAGTTTCGACAAAGTCGAAACTGCCGCCTGAACGCAAGGTGGGATTTCAGCACACAGATCATCAGATCTGTGTTCCATCCCAGTAGTGCTCTTTTCCGTCCCAGCGCCAGTCGCCGGAACGGCAGAGTGAACAATCGGCGCGCTTGTGCTCTTTCGGTGGCAAGCCACCAAGAGGGCAACAGTTAACACAGCCTCTATCTTCGCAGATATAACACACATAGCACTTATTCTCTTCTACCATTCTTACCCACCTCCTTCCTTATTGAATTTACAAAGGACAAATTATCCAAAGAACAAAAAAGAGCCCCGGAAGGCTCATGTTTGGGTTGTAATCTTTGTGTTCTTTTTGTGTTTTTAGGAGTTTTTACAGCGCAAATATCAGCCTTCTAAGTGAGGGCTGAGGAGGAGCACAAAACCGTTATTTTGTCGCTGTATTTTATTCACAATTTTAGTATAGCACAAAGGCTTCGGCAAGGCGAGTAGAACTTTAGAATGAAATTATTTTACACTTATCAAAATTGACGACCGGACAAAAGTGCTAAGAGAGTTTTTTGACTCGAGAGAAAATTTTGATTTTGTTTCTGATTTTCAAATCCTCCAAGCGTTTCAAAAAATTTTGCGGCAAAGGCCCCGGGCCGATCCACAGACTCTGCTGCAGCATTTTATAGCCAAAAATTTTTATCTGATTGCGTAGCCAGTAGCGCAATGCACGATCTGGCTCGGGAATATCAAAAGAGATTACAGTCATATCTGGCGCGGTTTTCGTAAAAGGCGAGGGGAGATATTGGAGTAGGCGCTTTCTTGCTGTGGAAACTCTACCCGCAGAAGTCAGTGACCAGCCAGAAGAATCGTGTTTTACATATTTTTTCTTTTGCAATCTGTTTAAAGCCACGCTGACGCTACCTGCCTTATACCGCTCTAATTGCCGCTCGCGCAAAATGGAACGGAACACGCGTGTACTTCGGGCGCTAAAAAGCGTCGCTATTAAAAGGTCGGCAATGCTAGGTTCCGAATCATACATTTTGGCCATAGAGTTATCTTATCATACTTGACGACCGGAAGAAAGTGATAAGAAAGGGTATGTGCATAACTCGTCCTTGCCAAACCGGTCGGGGGGGGGGGTACAATTTCGGTATTAATCTTTAATTTAAAATATATGTCAAAAGCAGAATCATTTGGACACGGAGAAATAGAACATGCTGGTTATCATATTAACCCTGAAGAAAAAAATACGTTAAGGACCGACGGCACCCTGGAGGAAGCCCAAGCACTTGCTTTAATGCACGATAAGCTTGGTGGCTTTACTGAAAGACATAAAAAAATTGAGGGAGAATACAAAACAATGACGACTGAACAACTAAAGGTTCTACAAGAAGCATTACAGCAGGAACTAGGAAGCGCGGAACACATTCTTTCATGGGTTCGCGGAGAAGTCGATAGACGTTATGATGCAGAGGAAGCAGAGAAACTTTCTCAGGAAATAAAAGATAAGATGCAATAATAATTGTTCATTTGCAAAAAAGCGACGAATGCAAAACTTGGACATCCGATGTCCAAGTTTTTGTTTTATACCTTTTTAATTACTCCGCAGGCGATGCGGGGGCCGCCGGAGATGCCGGAGCCGTGTTCGCCGCCCCGGTAGGGGTCGGGATTGCCGTGGACCATCAGTGCGGTGCCTTCGCCAGAGAGGATGCACAATGGTCCCTCGGATAAAGTAACGCGCGAAGTGACCGCTTCCAGCACGCCTTTACCATTTTTATCAACTAAAATATTCGGCAGGTCGCCGGCGTGGAAAGGGTGGTTGACGTCCGGGTCGGTATTGCTGGCGGGGCCGGGGTCAAAGTGGCCGCCGGCGCAGGTGTAATGTCCTTCGCAGGTGCCCTTCTCGTGGATGTGTACCGCGTGCAGTCCGGGCACGATGTTCTTCGGGTCGCCGGAGAGTTCCAGCATTACTTTTACCAGCCGTTGCGTGCCGAATTCGTATTCGGTTAGGGTGGCTAGGCCCTTGATATTGTCGCCGGACATTGCCGCCCGCGCCTGCATGATAATTTTGCCTTCGGTGGAAAATAAGTTAGTCATACACATATGATATCAAAATTTGCCCCAAAAAACACCCCCGTGGTATAATTGCAGAGTCGACCAATTAGCCAAGCTAATTACAATAATGCTATGGGAACTCACTAAGACTAATTTATTTTGATACTATATAAAGAGAGGGCTAAGCCCTCTCTTTCCGGTTTATGGAAAAAAGCAACGAACCCCATTTTAAAAAAAGTTCCTGCTCTTACTGCGGTGACGCGGGGGTGAATCATGCTCTTTTTTATTTTGACAGCCTTATTTCCAGTTTTTTAGGACCACACGTATCAAGCGTTGCTAAGCGCGCCCCGGACTTTCTAAAACGCTTTGCCGACTGGTTGCCGGTTTTCACTTTTAAAACTTTTGCACTGATTGGTCTGGCGCGTTTTTCTGGAGATATTTCCCGGGCGAATACTTTTCGTTCCCGCGTAGTTTGGGAAGAAGCTCACAGGCAAGGGATTCGCATGGAGCAGTTGATTCTTTTCGGCAAACCGATAGAATTTTACCGCGCGTTCATCAAAATCAAAGGCAAAACTCGGGAGATTTTTTTTCAAAGTTTGCCCATACCGCCGGAATTTATGGAATTTAAAAAAGATTGGGATAATAAATTTGTATTAAAAGAAGAATTGCGGAAACACAACATTCCCGTGCCGGCCTATCGGTGTTTGCCGTTATTTTCTTCAAAAAAAATCAGCGGAATTTTTGAGAGTCTGAACAAGCCGCTGATAGTCAAACCCAAACTGGGCTCTCGGGGCCGGCACACGATTACAAACATAAGAACACTTGCGGATTTTAAGAAAGCAGTAAAAATTTCCAAAGCCATGAGCCCGTTCTTGGTAACCGAAGAGCACCTGGAAGGTTATGTCTGCCGCGCCACAGTGGTTGCCGGCAGACTGGCTGGATTTTATCGGGGCGAAACTCCTTTTATAATTGGGGACGGAATTAAAACCGTGCGCGAACTTATCGCGGAAAAAGATGAAAAACGTCCGGCACGAGTGGAAAAAGTTACCTTGGGACTGGAACTAGAAGAGCATGTTTCTCGCTTCGGTTTTTTAATGGGCGATGTTCCGCCCGAAGGAACCAAGCTTTCGCTGACACACCGTGTCGGGCGTCTCTTTGGCGGCGCTACCAAGGAAATGCTGGACGCCTTGCATCCGAGCTTTATTCCGATTTTTGAAAAGGCGGTCGGGGTAACCGGACTGGCGGTGGCGGGTTTTGACGCCATTATTCCGGACCCGACCCAGCCCGCGAATTCTCAACACTGGGGAATTATTGAATGCAACACCCTGCCTTTTATTGACCTTCATTATTATGCACTGGAAGGCCAGCCGAAAAATATCGCGGGCATGATTTGGGATTTGTGGTACTAATGGGCCACGGTAAAAGCGATAACTTTTCGCGCGCCGGCGCCGCTTAAAACTTTTCTGGCCTCCGACAGAGTCGCGCCGGTCGTCAGAATGTCATCAATCAGAATTATGTTCTGGCCTTTTAGGGCGGCGGAATTTTTAACCGCAAAAGTGCCGCGCATATTTTTCATTCTTTGGCGCCGGTCCTTGATGCGCGCCTGATGCTCGGTGTCTTGGGGTTTAAATAAAATATTGGTGTTCAGATTCAAGTCTGCACCAGAGTGCAGATTATTGAAAGCAATAATTTCTCTGCAGATTAATTCCGCCTGATTGTAGCCGCGCTCACGGAACCTTCGGCGCGAAAGGGGAATTGGGACCAAAACGGGGTCGCGGAAATTTTCCAAGGGTCCCAGCTCCGAGATTTCCTCCAGTATTTTATCGTACAGAATTTCCGCGAAAACTTTGGCCAGCCGTTTCTTGCCCTTATATTTAAAAAGCCAGAGAGATTTTTTAATGGCGGGATGCCGGTAATCATACAAAGGGAAAATCCATTTAGCGCTTTCCCGTTCCGCGGCCGGGCATCCCGCCAGGCATTCCGGGCACAAATCCGTCTGGCCTTGGCCGCACAGCATACATTTCACCGGGAAAAGAATGTTCAAGATGGTGTCTAAAAATCGCATTTATGGTATAATTTTAGCACAGATTCGTATGGGCAACTTATTAAGAAACATATTTTCCGGTTTTAAGAAAATCAAACCAAGCGGCCGGAGCAAAGACGGTGGCGCGGTCGGCGTTGATATCGGAACTTCGGCGATGAAAGTCGTCGAAATTAAAAAGAAGGGTGGCAAGGCAGTGTTGGAAACCTATGGCGCGATAGCCCTCGGGCCTTACGCGGATTTGCCTGCTGGCGCCGCAACAAACTTGCCGATAGAGAAAACCGTGGCAGCGCTCAAAGAAGTGCTAACCCAGTCACAAGTAGCAGGCAAGGAAGTGGCTTTGGCCGTACCCATCCAATCCAGTCTGATATTTACCATTGAATTGCCGGCGCAGATAGGCGAAGAGCAAATAACCGCGATTGTGCCGACTGAAGCGCGCAAATATATTCCGGTGCCCATTTCCGAAGTTGCCATTGACTATTTTATTCTGCCGAAAAAGGAGGCCTCCTTTGAAGAGATGAATACCCCGGATGGAGTTGCGGTTGCCCAAGACAAAATAAATGTGCTGGTGGTTGCGACCCAGAATGATGCCATAGCTAAAGCGCGCTCCATGGTGTCGGAGTGCGGGCTAGCTGCCTCTTTTTTTGAGATTGAAATATTTTCCTCCATCCGGGCGAACTTTGAGCATGAACTTTCACCGGTGCTCTTGATGGACTTTGGGGCTTCCCGCACCAAGCTCTCCCTAGTGGAGTTTGGCATGGTCAAAAGTTATCACACTATTGACCGCGGTAGCGCCGACATTACCAATTCCATATCACGCTCGCTCGGCATTTCTTTCGCCGACGCCGAGAAAATGAAAAAAGACTTCGGGCTTTTCGGGAATCCGGCTGCGGCCGAGCTGGGCGATATAATTAAAATGCACATTAACTACATATTTTCCGAAACCAACAACGTGCTGCTGGGCTATGAGAAAAAATACAACCGAACCGTGAGCAAAATAATTTTTACCGGTGGCGGGGCGTTGCTTAAAGGCCTGCTGGAAGTCGCGGCGGACAATTTCCGGGCGGAAATAGAAGTCGGCCATCCCTTTTCTAAAGTCGGCGCGCCGCAGTTTTTGGATAAGGTGCTGGCGACCATGGGCCCGGAGTTCGCCGTGGCTCTCGGCTTGGCCCTGCGCAAACTGCAATAGAAACGGAGTTATACACAACTTGCTTCTTTTGAGCCTCTGTTTGTTGTATAATGTGAGAACAGGCCACAATTAATGGAGCAAAATTTCCAAACATCTTTCATACCCAAAAAGCCGATGGTCAATGAACGGTCGGCGCCGCCGCGGCCGGTGGGGCCGCTTTTGGTCGTTTCCCTTTTTGCGCTGTTTACCGTGTTTCTGGCCTTCGGCGGGCTTTATTTTTACAAAGGCATTACGGAGAAGAAAATTGAAAACATGAAAAGCAATCTGGCTCTCGCGCAAAATCGGTTCGAGCCCGCCAAGCTTGCGGAACTCCAAGTGCTTGACCAGCGCCTCCGAGCCGGGAGCGAAATTATCGCTAACCACACAGTCATCACGCCTATTTTTGATGCCTTGGAAGAAATGACTATGAAGACAGTGCGTTTTATTACCTTCGCTTATACCTTGGGCGAAGGCAAAGGTTTGCCCGCCAAAATAAAAATGACCGGACAGGCCGCGGGTTACCGGTCGGTTGCCCTCCAGTCCGATTTGTTCGCGAAAAACAAAAGTTTCATTGATCCGGTTTTCTCAAACCTTGCTCTGGACCAAAGCGGCAATGTCCTGTTTGACCTGGAATTTTCGGTCGAGCCCGCCTTTTTAAACTACAAACAGACAATTACCCAGGAGTTCTAATTCAAGTCCTATGAAATTCGTCATGCCCGCCATTTTAATAGGAATAGCCATTGCGGTGTTTTTCATATTTGTCAGTCCGCTTTACGGTGAGCTGTCGGACTTGCGCGGCGAGGCGGCTTCTTACAACGAAGCCCTTGGAAATTCCAAAGCGCTTGAAAACGAGCGGGACAAGCTGACCGCCAAGTATAACGCCTTCAGCCGCGAGGATCTCCAAAAGCTTGAAAAGCTTTTGCCGGAAAGCGTGGACAATATCCGCCTCATTTTAGAGATAGAGCAGTTGGCTGCTCCCTACGGGATGGCTCTAAAAAATGTGCAATACAGCGCGGCGGATACGAATACCGCCGTCGCATCAACGACTACCGTGGCCCGGGGAGGGTCCCGGCAGGCGCGCAAGGACTACGGAGTGCTGGAGCTTGAATTTACGGTCTCGGGAGATTATAACGATTTCATGAAATTTGTCCGCGACCTTGAAAACAATTTGAGAATTGTGGACATTGCCTCCGTGGAATTTTCATCCAATACCAGCACCATTGCCGGCAGGACCCCCGCGCCGGAAATTTACGATTACAACATCCAGATCAAAACTTATTGGTTAAAGAATTAAAATGCCCAAGCTGAAGAATATTATAATATACGTAATCATTGCCGCCGCCGTCTTTTCGGCATACTTTTTCTTCTTGAGGCCCGGGCCGGCGGAAGAAAATCTCGTATCTTCGCCCGGCGGGTCGTTGCTTGACGTCAATAGCGCGGTGGTTCCGGGCGTCGGGGCGGGCGAGCCGGCGGTTGCCAAAAATTTCCTTTCCTTGTTTCTGAGTGTGAAGAATATAAAACTTGACGGCGCCCTTTTTATTGACCCGGTATTCAAAAGCCTGAAAGATTCCAGCATTACGCTGGTGCCGGACAGCACGGAGGGCCGGCCCAATCCATTTGCCCGGCTGGGTTCAGATACGCCGCCGCCCGCTCCCGCGGCGCCGGTGTCTCCGGAAGTTCCAGCGCCGGACGATACTTCCACTTCAGGTGTGGAGGATGAGGACCTGGATGCGTTACTGGACGATTTGTCGCTATAGGCGAGGGCAACTTAAATCATGAGTTTTTTGGAAGAATTAGCCAAGCAGGGCATAATCAATAAAAGCCAGATCGGCGATATTAAAGACCGCGCCCGGGCAAACTACGATGGCAATATTGACGAAGCGCTGGTTGCCTCCGGCATTTCGGAAGAAAAAATCCTGGAGGCCAAAGGAGAGTATTTCAGCATACCGACAAAAAAATTAAACATGGACGAAATGTCCTTTGACGCCCTGAAATATATTTCGGAGGATTCGGCGGCGCACTACCGCTTCGTGCCCCTGGAACTTCGGGAGGGAGTGCTGGAAGTGGGAGTGCTGGATCCGGAGAACATCCAGGCGATGGACGCTCTCCAGTTCATTTCCGCCAAGGTGGGCATTCCTTTCAAGATTTATCTGATTTCCAAGAGCGACTATAAAAATATCTTGGAGACCTACCGAGGGCTGGAGAGCCAGGTCGGCGAAGCGCTGGAAGAGCTCAGTCAGGAGGAAATGGCGGACGTCAAAAAGTTAAGCGCGGAAAACCTCAACAAGGAGATAAAAAATATCCAGCCCGGCGAGGAGAAAATCGTGGAAGATGCGCCGGTGATAAAAATTGTCGCCGTCATTTTACGCAATGCCATCGAGGGCAATGCCTCGGATATTCACATTGAACATATGGGCGAAAAAATTAAAGTGCGCTTTCGGGTGGATGGCATCCTGCATACCACCATAACTCTGCCGCCGAATGTTTATGCCGGAGTGGTGGCCCGCATTAAAATTCTGGCCAAGCTCCGTTTGGATGAAAAGCGTAAACCCCAGGACGGTTCTTTCAGCGCCAACATAGACAACCGCAAAATTGATTTTCGCGTTTCCACCATGCCGGCTTATTATGGCGAGAAAGTCGTGATGCGCATACTGGATGCGGAGAAGGGGGTCAAACCGCTGGACCAACTGGGACTTTCGGCAGTCAATTTAAATATAATCCGCGAAGCCATCAAGCGACCCTACGGCCTCGTTCTGATTACCGGGCCTACCGGGAGTGGAAAATCAACCACTCTGTATTCTATGATGAACGAACTGGAAAAAGAAACGAGCAACATAATCTCCTTGGAAGACCCTATTGAATATCATATGCCGGACATCAATCAGTCGCAGATGATGCCGGAGATCGGCTACACTTTCGCCTCCGGTCTGCGCTCCATTCTCCGCCAGGACCCCGATGTTATTATGGTCGGGGAGATTCGTGACAAAGAGACGGCTCAACTGGCCATCCAGGCCGCGCTGACGGGCCACTTGGTGCTGTCCACGCTCCACACCAACTCGGCGGTGGGCGCCATCCCGCGCTTGGTGGACATGGGCGTGGACCCCTACCTGATTGCGCCGACCCTGATTGTTTCCATCGCCCAGCGCTTGGCGCGGCTTACTTATCCGGCGTCGCGCAAGGAGGTGCCCATGGATCCGACTGTCCGGAAACAGGTGGAGGAGCAAATGAAAGACCTGCCGAAAGAATTTATGCCGAAAATTGGAGATAAGATGTACGATATCGTACCCTCGCCTGAATGCCCGTCCGGCACGCGCGGGCGCGTCGCCGTATTTGAAATGTTCAAAGTGGACAAGGAAATGCAAGATGTCATCTTGAAGAACCCCGTCAACTCCGAAATTTACCGGGTAGCCCGCAAGAACGGCATGCTGATTATGCGGGAGGATGCCATGATTAAAGCGCTGGACGGCCTTATTCCCTTTACCGAAGTATACAATTTTAATAACGAAAACGAATAATATGATATAATTAGAACCATGGCAGGGGAAAAGAAAAAAATTTTAATAGTGGATGATGATAATTTTTTGCTGGATATGTATGCGCTCAAGTTCAGCCAGAATGATTTTGAAGTGCATACCGCAACCAGCGGCGCTGCCGTCCTGGAGAAACTCCGCGGCGGGCTGGTGCCGGACGTGATGCTGATGGATATTATCATGCCGGAGATGGACGGCTTTGAAGTGCTGACCCAGATTAACAAGGAAAATTTAAGTCCGAACTGCGTCAAAATGATTTTATCCAACAAGAGCGAGCAGAAGGACATTGAACAGGGCCAGCGGCTGGGAGTAGCCGGATATATTGTCAAGGCCAATTCCACGCCGGCGGAAGTGATTCAACAAGTGGCAAAAATTTTAGAAGATAAAAGAACTACCGCCAACTAAAATATCATGGACTATAAAAAAGAGCTGGAAGAATTGATTTTAAACATCATCCGCGAGAACGGCTCGGATTTGCATTTGGGAACGGGGCGGCCGCCCACCATCCGGGTTGCCGGAGAGCTTTTGCCTCTGGCCAAATACAAACCTCTGACCCAGGAAGATGTCTTGGGATTTTTAAGCCAGGTTCTCAGCCAGAAAAAAATTGACGAGTTTAAAGAAAATATGGAAGCGGATTTCTCGTATAACTTCCGCAGTCAGGCCCGTCTGCGGGGCAACGCCTTTTTTCAGAAAGGCATGGTCAACATGGTCTTCCGGCTGGTGCCAAAAGTGCAGAGTCTGGCGGAACTTCGTTTGCCGCCGGTCTTGGCGGATTTGGCTCGCAAGAAACAAGGATTTTTTCTGGTGGTTGGGCCGGTGGGACAGGGAAAATCCACGACCCTGGCCGCCATGGTCAATGTTATCAACAACGAACAGGCGCGCCATATTGTGACCGTTGAAGACCCGATTGAACACGTTTATACCGCCAACAAATCCATCATCAATCAGCGGGAGGTGGGCATTGACACCAGAGATTTTCATGTGGCGCTCAAAGAAATCTTTCGCCAAGATGTGAATGTGATAATGATTGGCGAGATGCGCACGCCGGAAACAATTTCTACGGCGGTCACCGCGGCGGAAACCGGCCACTTGGTGCTATCCACGCTCCACACCAACAACGCCGCGCAAACCATTGACCGCATTATTGATTCTTTTCCCGGCAATCAGCAGGACCAAATCCGCACCCAGCTGGCCGCTTCGCTTTTGGGAATTTTTTCCCAGCGGCTGGTGCCGCGCATTACCGGCGGGCTTATCCCGGCCTACGAGCTTCTGCTTAACAACAACGCGGTGGCCAATCTGATACGGGAAAGACGCACCCACGAGATAGATGTGGTTATTGAAACGGGGACCGAAGCCGGCATGGTGGACTTGAACCACTCGCTGATTGAGCTGGTGCGAGCGGGAGAAATTTCCATTGAAAACGCTTACCAATTTTCGCTTAACCCCAAAGGTCTGGAGCGATTGATCTAATTAAAGAGCATGCTTTTTAAGTATAAAGCCATAGACGCGGGGGGTTCCAATAAAGAAGGAGAAATTGACGCTCCCAACAAAGATATCGCCATCAGCGGGCTCCAGCGCCGGGGCCTGGTGGTTGTTTCCATCCAGGAAGAAGGAGCCAAGACATCCCTCTTGCAAATTTCCTTTTTGGAACGGGTTAAGCCCAAGCAAATAGTGATTCTCTCCCGACAGATTGCGACGCTTTTTGAAGCGGAGGTATCGGCTCTCAAAGCCTTTACCATGCTAGCGACCAATACCGAAAACAAACTCCTGGGCCGGAAGCTTGTCCAGGTCAGCGACGACTTGCAGGCCGGGGTTTCCATTTCCGGCTCGCTGGCTCGCCATCCCGATGTCTTTTCCAACTTTTACGTGAATATGGTCAAGGTGGGCGAGGAAACCGGCAAGCTTAATGAAACTTTCCTGCACCTGGCGGAATATCTGGACCGGCAGTACGCGCTCACTTCCAAAACTCGCAACGCGCTCATCTACCCCGCTTTCGTCATTGTGACTTTCTTCATCGTGATGGGGCTCATGTTTACGGTAGTGATTCCAAAACTGGCCGCAATTATTCTTGATTCCGGGCAGGCCGTGCCGATATTTACAAAAATCGTGATAGCCCTGTCCAATTTTTTTGTCAGCTACGGATTTTTCGTGCTTATTTTCCTGGTGCTTTTGGGCGTGTGGGTCTGGCGATTATCTGCTTCGGAAAAAGGACAGGTTTATTTAGACACTCTGCGCTTGTCCGCTCCCGCGGTGGGGGAATTGTACAAGAAGCTCTATCTCTCCAGGATTACGGATAACCTGAACACCATGCTTTCTTCCGGCGTGCCGATTGTGCGGGCCATAGATATTACCGCGGAAGTAGTGGGTAGCATCCTGTATAAAAAGGTGCTCAAGGAAGTTGCCGATGGCGTTAAATCTGGGCTTTCTCTGTCGGCGGCGTTTCAGAGGCATCCGGAAGAAATGCCGGGTATCCTGGTGCAGATGGTCCAGGTCGGCGAAGAAACCGGCTCGCTCGGCTCTATTTTAAAAACTTTGACCGATTTCTACAAACGGGAAGTGGATGACGCGGTGGATACTTTGGTTGGACTGATTGAGCCGGTGATGATAGTGGTGTTGGGTCTGGGAGTCGGTATTTTGCTCGTATCTGTCCTAATGCCGATTTACAACATGGCCGGCGGCATTTCTTAACCCCCTCCTTTCTCCTCCCCCTTACATAAGGGGGAGGTCGGGTAGGGGTTATTGTGCCTGTGGATAACTTTCTTGCATATAAAAAACTCTGCGGTGTTATAATGTAAGCATAAAAATAAGTCGAAATTATTATTATCTTTAGCAATAAATTATGAAGAACTTTAAGAGAGGTTTTACGTTGATTGAGCTTTTGGTGGTCGTGGCCATCATTGGTGTTTTGGCGTCAGTCGTCTTGGCTTCGCTCAACACCGCGCGTTCTAAGGGTTCGGATGCAGCTATCAAGGCTAACTTAGCCAACATGCGTCCACAGGCAGAGATATACTATGATGAGAACAATAATTATGGTACTGCCGACTACTACGATGCCGCCGGGGCCTGCGATACTGCGGGCACGGGTGTCTTCTCAGACCTTACCATTCGAAGCGCCTTTGCGGCTGCGGAGACTGCTAGCGGGTCAGCTGCA
Source organism: uncultured Candidatus Saccharibacteria bacterium (assembly GCA_964586975.1). Taxonomy (GTDB): domain Bacteria; phylum Patescibacteriota; class Minisyncoccia; order Phycocordibacterales; family UBA9973; genus UBA9973. The sequence goes on from CAZPJV010000001.1 coordinate 15,896, forward strand.
GGAGTCTGTGCTTATGTCAATACTGGTGGTGATTGGGCAGTCTCAATGCCTCTAAAATCGGATAACACCAAGAGCTGGTGCGTTGACTCCTCCGGAGCCTCAAAAGAGACAGCTGGCAATACGCTTGGCGCAGCAGATGCGACTTGTTAATCATACTGGAGCCTTAACAAAAACCACCCTTCGATAAACTCAGGGTGGTTTTTGTTTTTCGCCGGTGTGATATAATTGATTGGTAGTATTATTATTAAATTTTTATTTTTATGGCTATTTTAAAAAGGGACAGAGGTTTCACTCTACTGGAGCTCTTGGTGGTCGTGGCCATCATCGGTATTTTAGCTGCCGTAACCGTGGCCATGCTCGGCAGTGCCAAGAAAAAAGGTCAGGATTCGGCGATTAAAGAGCAGTTATCCTCGTTGCGCACGCAGGCGGCTCTTTATGCCGAGGACAACAACGGGAATTATACCGATTTGTTTACCAGCAATAATACCTGGGCCTCCAGTGATACCACTGTTCAGGCTATTTTGGATTATATTGATGAGCAAACCTCAGTACATACAGCCGGTAGCAGCTCTGCGGCCTGGGCGGCACAAGCGCAACTAAAAGAAGAGTTAACTGAATACGCTTGCATTGATTCCGATGCCGTGATAACTACCAGCACGACTGCCATGAGCGCCGGCGCCACAACTTGCCCATAATTTGTTTTACAACTTAAGACGCTTATAAATACTTTGACTGCTCTGATTACAATTATTTTCTTTATTCTCGGCCTGATTATCGGGAGTTTTCTCAACGTGGTAATTTTCCGGCTGAATACCGACCGTTCTTTCGGCGGGCGGAGTGCTTGCCTGTCGTGCCAAAAAGAGCTCCGCTGGTTTGAACTCGTGCCGGTCTTGAGCTATCTCTGCTTGAGCGGCCGGTGCCGGAACTGCCGGACAAAAATTTCTTCCCAGTATCCGGTGGTTGAACTTATTTCGGGGATTATCTTCGCCGCCCTCTTCCTAAAATTTGAAAATATTTTCTTCGCCGCGCCGGCCGCCTTCATCGGGGCCTACGCCTACAGCGCGGTGATGTTTTCGCTTCTGCTGGTAATTGCGGTTTATGATTTGAAGCACAAAATAATTCCGGATACCCTGGCGTTGGTATTGGGCGCTCTCGCCTTTATCGGAATTTTTTTCTTCAGTCTGGACGACCCGCGGGTGTTTTACCTGCATCTGCCGTCGCTCTGGCAATTCCTTTCCGGTTTTGTTCTCGCCGCGCCGTTTGCTCTGCTTTGGCTGGTATCGGGCGGGCGCTGGATGGGATTGGGCGACGCCAAACTGGCTGTGGGTTTGGGCTGGCTGTTGGGTCCTTCCCGCCTGCTGTCCGCGGCGGTGCTGTCTTTCTGGGCCGGGGCCGTCTTGGGCATTCTTCTGGTGGCATTTACCCGGAAGTACCGGATAAAAAGCGAACTGCCCTTTGCACCGTTTCTGGTGCTGGGCGCTGTGCTGGCTTTCTTTTTTGAGTTGCACGTTTTATTTTTAAAATGAACTTCAAATTTCGCAATTTAAACGGTGGCATGACCTATGTGGAACTAATCGTGGTCTTGTCTATTTTCTCGGTTATGTCTACGGTGGCTATTTTTAACCACCGGGACTTTCAGGCGAAAGTGGATGTGCAAAATTTGGCCAGTGATATCGCTTTTAGAATTGTCACCGCGCAGAAAGCGGCCTTGTCCGGATTGTCGCCCACCACTCTTCTCTGGAAGCCCGCCTATGGCATATTTTTTGACGCTTCGCAGTCGCAGAGCTTCATTTATTTTGCCGACCTCAATAATGACACCTATTTTGACGGCTTGGACTGCTCGGGCGGGGGCGAATGTTTGGACCAAATAACCATTACAACCAGCGAAATAATTTCCGGCCTGGGAGTTGTTTACCAGGGCAATCCGAATCCATCTCTCCTGGATGACCTAACGGTGACTTTTACCCGGCCTGATTCCGGTGCGGACCTGAAGTCCAGCACGCCCATTAGACCCGAGCTGGATTATGCGCTGATTACCATTTCCACCCCCAAGGGCAAACCAACGGCGCTGATAAAGTTATACCCCTCGGGCCGAATTGAAATTGATTAAAATGCGGCAAGCAATTTTCAAAACAAAATCCGGCGGCTACACCATCATTGAAACCATGATTGCGACTTCTTTGTTTATTATTGTTGTTATGGCGGGCATGGGCGCCCTGCTCAGCGCCAACCGAGTGCACCAGAAGTCGCAAGCGATGCGTTCCATTATTGACAACTTAAGTTTTGTGATGGAGGATATGTCCAGAAATTTAAGGACTGGATACAATTACCGCTGTCTTACCGGGAATGATGATTTATCCGACCTCATCACAGTCCAAAGCGGGGAATCCTGCTGGGGAATCGCTTTTGAATCGGGCGAAGGCGACCCTAATCTTACGACAGACCAGTGGGTATATTACTTGGAGGGGGGTCGGATTTATAAGTCAACCCAAAGCGCCGCACTCGGCACTGTCTACCAGCTGACGTTAGAGGAAGTTGTGATTGATGACCTTTCCGATTTTTCAGTTTTTTCAGTGTTGGGCGCCGAACCGCCCACGGGCGACCAGCAACAGCCCTTCGTGACCATCCGCTTGGTCGGGAGTATAACTTATCAAGATGTGGTGACGCCGTTTTCCCTGCAAACTTCCGCCTCCACTCGGCTGATTGATATTTAAAATGAAAAAGATTTTTTCAAAATCAAAAAAGCGGGGCTACACCTTAGTTGAGACACTGGTCGCAATCTCTATTTTTACCGTGTCCATTTTGGGGCTTTTGGTCACTCTTTCTCAGGGGCTGGCCGATACCGGTTATGCCAAGAAAAAAATTGCCGCGGCCTATCTAGCCCAGGAAGGCATAGAATATATCCGCAACATGCGGGACACCTTTATGATTTATAACGACGACCCGCAAGTCGGCTGGAACGAGTTTGAAACGTACCTGGGAGACTGCTGGGAAGAAGATGGGTGCTATTTTAATCCGGACGGGCTTAACTTTAATAATCCCAGTCAACCAATAACCGATTTGACTATTGCCCCGTGTGACTGCCCGGAACTTTTTTATGATGCCGCTTCGGGGAGTTATGGTTATGCTGTGGGACAGCCTTCGGGCCTAACCCGCAAAATTAGCATTGCGACGGTTAATGAGGATGATATAAATAACATACATGAGATAAAAATCACTTCCACCGTCTCTTGGACCCAGGGTTCGGGTGGCCACAGCATAGAATTTTCCGACAATTTATATAACTGGATAGAATAAGAAAAATGACAAATTTTCAATTTCCAATGACAAATAATAAATTCAAAAATCAAGAAGCAGGATTTGTGCTTCTGTTTGCCGTTTCTCTGGCAGGTATCCTGCTGGCGATTGCCGTCGGGGTGGCCAGTATCGCCGAGCGGGAAATTAGATTCGGCACCTCGGCCAAGGATACCGGCAGCGCTTTTCTCGCCGCCGACACCGGCGTGGAGTGCGCGATTTCTCACGACAAAAGTTTAGTCAGCGCTTTCCCCATTGAGGGGCTAGAAACATCCGTGACCTGCGCGAACCTTATTGCCCCGCTTACCTGGGTGGAGACTAATAACGGCGGAGTCTATTACTTTACCCTGACCGGCTTGGGTAGCGGGCAAGATGGCTGTGCCCAAGTGAGTGTGGAAAAGGACAATGTCAGCGACCCGGCGGCGACGCGAACCATCATTGTTTCCAAGGGTTACAATTTGGGCGACGCGGACTGCGAGTTCTTGAGCGCCAGCCGAGTGGAACGCGAGTTGGAGGTAAGTTACGATATAGGAAACCCTCCCGCCGGCCCGCCGCCAGCCGCCGGCTTCCCGTTAGTGAAAGGCACAGCCGCCAGCACGTCCCCGAAATCTACCAGCCATGAAGTGGCCTTACCCAGCTCGATTGAAGAGGGAGATTTGTTAATCGTATTTTTTTCGGTGAATGATATTGCGGCTATACCGCAATGGCCTGAGGGTTGGCAGCAGCTTTTTAAGGTTGCTCATGGGGATACTTTTGAGGCTCGTTTTAAGATAGCTGACGGGACGGAAAATGAAACTGGCACGATTACCGTTAGTACTGCACCCAAATCCGAACGCTCGGCCCATCAGTCTTTTAGAATCGTTAATTTCTCAGGGACCCCGGAGGCAACGCCCGCCACAGGATCGTCCACTACCCCCGACCCCCCGACGCATACGACAAGTTGGAGTAGCGCTAAAACCCTTTGGATTGCCGCGGTGGGCAGAGTCAGCGGCAAGGATATCACCACCGATTTTCCGGCCAACTACTCCAATCATCGTAGTCAACAAACTGGTAGCGCCGATGCCGGTACGACGGTGGATACGGCGGTCCGAATTCTGGAGACTGCTAGCGAAAATCCGGGAGCTTTTTCCGTTCCCGATGGCGGGAGCAAGAAATGGATAGCCGCTACAGTGGCGATTCCGGGCGAGGCATCCCCCTAGAATTTTCCCGGAGATTTATGACGGCAGATAAGAAAAAATTAGAAGTCCGAGCGCGAATCGGGAAACTGCGGGCGGAAATCGCGCGGCTACGGCGGGAGTATCATGAGAAAAATGCGCCGGCCGTCACGGATGCGGTTTATGACTCGCTGACTCGCGAACTGAAACATCTTTTAGCGGAACATCCGGAGTTTCAAGACCCGAACGCGCCGGAAAACCGCGTGGCCGGCAAGCCGCTGGATAAATTCGTAAAAGTCCGGCACCGGCGCCCTATGCTTTCGCTCAACGATGCCTTTAGCGAGGAGGAACTGCAAGATTGGGAAACCAGAGTAAAAAAACTACTTGGTGGCAAGGCCGCCAAGTTGGGCTATTTCTGCGAAGTGAAATTTGACGGGCTAGCTGTTTCTCTTGTTTATGAAAATGGAAAGTTTGTCCGCGGCGCGACCAGAGGAGATGGGCTAGTGGGGGAAGATATTACCCAGAATTTGAAAACCATACATTCTATTCCGCTCGTATTGACTCCGCCCCCTGCCAAGGGGGAGGTTGGGAGGGGGTCTGTTATTCCCAAACATCTCGAAGTCCGCGGTGAAGCGGTAATGTCAAAAAAAACTCTGGAAAAATTAAATCGCGCTAACGCCAAAGCCGGCAAAGTTTTGTTTGCGAACACGCGCAACGCCGCCGCGGGCAGTTTGCGCCAGCTGGACCCGAAACTGGCAGCCGCGCGCGGGCTTGATTTCTTTGCGTATGACATAGCTGAAGTTTCGGGTGAGCAAAATTTAATTACTCATTCTGATAAACATAAATATCTTACAGAGCTGGGTTTTCCGATAGACAGCCACGACGCGGTTTGCGAAAATCTGGAAGAAGTTTTGGATTTCGTTAAAAAGTTTGAAAAAGCTCGGGCTGATTTTCCGTATGGCACGGATGGGGTAGTGGTTTCGGTGGATGATTTAGAGCAAGAGGCGACTCTGGGTGTAATCGGCAAGGCCCCGCGCTACATGGTCGCCTTCAAATATCCCGCGGAGCGGGCGACCACAATAATTAAGGATGTAAAAATAAATGTGGGACGCACCGGCGCCCTGACTCCATTGGCGATATTCAAACCCACGCTGGTTGCGGGTTCCACTGTTTCCAAAGCCACCTTGCACAATATGGACCAGATTGAACGGCTGGATTTAAGGATAGGCGATACGGTAGTGATAGAAAAAGCGGGAGATGTGATTCCGAAAGTGGTGGAAGTTTTGCCCAAGCTTCGCACCGGCAAAGAAAAAAAAGTAAAAATGCCGGCAAAATGTCCCGTTTGCGGCGCGCCGGTAGAAAAAAAGGAATTAGTTGCGTATTATTGCACCAACAAAAAATGCCCGGCGAAAAATGAAAGATATTTGGAGCATTTTGTCTCTGTGTTTGAAATTTACGAACTGGGGCCGAAAATTCTGCGGCGGTTTAAAGATGAAGGTTTGATTACCGACGCCGCGGATATCTTTACCCTGAAGAAAGAAGATATCGCGATGCTGGAGCGCTTCGGTGAAAAATCGGCGGACAATATAATTAATGAGATAAATAATAAAAAGAAAATTCCGCTGGCGCGATTTCTCTGGGCGCTGGGGATTCTGCACGTGGGGCAGGAAACCGCGCGGGATTTGGCGGAGCATTTCGGCACCCTGGAAAAGCTTATAAGTTCAGCAAGGGGAGTCCTTGCTGAAATAGATGACATAGAGAATATCGGGCCGGCGGTGTCGGCCAGCGTGATGGATTTTTTTAAAGACAAAAATAATTTGAATTTTATAAAGAAACTGGAGAAGAACGGCGTGGTGGTGGAAAAAGCGGAACACCGAAAGAAAGGCAAATTTTCCGGTCTCCAGTTCGTGCTGACCGGCACGCTTTCCCAAATGTCCCGCGAAATCGCCAAGGAGAAAATTCTAAAAGCTGGCGGCAAAGTTGCAGGTTCAGTTTCGAAAAATACTGATTATGTAGTTGCAGGGGAGGAAGCCGGGTCTAAATTAAAAAGCGCCGAAAAACTTGGCGTGAAAATTTTAAATGAGCAGGAATTTCTCAAGCTTCTGCAATAAGGCAAGTAAAGGCCACTTTACATAATAAATTCTGGGGGTATAATTGGACAGATGCCAGAATACATCAAAAACGAAGTTGAAATGTTGCGCGCGAGCGCGGGCGTGACCCAGGAAGACCTGGCTTCTTGCGTAAATGTCAGCCGCCAGACTATCATCGCGCTGGAAAAAGGGCACTACACCCCGTCGGTTTTGTTGGCTTTAAAAATCGCCGGTTTCTTTAAAGTTCCGGTTGAGAAAATATTTAAAATCTCGTATGAAAAATAATCTCATAGAAGCTATAGTGACCCTTGGTCTCATCGCCATCGCGATTCTGCTCCTGAACCCGTTCCATTTTTGGATGCCGGACATGCTGGTTATGCTGATGCTGGCTCTGGCCCTGGTTATCTTTGGAATATTCGCCAGCTTTATTTTAAGAGAGAAGGTGTTTGACGAACGGGACAGCCTGCATCGCACCCTGGCCGGCCGCAACGCCTTTCTGGCCGGGTCAACCATTCTGATGCTGGGTATCGTTGTTCAGGGTTATGCCCATTCGGTGGACCCTTGGCTGGTAGTTGCGCTCATCGCCATGATAATCGCTAAAATCATCACTCGCCTTTGGAGCGACAAAAACCTCTGACCCACTTATCCACAGGCGATGTAAAGTAGACTTTACATTTATTCTTCCATCCTATATACTTCTCTATATTATTAAAATTTATTAGAAAATTATGAATAAAACTATAGGTATAATTTTAGGGGTTGGGATAATTATCGTCGCGGGTCTCGTCTATTTTTCAACGAGAGAAGAGACTGGGGAGATGATGCAGAAACCCGCGGATTCCGGGGCCACGATGCAGACGGATGGGGATACTATGATGCAAACGGAGGAAAGCGGAATAATGGAAAAAGAAAGTAATGGAATGATGTCCGCCGAAGGCGGATCCGCCTCTGGTGGACAGTATGCTGGCGCGGTGCTGGCCGGACAATCGGCGCCGTTGCTTGACTTTACCAAAGCGGACTACGACGCGGCGCTGAAAACCGATAAGTTGGTCGTGTTGTATTTCTACGCCAACTGGTGCCCGATTTGCAAAGAGGAAATCCAAAATTCCCTCTATCCCGCATTTGATGAATTAGCTACGGACCGGGTAATTGGCCTGCGCGTCAATTATAAAGACAGCGACACGGACAAAGACGAAGAAAATCTGGCGCGTCAATATGGTATTTCCTACCAGCATACAAAAGTGTTCGTGAGGAACGGGCAACCAATTCTTAAAGCGCCGGACGGCTGGGATAAAGCGCGCTACCTTGCGGAAATAAACAAAGCGCTAGGTCAATAAATAATATGGAATCTACCGCTCCAACCACAACTGCTCTCAAGCCCCGGCGCGACTGGAGTGTTTTCTTATCTAGTGTTTTCTTTGTGCTTGGTTTCTCGTTAATATTCTCCCTGGTCGGCGTGCTCTTACAGACAGCACTAGCAAGCGTTGCTTATGGAGTTCAGGAGTGGTTAGGCCGGGTTGGCGGCATAATTATCATTCTTTTCGGTTTTTTTCTCCTCGGTTTATTCACGCCGGCATTTCTGAAACGGGATCACAAAATTCTCGTTAAGCATCGGTTCCGCTCCCACTACCTGACATCCTTTGTTTTCGGCGCGGCCTTCGCTGTGGGATGGACTCCGTGTGTCTCGGCGGCTCTGGGCGCCATTTTAGCGCTGGCAGCCACCTCGGCCTCCAGCGCCTTTCTACTCCTCTTGGCATACACCCTCGGCCTGGGAATCCCGTTTCTTTTAGTCGGACTTTTTACAAACCAAGCGCAAGCGCTCATCAATCGACTTGGCAGGAAACTTCTCTACTTTCAGTATTTCTTCGGGGTTCTGCTTATTGCGCTCGGCGTCCTTGTTTTTACAGGCACCCTCTCGCGGGTGGCCAATCTGCAATTCCTGACGGACATTCTTCTTTCTCTCAATCTGGTAACCTCAATCGGCGACGGCATAAGTTCGCTTACAAGCTTTAATGTCGGCGTTTCTTTTCTGGCCGGAGTCGGGTCGTTTTTAAGTCCGTGCATCTTGCCGCTTATCCCCGGATTTCTTTCTTATCTTGCTTCCACCGCGGTAAAAAAGGAAGCGCTCTCGTAATTGAAAGTAGAGTATGTCAAAGAACCTAGTCATCATCTTTGTCGGTCTTGCACTCTTTATTCTTTTCGGGTTTGGGGCGTGGGACCAGAAAGAAAAAGATGTCCCGGTTGGAGAAAATTCTCCGGAGCAGGCATTTTCTCAGGGCGGGTTGAAAACCGATACGTCCGTTGCTTCAATTGAACTTGATAAAGTGCTTTCTGGCGGCCCCGGCAAAGACGGCATCCCCGCCATCACTAATCCAAACTTTGTATCGGTAGAACAAGCCAAAGAATTTTTGACCGATGATATTTCCGGTATTCTGCTTTCTCGCAGGGAGACCGCAAAATTTTATCCCTACACCATTCTTGTCTGGCATGAGGTGGTAAACGATACGATTGACGACGAAGCGGTAGTGGTAACCTTTTGCCCTTTATGTGCCTCCGCAATTGTTTTTGACGCAAACGTTGACGGCAAGAAGGAAACTTTCGGCGTATCCGGCAAACTGTACGAGTCCAACCTTCTGATGTATGACCATGACACGGAAAGCCTGTGGTCGCAAATTAAAGGTGAGGCCGTTGTAGGCAAAAGAACCGGCACAAAACTCACGCGCCTACCGTTCCAAGTTATTGCCTTTGGCGATGTTCGCAAACGCTTCCCGCTGGCAGAGGTTTTGAGCACCGATACCGGTTTTAGTCGTGACTACACTTTTTATCCCTATGGAGACTACAATGAAAACGAGAATATTTATTTCCCGATATCTATAAAAGATACACGGTTACCACTCAAAGAGCCGATGTTTATTGTGGACGTTCTCGGCTCTTCAATCGCGTTCAAACACCTTGATTTGAAAGAGGGCGTTATAGCGCGTATACCTGTGGGGACAGAAGAAATTACGGCGGAGTTGAAAGACGGGGACATCATCGCGCGGCGGGCAGATGGCTCTGTGATTCCCGGGTATTACGCGCTGTGGTTTTCTTGGGCGATACATCATCAGGAAGACGGTGTAGTGTGGACGAAAACTGGCGTTGCCCAACCGCAATAAAAACTTTTTAACAACATGAACACTCAAAAAACTATCGCCTTCAGCATACTTATCGCCGCCGTTGTCGGGGGTATCTTTTATCTTGATTCGCAAAAAGTGTCCCATACGAACAGTGCGACGGTGGAGATACAAACAACTATGAACCAGGAGGAAAAAGCGGCACTTTATGAGCCAGCCAAAGAAATTATGACCCCCGATGGTTTTATCAACACTCCTTCGGCGGGCTCAGGGCAAGCAACACCGATAACCATTAGCGAGTTTGTTGGTAAAAAAGTAGTGCTGATAGATTTTTGGACCTACAGCTGTATCAACTGCCAACGCACCACGCCCTATCTCAACGCCTGGTATGAAAAGTATCGGGACCAAGGGTTGGTTATTGTCGGCATCCATACGCCGGAGTTTGAATTTGAGAAAGACTACGACAATGTCAGGGCGGCGGTAGAAAAACTCGGCATTCGGTTTCCGGTCGTGCTGGATAACGACTACTCCACCTGGACCGCCTACAAGAATCAGTACTGGCCCCGGAAATATCTTATTGACATTGACGGCTATATCGTCTATGACCACATCGGTGAAGGCGCTTATGCAGAAACGGAAAAGAAAATCCAAGAAGCTCTGAAAGAACGGGCCGGCCGGTTGGGCATGGAAATGGAGATAACTGAAAGCCTCGCGAATCCGGAGAACGCGGTGTCTTTGGAGGCAGGCAAAGTAAAAAGTCCGGAAGTTTATTTCGGTTGGGCCCGGAATGAGTTTTTGGGGAACGGCACGGCTAGTCCTACTGGAGAAAAGGTTTTCTCTTTGCCGAAAAACATTTCTTCCAACAAACTTTATCTGGAGGGTACTTGGCGCTTTGATTATGAGTATGCGGAGAATAAGGGCACTGCCAGTATTGTTTTTGAATACGAGGCTAAGAATGTTTATCTGGTGGCGAGTTCAGAAAATGATTTGGAAATTGAAATATACAAAGACGGAGAACTGGTAAAAAAAATAAATGTTCGGGATGAGCAGCTCTACCCGCTGATTGAGGATTCAAACTACGGTCCCCACACGCTCAAAATAAAAATACCCAGCGCCGGCCTAAAAGCGTTCACCTTCACTTTTGGCTAATTAATTTAAAAGGGGCGGCCTTCCTTTTATAATTTTCCAAGAGCGACGAACTTGACTGAATTTTCCCGCCTCGCCCTACGTTAAAAACCATTTTACAACCGATGGCCTTGCAGGTTGTAACTTCTGGAATGTTATGTTGGCGACGATCGCCTCCATTGGCAAAAATATGAGGCCGTATTTCCGATAATTCTTTGCAGACACTCATATCTTTTGGATTTTGGGGGTGTTTTGTTAACACCACCCTATCAACCCATGCAATTGCCTTCAAAATCTCTTTTCTGTCTGCCTGCGGCATAAATGCGCACCCTTTTTTTGCCTTGAGCCAGTTATCATTATTCAAAATAACCACTAATTCATCACCGAGGTTTTTTGCTTCTTGGAACATTCGCACATGACCGCGATGAAGAGGGTCGAAGCCCCCGCTTACAGCAACAACTATTTTTTTATTTTTCTTTTTATTATTCATAACTGCAGTTATTTGTGGCGCTTTTCATATATTGAAAATTTTTGAAATAATAAATCTATTGTACCACTTTTCTGGCGGAACCGGAGAGATTCGAACTCTCGAGACCCTTGCGAGCCTGCCACCTTTCCAAGGTGGTGCACTAGACCGCTATGCGACGGTTCCAACCTATTTAATCTACACTGTTTTGCAAAAAAATAAAAGGTTGTATAATTAGTATTATTACAACTTTAAGTAATTAAATCTATGCAAATTTTAGTGAATTGGTGGGCGGTGCTGGCGGCAGGGGTGGTGTATATGGCGGTGGGAATGATTTGGTATGGACCCTTGTTCGGCAAAATGTGGAAGAACCTGATGGGCTTTAGCGACGAATCGATGAAAAATATGCCGTTGAAGCCGATGACCGCGATGCTCTGGGGCCTGGTCGCGGCCCTGGTCATGGCTTACGCGCTGAATTATTTTGCCTTTCTCTCGGGGGCGATTGATCTGGCCGGTGCCTGGCAATTGGCCTTCTGGGTCTGGCTCGGCTTTTTGGCGACGACTTCCGTCGGCTCGTATCTCTGGGAAGGCAAGCCCTTCAAGCTTTTTGTCCTGAACGCGGCGGCCCAGCTGGTTTCGGTTTTCCTGATGGCGGTGGTGCTGGTGTTGTGGCCGTAGAAGAGTAATTTATTGGAGCAAAACGGCGGAGTGCTCCCGCCGTTTTTGTTTTGTAGTTGCCAAAAACACAATCATGTGTTAGAGTAAAAACATTATCAACACCCCTTTAATTTTTAAAAATCTTATGAAAACAAACATTCTGAAAGCTTTATTTTTATCCGCGATAGTTTTATTGGCCGCTCGCGCCGAGGCGCAAACCTGCAACTTTACCCGCGACCTTTATCAAGGCACCTGGGGCGAGGATGTGCGTTGCCTCCAGCAATACTTAAGTACGGCCACCGGCTATAGCGCTCCCGGCTACGGCTACTCGGGCTTGCCATCTCAGACCTACATAATTCCGGACGGCTTTTTCGGTCCCTTGACTGCGCAGGCGCTGATGCAATGGCAGGCAACCAAAGGCATTCCGGCTTCCGGCTATTTTGACGCGGCTTCGCGGGCAAAATACTTTGAGCTAACCGGCGGGGCCGGCGGTTTCTACGGCGGAAATTATTATGGCAATTCTTTTGGTGTCGCTCCGGAAGAACAGCCGATAAAATCTGGGAGGCGCTCCGAATGATGGCGGACGCTTGGGAGGAAATAGACGATTCCCGGCGCAACACCAGTTCGGCGGAAAATAGCCTAGAAGACGCGCAAGACGACCTACTGGAGGCGATACGGGAATATTTTGTCAACCGGGATTTTGACGAGGCCTACGATTTGGCGGATGATGCGTTGCGAAACGCGGAAGACGCCTTGGACGACGTAGACGGCAGCTCCGGCGACCGAGAGGATGCCAATGACGCGATAGACGATGCCCGGGACGCGATTGATGATGCCGAAAATGAGATTGAAGACGCGGACGATGACGGCCGAGATGTGCGCGACGCCGAAGATTTATTGGATGAAGCCCAAGACAAGCTGGATGACGCGGAAGATGAATTTGACGATAAAGATTACGACCGGGCGGAAGATTTGGCTCACGACGCGGAAGACTTGGCGGAAGAAGCGATTGACGCCATAGACTAAACTCAGAGACAAAAATCTAGAAATTTGGTAAGCTAGCGGGATGGCAGCGCAGGCGGTTTTGACGGTTTTGTTCGGAGTTATCGTTGCTGGGTTCCTTATTGCGGACCTCGGTTTTTTCAATCGCCAGAGCCACCGCATTGAGTTCCGGCCCGCGCTCTACCTGTCTATCTTCTGGATTGCCATCTCTCTGGTTTTCGGCCTGTTAATTTACTTGTTTATCGGCAAAGTCATGGCGGTGGAATTTTTCAGCGCCTATGTCACGGAAAAAATGCTCTCGGTGGACAACCTGTTCGTAATTCTTTTGATTTTCAGCTACTTCAAGCTGGAAGAAAAATATCATCACCGCGCCCTGTTCTGGGGCATCCTCGGCGCCATAGTTTTCCGGGGAGTTTTCATCGGCGTCGGGGCTTATATTATCAGCCAATTTTACTGGGTGCTGTATATTTTTGGCGCCATTCTGCTCTATACCGGCATAAAATTGCTGGCGGAGAAAAAGGAAGAACATATTGATTTCCGCAAAAGCAAAGTCATCCAACTCGCGCACAAACTTCTGCCCTTCACCGCCAATCATCACGGTGGGAAATTTTTCCTGCGGGAGAACGGCAAATTTTATTTTACCTCGCTCTTTATGGTGGTGCTGATGGTAGAGGCCACCGATATAGTCTTCGCGGTGGATTCCATTCCGGCGGTTTTCGCCATCTCCCAGAATCTGTTTGTGGTTTTCACTTCCAATATTTTCGCGATTCTCGGCCTCCGGGCGCTTTTCTTCCTGCTGGAGAATATCCTGCACCGTTTTCACCACTTGCAAAAAGGCCTCGCCGTTATCTTGCTGTTCATTGGCCTCAAAATGCTCGCGGGCATTTTTGACCTCCACATTTCCTCCTTTATTTCTTTCGCGGTTATCATGTTTGCGCTCATTTTCTCCATCGTGCTTTCCTACATATTCCCGAAAAAGCTCTGAAATCGGGTATATAATAGGATTAATGTCTGCCGCGCAAAAATTTGAAGAAGAATACAACAAGCTTAATAAAGCTCAAAAGGAAGCCGTAGACACGATTGACGGGCCGGTGATGGTAGTAGCGGGGCCGGGCACAGGCAAGACGCAGGTGCTGGCGCTCCGGATTGCCAATATTTTAAAAAAGACAGACATTAAGGGCGACGGTGTTCTATGTCTGACGTTCACAAACTCCGCGGTGGCGGCTATGCGCGAGCGCTTGGTGCGCTATATTGGCGAAGCGGGGGACAAAGTCAACATTTTTACTTTTCACAGCTTCGGTCTGGAAATCATAAAAAAATATTTTGATGTTTTGGGCTTGCGCGAGCCGCCCAAGCTTTTGGACGAGGGGGAGAGCGCCGTATTTTTTGACGAGATTTTAGAGGGCGAGGATTGGGAATTCCTGCGTCCGCGAGGAGACCGAGCCCGATATTTTGAGGATTTAAAATCGCTTTTTTCTATCTTGAAGCGCGAGCGCATAGCCGCGGCAGATTTTGCGGCGGCTGTAGAGCAAGAAACAAAAAAGATTTCAGGATTGGAAAAAAGCAGGGAAGTCGCCAAATTTTTGGAAGTTTACGAGGCGCGCAAAAAGGAAAAGAATATGCTGGACTATGACGATATCTTGGAAAGCTTGGTTTACATCGTGGAAAATTCTCCGGATGCGCTGGCAGATATCCGGGAACAATATCTCTATGTTTTAGTGGACGAGCATCAGGATTCTTCCCGGGTGCAAAATGAATTTCTGGCATGCACCTGGGGGGACTTAGAACAGCCAAATATCTTCGTGGTGGGCGACGACCGCCAGCTTATTTATGGCTTTGCCGGCGCATCCATTGACCACTTCACGAGTTTCCAAAAAACTTTTCCGGGCGCCAAGCTGGTGCCGCTTCTGGAAAATTATCGCTCCACTCAAGTGATTCTGGATGCGGCCCACGCGCTCTTGCCGAGCGTTTTGTCTGCAGAAAAGTTGGTTAGTCAAAGTAAAGAAGCGCACCCGATTAAGCTGGTAGAGGTCTCGACCCCGCGGGCAGAAATACTGGCGGCCGGCGAGGCGATAAAAAAGAAAATTGCGGCGGGTGTGGACCCTAATGATTGTGTCCTGCTGGTGCCCAAAAACGCGCAAGCGCGAGCGGCACTGGAAATACTACATGAAATGGGATTGCCGCTCGCGCTGGAAGAAGCGCTCAACCTATTTGACCAGAAAGAGGCCCACGCGTTTCTGCGTATTCTTAAAATTCTTGCGACGGGGGACAAGCCGGCGCTAGCCCTTTCTTTTCTGGACGATATTTCCGGCATACCGCCGCTGGAAGCGCACAAATTTTTGGCAAGCTTAAATATGCGCGAGTTTTCTTTTGAGAATCTGCTTCACGCTCCCAAAAAGCTATGGGGTGAAAGTGCCCCGGGGGTGTGGCTAGGGAAACTTGCCAAGTGGCGTGAGGATGCAAAAGAGGGTGATTTAAAAAAGCTCATAGAGAATATTGGTAAAGATTTGTCAAAGAATAAATCCGGCACAGGGTTGGTGCCGATAAGCGACATAAGCGCGGCCATTCTTTCACTCCTGGAGAAACGTCCCGGCATAACTTTGGCCGAGTTTGTGGCTTACCTTGAAAAAGTGGTGGAGTATGGCGACTCCATCTCTCTGATTACCGAGCAGAAAAATGGCGTGCGGGTGCTTACTATGCATAAAGCCAAGGGCTTGGAATTTGATTTTGCTTGGATTGCGCATGTGGACGAGCGTTCTCTCTCTGGGGGGCGGAAGTTCAATTTTACCCTGCCCCCGAGCATTTTAGAAAAAATAGAGGAGCGGGATATTGACGCGGTCAAGCGCAAACTTTTCGTGGCCATTACCCGCGCTAAACGCTTCTGCACGCTTTCCTATGCGGTTTCCTCGCACAAAGGGCGGGAGCAGGAACTCGGCAAGATTATTGCCGAGCTTCCCGAAGAAGTTTTTTCCCGACGCCCGGATGGGTCGGGACCCCGACTGCAAACGTCCGGGAAAAAACTAAAGTCGCGCGCCCTCGCAGAACTTAAAAAACTCGTCAAAGATAAATATACCGAGCGCTACGTCTCCACATCTTCGCTTAATAATTTTTTTGAATGCCCCCGGAAGTGGTATTTCCGAAATCTCCTCCAAATACCGGAGCCCCAGAATGAAAATTTAATTTTCGGCAGCGCGGTGCATACGGCCCTAGAGCAGATTTTGAAGCTCAATAAAATAGTTTTGCCTGAAGATAAAGAGGTGGCAAAAGTAGCGAAAGTATGGGCGGAGCGCAGACTGCACGAGATTTCTAAAGCACGGGAGAGCGAATACCCAATTTCTTTGGCCGATAAAAAATTCCCACATTTGAAAATTTACGGGAAAATAGATCTGCTAGAAAAACTTCCGGACGGCACGGTGCGAGTGACCGATTTCAAAACCGGCAGTGTGCGCCGAAAAAGCGAAATAGAAAAGCTGGATGAGGAAGGTCGGTTGAGCAGTTATTTGCGCCAGCTCGCGATGTATTCTTATTTATTAAGCAAAAGTCCCAAGTGGCAGGCAGAAGTGAAAGAGTCGCGATTGGAATTCGTGGAGGCAAAGAATCCTAAAGACACTTTTTATGATACAGAAATAATCCCGGAACAAATCAAACTTCTAGTGAGAGACATTGAAGATTATGATAAGTTAATAAAAAAAGGCGAGTGGCTTACTCGCCCCTGCAATTACAATTCTTATGGAAAAAACACCGAGTGTGAATATTGCAAATTGGCGGAAGTTTACAAATAAGCTATTATTGACACATGGATGAATCAAAACAAGGCACAATCCATCCGCTCTCGCTTCTGGCCGAAGAAGCTTATAAAGTTTTTGCCGATATGGGATTTGAAATCGCGACCGGTCCCGAGCTGGAAAGCGAGTGGTATAACTTTGATGTTTTGAATGTGCCCAAAGACCACCCGGCCCGCGATATGCAAGATACCTTCGTCATAAAAGAAGAGAAGGAAAAGGTTCTCCGCACGCACACCACTGCAGTCATCGCCCGGGCTATGGAGCAGGCGGGGAAAGAAGGGAGGATTCCTTCAGCGTTTATTTCCGTAGGTAAAGTTTTTCGCAACGAAGCCACTGACTTTTCGCACGAGATGCAGTTTTATCAGATTGACGGTGGCATGGTGGGCGAAAATATTTCCCTCGCGGACCTTAAAGGCGTGCTCACCTATTTTTATAAAAAAATGCTGGGCGACGAGGTAGAAGTGGAATTCCGCCCGAGTTTCTTTCCGTTTACCGAGCCGTCCATAGAAGTCTTCGCGAAATTTCAGGGCAAATGGCTGGAAATGATGGGCGCGGGTATGGCGCATCCAAATGTTTTGCGCAATATCGGCTTGGACCCGAAAAAATACCAATGTCTCCTTTTCGGCGGCGGCCTCGACCGCATCGCAATGATCAAGTGGAGGGTGCCCGACATCCGATTATTTTATCAAGGCGACCTGCGGCTTAACCAATTCTAACTATGC
The DNA here is from genome assembly GCA_964586975.1 of uncultured Candidatus Saccharibacteria bacterium. Taxonomy (GTDB): domain Bacteria; phylum Patescibacteriota; class Minisyncoccia; order Phycocordibacterales; family UBA9973; genus UBA9973. Next base: position 33,304 of record CAZPJV010000001.1, read on the forward strand.
TGTATTCGTATAATTGGCTAAAATGGTACCTGCCCGACTTGTCTGACAAGCTCAGTCAGGCGGGTATTCCCGAAATCCCCGAAGCCCTCGGCCGTAGCCCTGTGGGCGAGGCGGAAAAACTGGCTGATATTCTTACCAATCATCTTTTTGAGGTTGAAGAGATCGAAAGTAAGTCTGATGGCGACATTGTTTTTGATATAAAAATTCTACCTAACCGCACGCATGATTTGCTTTCACACCAAGGGCTTGCGCGCGAGCTGGCAGCGCTTCTCAATATAAAGTTTACTGACCCTACACCCAAATACAAAATACCCCCGCTACGCCAAGGCTTCGCAGGGCAGGCTTTGAACATTAAAATAGAAACAGATAACTGCCGGCGATACATGGGACGTATTGTGCGCAATGTAAAGACAGGCCTAAGTCCGGATTGGGTGGTAAAGCACCTGGAATCTATTGGCCAGCGGAGCATAAACAATATTGTGGACGCGGCGAATTTGGTGATGTTTGATTGCGGCCAGCCGATTCATTGTTTTGATCTAGACAAAGTTTCCGGCGACGGCTTGATTATCCGCATGGCCCGCGCAGGCGAAGAAATGACTACGCTGGATGACCGACCGCTGAAGCTAACCTCGAACGACATGGTTATTGCGGACGACAAAAATGTCTTAGGACTGGCGGGCATTAAGGGCGGGAAAATCGCGGAGGTGGACGTGAACACAAAAAATATAATTATTGAAGTGGCAAATTTTGACCCGGTGAGCGTGCGCAAGAGCGCCCGTTATCACGGATTGCCGACCGATGCCGCCAAGCACTTTGAGAACGAACTCACGCCCGAAACCGGCGCGCCCACGATGCGGGAGATGTCGGGTCTTTTGGTGGAATGCGGTGCGGGGGAATTTGAAGAAATCGTGGACGAGTATCCGCAAAAGCCGGAGCAAAAGACGCTGACTTTTTCTGCGAAGAAAGTTTCCAAAGTTTTAGGTCTAGAGGTTTCGGACGGGGGAATTGAGGAAATTTTAAAGCGCTATAATTTTGAATATAAATTACTACCTAACCCCAGCCCTTCCCGAAGGGAAGGGAGCGCTTCCTCTTCCCTTGGAGGAGGTGCCGTAGGCGGAGGAGGTTTTGAGATTACCGTCCCGCCGACGCGCCTGGACCTAGCCCTTGAAGAAGACATGGCCGAAGAAATCGGGCGGGTGTTGGGCTACGATAAAGTGAAAGGCACGATTCCCAAGATTCCATTTACGCCCAAGGTAAACGAAACTTATGCGAAAATTGTTTGGGCGCGGAATAAACTTCTAAGCGAAGGGTATTCGGAAGTAATGACCACGAGTTTTAAAAACAAAGGCAAGGTGTCCGTGCTGGCCTCCGCATCGGACAAGAATTTTCTGCGCACTAATTTATCGGACGGACTTAAAGAGAGTTTGAAGTTAAATAAAAATAATTTACCCTTGCTTGGATTACAAGAAGTAAAAATATTTGAAATCGGAACGGTTTGGACGCCGGAAGAGGCAATGCATGTTGCGTATAATGAGGAAGATAAAATAATAGAATTAAATTTAAATGAATTTTGTAAAGATGCGGATTTGAATTTCAAGCTAGAGCCTAGAGCCTATGGCCTAGCGCCTGCATTTCGCATGTGGCCACTTTTTCCCTTCATCGCCCGCGACGTTGCCGTATGGGTGCCCGAAAATATTTCCAGTACTGATGTTGAGAAAGTTATCACAGCAAATGCGGGCGAGATGGTAGTGCGGGGTCCGGAGTTATTTGATACTTTTACAAAAAACAACAAAACCTCCTACGCGTTCCGCATTGTTTTTCAATCCTACGATCGTACGCTCACGGACGCGGAAGTGAATGAAATAATGAATAAGGTTGCAGAAAAAATAAAAGAAAACAAGGGTTGGCAGGTAAGATAATTTTTGCTATAGTTTTAGTGAAAGGAGGAGACAACAATGCCCAGTGATAAAAGGCATTGGAGGGAGTCTCCCGCTCGGGACGAGTCAGTCCCGAATAGGGAAAAACTCCCTCAGCCGGCACCCGCCGGCACTCTCCGCTCCTCTCCGCCCGCGCGCGCGACGGAGGGGAGAGTGACGGTCGTCGCCCCGACGACCGTCCCGGCCGCTAGCGGCCGGTCATAGGGGATTCGGAGATTGGTCGTCGCACGTGCACGGCCAATCTCCCCTTCATTTTTACTTAGTTTTTACAACATAAAATTCACTAAAAATCACTAGCAAAACCTGTGTATTTTTGCTATAATATAGTAGTAATTTATGAAAGAAAAAACACAGAAAAAAGACGGGAAAAGCTTGCCCGCCTTGGGTGGGGCGCATCATTATGATGCCTCGGACATATCGGTTTTGGAGGGCCTGGAGCCGGTCAGACGGCGGCCGGGGATGTATATCGGCACTACGGGACCGGAGGGTATGCACCACTTGGTGTGGGAGATTTTTGATAATTCCCGCGACGAGGCTATGGGCGGTTTTTGCGACGATATTGAAATTGTAATGCTGCCCAACAATCGCGTGCGGGTGGCGGACAACGGCCGCGGCGTGCCAGTGGACATCCACAAGAAAACCAAAGTCTCCGCGTTGGAAACGGTCATGACCACTTTGCACGCTGGCGGAAAATTCGGCGGCGAGAATAGCGGTTACAAAGTAGCCGGCGGCTTGCACGGCGTCGGCGCTTCGGTAGTCAACGCGCTGTCTGCCTATTGCCGGGCGGAAGTGCATCGCGACGGCGGCAGGCACGTGCAGGAATATTCGCAAGGCAAGAAAAAGGGCGCGGTTAAAAAATTAAGCGCGTCCAAATTGCACGGTACCATCGTCACCTTTGAGCCGGACCGGGAGGTTTTCAGCGATATTAAATTCAACTGGGACACTATCGTGAACCACATCCGCCAGCAGGCCTACCTCGTCAAAAAGCTGAAGATTTCAATAATAGACGCGAGAGATTTTAATAATCAAAA
>CAZPJV010000001.1:36371-79332 GCA_964586975.1 uncultured Candidatus Saccharibacteria bacterium
AAGCTTGGCAGTATGGAGGCGCAAGGTGCGGTGGCGACGGTTTTCGGCGAGGCCTTCGCGAATTTTTTGGAAGAAAACCCAGACGACGCCAGAGCGATAATCAACAAATCTGTTCTGGCCCTTAAAGCTCGCAAAGCCGCCAAGGCGGCCAAGGATTCTGTGCTGCGCAAAGGCGCGCTAGAAGGCATGACTCTGCCCGGCAAGCTGGCGGATTGCCAAAGCCGGGACGCTTCCGAGTCGGAACTGTTCATTGTAGAAGGAGATTCTGCGGGGGGTTCGGCCAAGCAGGGCAGAGACAGGCGTACCCAAGCGATTTTACCTTTGCGCGGAAAAATTTTGAACGTGGAGCGCGCGCGCATAGACAAAATGCTCGCGTCCAAGGAAGTGAAATCTCTAGTGATTGCCCTAGGGACTTCCATCGGGGACACTTTTGACATTGGAAAAATTCGTTATCATAAAATAATCATTGCCACGGATGCGGACGTGGACGGTTCGCACATTCGGACGCTTCTCCTAACATTGTTTTATAGATATTTTCGACAAATCATAGACGCCGGTTATATTTATATCGCCCAGCCGCCGCTTTATAAAATAAAAAAAGGCAAAGAAATTGCTTATGCTTATACCGACGAGGAGAAAATGAAAATAATCGGCAAGGATGGGAATGTAAGCGAAATCAATGAAATTGAGCGCGATGAATCTGAGCCCGAGCTAGAGCCCAGTGCCCAGAGCCTAAAGCCCAACAAAATTCACATCCAGCGCTTCAAAGGTCTGGGCGAAATGAACCCGGAAGAACTCTGGGAAACCACCATGGACCCCGCCAATCGGGTATTAAAACGCGTGGACATTGAGGATGCCGAAGAGGCCAATAAAATTTTTGATATCCTCATGGGCTCCGAAGTCCCACCCCGAAAATCTTTCATTCAGTCTAATGCTAAGTTAGCAGAGATAGATATCTAATCATCTTTATCTAAACAATACCCAATTCAGTGGAGAAAAAGGGCTAAATAGGGCACCAACAATCATTAAAATAAGTATTATGAGTGCAATCCAAGTTGCTTCATTTATAAATTTTTTCATTATTTTTTGTTTTTTATTTCTCCCATCAGTTTTTCCAGAAGCTCTTCCGGAGAAATTTGGCCGATGGTGCCTGAGTCTCGGGATTCTAAAGTTACTTTTTTAGCCTCTATTTCTTTATCGCCGATGACGAGCCAGTAGGGGAGCTTGTTATTTTTTGCATCGCGGACTTTGCCTCCCAGATTTGTGTCCTCATCGTCCAGCTCTGCGCGGATACCGTTTTCTTTAAGCATTTCAAAAATTTTTTGCGCGTATTCGTTGTGGCTCGTGCGGACGGGAATAACTTTCACTTGCACCGGCGCGAGCCAGAGGGGGAACGCACCCGCATAATGTTCTATCAGAATACCTATAAACCTTTCAAGAGAACCATAGATAACACGGTGTATAGCCACGGGGCGTTTTCTTTTTCCATCCCTGTCGGTATATTCCAGTTCAAAACGTTCCGGTTGCTGGAAGTCCAATTGCATTGTGCCCATTTGCCAGTCTCGTCCGATAGCATCCTTCATAATTATATCTATTTTGGGTCCATAAAATGCGCCATCGCTTTCTGCTATAGAGTATTTCTTGCCAGATTTTTCCAATACGTTTTTCAATGCTTTTTCTGCTTTATCCCATGTTTCTATATTGCCCATAAAGCTTTCCGGACGAGTTCCCAGCCTGAAACTATATTCCAGTTTAAAAATCCCATAAAACTCCCTGCAGATTTCCATAATAGAGCGGTATTCTTCTTCAATCATATCTTCGCTTACATAATTGTGTGAATCATCCTGTTGGAAAGAACGACAACGTAAGAGGGCATTTAAAACTCCAGAACGTTCATAACGATGGAGTCTGTCCGTGTCAGACAGGCGGAGAGGCAAATCTTTATAACTAACCTGCATAGATTTAAAAACAATCATCGTGTTCGGGCAGTTCATTGGCTTTATTCCATAAACTTCATTTTCTCCCATATCGGCGATGAACATATCTTCTTTATAATGTTCCCAATGACCAGAAATTTTCCATAATTCTGCTTTGTTTACCAATGGGCTGGAAATTTCTAAGTACCCTAAGGCTGCGTGTTTTTTCCGCCAGTAATTCTCAAGCTCTTTATATAAGATAAGCCCTTTTGGTAGCCAATATGGCATTCCAGGCGCTGTCTCGTGGAACATAAAAAGCCCAAGCTCACGACCCAGCTTCTTATGGTCTCTTTTTTCGGCTTCCTCTCTCTGGATTAAATAGGCAGCTAATTCCTTTTTAGATTCAAAAGCCAAGCCGTAAATACGGGTCAGCATTTTGTTTTTTTCATCGCCGCGCCAGTAAGCGCCCGCCACTCTATCCAGTTTCCAGCTGTCAAGGGGCACCCTTGACATATCATTAAAGTGCCCGCCGCGGCAGAGGTCGGTAAAATTACCGCAGGTGTAGAAAGTTATCTTTTCCTTGTCCGCCAAAGCCTTGGCGTCGGCGGGTCGCCTTCCAATAATTTCTTCCAGAAGTTCGAGTTTGTATACGTTGCCTGCCAGTTCCTTTTTCGCCTCTGCGTAGGTTTTTTCCGCGCTGGAAAATTTTGTCCAGGTTTTTAGAGTTTTCCGCATTTCTTTTTCTATTTTCGGCAGGTCCTTGTCCGAAACAGGGGCAGAGAATTCAAAATCGTAATAAAAGCCGTTATCAATCGCGGGACCGATGGTTCTTTTGGCGTCTGGGTAAAGTTCCATCACTGCCGCCGCCAAGAGGTGCGCCAAGGAATGTCTTAAGCCCGCTATCTTATCCGCTTTTTCCATATTCACCATAATATCACACTTTTTTATATTTTAAAATTGCATTTCGGCCGTAATATGCTAGTATAGCCAGCATGGTTGTCCGAATGAGGAGCACAAAATCGCATACTGGGAACCGGCGCTCGCACCACGCGCTCCGGAACCGGCGTTTGGTCGCGTGCGACAATTGCAAAGTGCCTAAGATGGGACACGCGGTCTGTCTGTCCTGCGGCTACTATCGGGGCAAAAAAGTTTTGGATTTGATAAAGAAGATGGAGAAGAAGCAGAAAAAGGCTAAAGCAAAAGCAAGCGTGAAATAATTTTCGGCCTCCCGAACAAAAGCCTCCGGCTTTTAACGGGATGCTCATAAATTATACTCACTTCGTTCGTTAATTTATGGCAAATCGGCACCTTTCCAGGTCAATAGTTCTCCAGACGCTTTTTGAATGGGATTTTCTGTCTGCGGAAGAAAAAGAGAAATTACCTCCCGAGGGCCTTAAAGAAATACTCCAAAGGAATTTGGCGGAATTCGCTCCCGGTTTTGAGAATGATTCTTTCGCCGCCGCGCTTTTGGAACGGACACTCCAAAAGGGCCCGGCCGTAGACGCAATCATAGAGAAAGCCGCGCCGGACTGGCCGATTGATAAAATCTCAGTCATTGACCGGAATATTTTGCGTCTGGGCCTGACCGAGCTTCTTTTCGGCGACCGGGACGAAGTGCCGCCCAAGGTTGCAATTAACGAAGCCATTGAGCTGGCGAAAACTTTCGGCGGAGAGAACTCCGGCAAATTTGTGAATGGTGTCTTGGGCGCGGTCTACAAAGAAATCGGCGAGCCGGGCAAGGAACAAACCAGCAAACACAAAAAAAAAGACGAGCCGGTGGATGTTTCCAAACTGCCGGTGGAGAAGAAAGGCGGGGCGCTGGTGTATGCCCAAAAGGACGGCGGTATTATGTTCGCATTGGTGCACGATGTTTTCGGCTATTGGACCATCTCCAAAGGGAGCATTGAAGAAGGAGAAAATGAAGAAGAGGCAACGGTACGAGAAATAAAAGAAGAAATCGGCCTGGATATTGAGATAGAAGAAAAACTGGGAGAAAATGAATATGTGGCTACGCACCCGGAAAAGGGCAAGAGCCTGAAGCGGGTGGTTTACTTTCTAGCCAAGAGCGAATACCGGGAATTGGTTCTGGAAAAATCCACCGGCCTGGACGGGGCCCGATGGTTTCCGGTTTCTGCCATTCCAGAATTACGAATTTACAATGACATAATCCCCCTTATCGGCAAAGCGGTGGAAATAATTAGTAGTAAAAAGTAAAAAGTTTATAAAGTATAAAGAAAAAAATGGAAAAATTTTCAGCTTTTGAGAAAAAAATAAAAATTAATTTTAAAAACAAAAACTTGCTCAAGCAGGCCTTTGTGCACCGCTCTTATATAAATGAAAACGGCGGTCTGGCAATCTCGCACAACGAACGCTTGGAATTTTTGGGCGACGCGGTGTTGGAACTTACGGTGACCGATTTTCTTTATCAGAAGTATCCCGACTACACCGAAGGCGAACTGACCGCGCTCCGCTCGGCGCTGGTGAACGCGGTCATAATTTCTTCGGTAGCGGAGAGTCTCGGCATGAACGACTACTTGCTTTTATCCAAGGGCGAAACCAAAGACCGCGGCAAGGCGCGGCAATACATTCTGGCCAACACCTACGAGGCGCTGATCGGCGCGGTTTACATGGACCAGGGCTACGCAGCGGCGGATAAATTTATAGCCCAGACTCTTTTACCTAAAACCGAGGAGATAGTAAATAAAAAACTTTGGCGCGATGCCAAATCGCTAGTGCAGGAGAAGGCCCAGGAATTTGTGCAATGCACTCCGATGTATAAAGTTCTCCAGGAGTCGGGTCCGGACCACGACAAGCACTTCACCGTGGGCATATATTTCAACAAAGACCTGATTGCGGAAGGCAAGGGCAAGTCCAAGCAGGAAGCGGAGCAGAAAGCAGCCGAAGCGGCATTAAAAATAAAAAACTGGACGGATTAACCAAGGAAATATACGATGCAGCTCAAAACACTTTATCTCCACAGCTTCAAATCGTTTGCCCATAAAACTGTTTTGGAATTTGAGAGCCCGATTGTGGCCATTGTCGGTCCCAACGGCTCGGGCAAGTCCAATGTGGTGGAGGCGGTGCGTTTCGTGCTGGGCGAGCAGTCCATGAAATCTATGCGCGGTAAGGGCGGTTCCGACCTAATCTGGAAAGGGTCCAAAAACTTGCCGAAAAGCTCGCGCGCGTCGGCGACCGTGTATTTTGACAACCAGGAAAAAATTTTCAAACTTACCAACGACGCGGGCGAAGATATAAATTTAAACTACGACACCATCTCCATTTCGCGCGAAGTCTATCCGGATGGGGTTAATAAATACATTTTGAACGGTTCGGAAGTCCGGCTCAAGGACATTCACCAGATGCTCTCCTCGGTCCACATTGGCTCGTCGGGGCACCACATTATTTCGCAGGGCGAAGCCGACCGGATACTTTCCGCTTCGGCGCGGGACCGCAAAGAAATGGTGGAAGACGCCCTCGGTCTGCGCATTTACCAATACAAAATCAAAGAAAGCGAACGCAAATTGGAACGCACAACCGAAAATATGAAAGAAGTCGGCCTGTTGCGCCGGGAGAACGCGCCGCACCTGAAGTTTTTGGAGAAGCAAGTAGAAAAATTTGAAAAAGCGCGGGAGATGAAAACCGAGCTCGCGGGTCTCTACGCCGAGTATTTGAAAAAAGAAGAAATTTTTTTGGAGAGTGAGAAAAAAAATCTGGTGCAGGAACATAGCCGGCTCGGCCAGGAACTGGCGGCAGTTAGCGCGAAAATTAAAACCAGCGAAGGGCGAGACCACCAGCGGGGCGGCCAGAAAATAGAAGAGTTGCGGGCGATAGAACAGAAAATAAATTCCGTCCGGGCGGCCAAGAACGAACTGGAGCGCCAACTCGGTCGGATTGAAGGCAGAATTGAAGCCGGGGAGCGGAAAGTCAGAATTTCCGGCCGCTGTCCCATGTGCGGCAGTGTCATCGCCGATACGGATCCGGAACAGCTGGAAAAACGGCAGTACGAGGCGGCCGAACTGAAAGAGCTGAAAAAAACGCAGGCGGAAACTTCGGCGGAAATCCGGCGCGTTGAAAACGAGGAAAAAGAAAGCACCGCGCTCGCGGATAAATTGAAGCAGGAAATCAGCCGGGAAATGGAAGACCTGCGCGACTTGGAGCGGGAAAAATTTGCCTGGAAGGTCAAGGAGCAGGAACTGACTTCGGCCCTGGAGCTTTTAAAAATTAAGGAAGAGAATCTTAAAAACCGCCGAGAGTTGTTTGAAAACGAACTCAAAGAAGGCGGGGTGCTTTTGGGTGCGGAAATCGAAAGCTACAAAAATTATAAACCAGAATGCAAAGAAGAAACTTTAACCCAAGAGGAGCTCAAGAAAAAAATTGAGCGCATAAAAATCAAATTGGAAGATACCGGCCTCGGTTCCGGCATGGAAGTTATGCAAGAATATCAAACCGTGACCGAACGCGACCAGTTTCTGGCGCGGGAGTTGGAAGACCTGGCTAAGAGCATAGAAGCGCTGGAAAAACTTATTGCCGAACTTAAAGAAAAAATTGATGTGGAGTTCAAAGAAGGCGTGAAAAAAATAAACAAAGAATTCCAGGAATTTTTCTCTGTTCTTTTTGGCGGCGGGCATGCCTCCCTATCCGTGGTGACGGAAATAAAACGTAAGCGCAACATTGATTTGGATGAGGACGAGCCCTCCGTCGCTGAAGCTTTGGAGAGTGAACCGGAGCAGGGTATAGAAATAAACGCGTCTCTGCCGCATAAAAAAGTGAAAGACCTCCACGCCTTCTCTGGCGGCGAGCGCTCGCTGACTTCCATCGCCCTATTGTTCGCGATGTCGCAAGTAAATCCGCCGCCCTTCTTGATTCTGGACGAGACCGACGCGGCGCTGGACGAAGCCAATTCCCGTAAATACGGCGATATGCTGGAAAAACTTTCTCAAGCTTCCCAGCTCATCGTGGTTACTCACAATCGCGAGACCATGTCCCGCGCCGGCGTGCTCTACGGCGTGACCATCGGCTCCGACGGCGCCTCCAAACTTCTCTCGGTTAAATTCGAAGAAGCCACCCAGATTGCTAAGTAATGTTATCAATTCTGACGGCCGGACAAAAGTGATAACATTAGTTTTGGACAGCTGGGAATTTTATTTTTTCCTCTTTGCCTTCCACGATGCGGTCTAGTTGGAAGACAGAGTTTAGGTAAGTGGTATTTTTTTTGATATCCATCGCGCCATCTTTCCAGAGTTTGACTTGCAACAGGAGGCCTTGCATGGTGGGCTTGCTCCAGGATTGGTCAAAGATGAAGTTGCCGAGCGAGTAAGCGATGTAGCTGTTTTTATAAACTTCCGTGTCCTGCGTCACATGCGGATGATGGCCGATGACGAGTTTGGCGCCCGCATCTACCGCGCGGTGCGCCAGATATTCCTGGCGGATGTTGTGCTTATCTTTATACTCGTCGCCCCAATGAAAAGACACGACGAGGAAGTTCACTTGGCTGGCGGCGTTTTGAATTATCTCATCAAACCGCGGGTCGCTCGCCAACAAGAGCCCGGCGGTGTCGGTTTTTGCTTCCAGCCAGTTGGGCCCCACATCCGAAAAGCCCAGGAACCCGATTTTCATACCGTACTTTTCAATGATGGCCGGCGCTTCGGCTTCCACTTCGCTCAGGCCGCCGCCGGTATAACGAATTTCGTTTTCCTTCAGGCGAGCCAGAGTGTCAATGTAAGCCGGACGGCCCCAGTCGCCGACATGGTTGTTGGCCAGCGACAGGACATCCAAGCCCGCACCGGCCAGCGCGGGGATGATGCCCGGGTCCATCCGGAAGGAATACAGATTTTTCTGGTCCAGGCCCTGGTCGGAGGCGGCGCCCTCCAAGTTGGCGAAGGCGATATCGGAATTTTTCAAAAGCTTGGCCGGGATTTTTTCAAACAGCGCGGAATAATCGTTGCCGAAATTTTTTATGACCGAACTTTCCACGCCGCGGTCCAGCATCAAGTCGCCCATAAAGGCAAGAGTCACGAAACTGGGTTCGTAAATCGGCGGCAGGCCGACTTTTTCCTTGACCCAGGCGGTGGCGGCGTCTATCTGGCCGCCGTAGTAAACATATTTCTCCAAATATTTCAAAATATTTTCCACGTCCCGCTGGCGATCCCGGCTTTTTAAGAGCGTAATGGCGATGGGGCGAGTGCCCGATTTTGTCAACGGCAGGTCAAAGATGGCGATGCCTGTCTCCAGGGCGGCATTAGTGAATCCGCTCTTGCCGCCGGCGTAGCCCGGTTTGCCCAGGAAGCGGCTGATGTTGGACCAGTTATGCCTGCCGGATTTGAAACTGCGCTTGGTTGAGATTCCGAACAATTCCCCGTATTGCTCGCGAATGTAGCCCGCCAGCTTGAAAAGGTCGGCCGGAGTGGAAACATTTTTTGCGGATAGCCCGCTCGGGTCCTCGTAAACGGTTGAGACCATTAAAAGCTGTTCCGCCTGCAGGTTCATCTGGGCCAGGAAGTTTTCGCGGCCGAAGCGCTCCGCCAGCGCCTCCGCCGCGTCGTTGCTTGATTCCAAAAGTAGGGGATAGAGCAGGTCGGTCGCTTTTATTTTTTCTCCGGCGCGCAGTCCGCCGTTCTGGCCGGAGGTGGCCACCGCTTTCTTGCTGACTGTCACCAAATCTTCCGGTGCCGCGAGCTTGCTGGCGACGAGCGCGGTCATTAATTTGGATACGGAGGCGATTGGAAGTTTTTTCTCTTGATTTTTTGCCAGGATTACTTCGCCGGTGTTAAGATCGCCCACCAGATAGGCTTCGGCCGTGACCTTAGGCTGTGCGCCCTCGCTCTTGTTGATGTAAAAATATTGCGGTTGCGCGGGCTGGGTCGTCAATAGCTCCGCGAACATTATTTTTTTCTTGGGCGCCGCCGCGTCGCCGGTTTTGAGAAACGACAGCAAAAAAGACGCCACGAGTACGCCACAAAGCACCGGCAAGGCGGTCCAGAAAATAAGCCCTTTATTTTTTCTCACGAATTGCATCTTTCTAATTTATATCAAGGCGTAATCAATTGTTTTTCTCTCCAAATCCGCCGCCTGCACTTTTATTCTAACACGGTCGCCCAAGCGGTAGGACTTCTTGGTTTTTTGTCCGCAAAACGAAAGTTTCTTTTCATCAAAAACATAAAAATCGTCCTGCATATCCCGCACCCGCACCAGTCCTTCGCACTTGGTTTCAATTTCCTCCACATACAGGCCCCATTCCGTGATGCCGCTGACGACGCCGTCAAACCGCTGCCCCTTTCTGACCGACATATATTCCACCTGTTTGTATTTAATGGAAGCCCGTTCCGCGTCGGCGGCGCGCTTCTCCTGCTCGCTGGCGACCAGGGACATTTTTTCGTAATCCATTAATTTGTCGGCGGGGATTTTTTTGTCGGCTAGGCGGTTTTCCAGCAACCGGTGCACCAGGATGTCCGGGTAGCGACGGATAGGGGAAGTGAAGTGAGTGTAATATTCAAAGGCCAGACCGTAGTGCCCGATGTTCTTGGTGGAGTAGACGGCTTTGGCCATGGAGCGAATGACCGCGCGGTGCACGGTGTCTGCCATGGTGTCTTCTTTCCTCTTCAACTCCCGCAACAGCCTGTTGATTTCTCGGCTTGGGATAATTCCGGCCACTAGCGGGACTCGCAATCCCAAACTCTGGAGAAATAGCGCCAAGTCGGCCATTTTTTCTTTGCTGGGAAAATCATGCACGCGGTAGATGGCGATGTTCTCGGGCAGGCCTTTTCTTTTTTCGGACGAAAGCGCCCGCGCGACTTTTTTGTTGGCCAAGAGCATGAATTCCTCAATCAGGCGATTGGAATCTCCGCGCTCTTTTATTTCCACTTTTAGCGGCTGGCCGTCTTTGTCCAGCACAAACCGGACTTCATCCTGGTCCAGCGAAATCGCGCCCTGGGCGAATCTTTCCTTGGCTAATTTTTTCGCCAAATTATTCAAGATAGCAAGTTCTGCATGCAACGGCGCCGCAGGTTCCCGAATTGATTTCTCCGCTTCGGCATAGGTGAATCTTTTTTGGGAACGGATGACCGCGCGGCCGAACCATTCGCTTTTCACGCCGGCGTTTTTGTCCATTGTAAAAATGGCGCTCATGGTCAGGCGGTCTTGATTGGGAACCAGAGAGCACAAATCGTTGGACAATATTTCCGGCAGCATCGGTATGGTGCGGTCCACTAGGTAAACAGAAGTGCCCCGGTTGCGGGCCTCCTCGTCCAACAGGCTACCGGGCCGGACGTAATGCGACACGTCCGCGATGTGGATACCGATTTCATATAAGGGGTAATTAGACCCCCTCGCCCTGACCTGGGTCGGGGCACTCCCCCTTGGCAGGGGGAGAACACGAAAGGAAATTGCGTCGTCGAAATCTTTTGCGTCGCTTGGGTCAATGGTGAAAGTCAAAACTTTTCTGAAATCTCGGCGTCCCAGATAATCGCTTTCTTTTATCCCGCTAGTTTTTATTTTTTTTGCTTCCTCTTCAACTTTATTTGGCAGTTCGGAGTCAAAACCCTTTTCCATGGCGATGGAATGCATTTCCGTGTCATTGTCGCCTGGCCAGCCAAGAACTTTGATTATTTTACCTTCCGGGGCCTTGCGCGGGTCGCTCCAAGAGACTATTTCCGCGAAAACTTTCTGACCGGATTTTGCGCCGCCGAGCATTGTCGGCGGTATCAGAATATCCGTATACATTTTCGTATCATCCGGCTTCAAAAAGAATATATCTTTTTCTTTTTCTAAAACTCCGGCGAAACGCACTTTCGCGCGGGCAATTATTTTTGACACCTCGGCGGTTTGCCGGCCTCGGCCTTTGGGATGCAGGATGATTTCCACCAAGTCTCCGTGCAGAGCGGTGTTTAAGTGCCGGAAATCAATCTCCGGGTCCTGCCCCTTGTTTTTTTCAGCCCCCACTGCGACATAACCGGTGCCCTTGGAGGAGATGGAAACAACTCCTTCCAGCCTATGAGGTCCTCTGAGTTTTTTCTTTTTCACCTTCCCAATATATCACAAAAAATTACATTACGTATTGCTTTTTAAAGTTTTTATGCTAGACTCAAAAAATGCTAAAAATAAGATTTCAAAGAATCGGCCGGAAAAACGACCCTTCCTTCCGGGCGGTCTTGACCGACTCCAAGAACAGCACCAAGAGCGGAAAATTTTTGGAGATTCTGGGCACCTATAATCCTAGCGCCAAAGAGGCCAAGAGAAATCTGAATGCCGAGCGGATAAAATACTGGTTGGGCCAAGGCGCCCAGCCGTCCGATACGATGCACAATTTCCTGGTGCACGACCAAGTTATCCCGGGCAAAAAAATCAATGTTTTGCCGAAAAAGAAGCCGACCGGCAAGAGGAGGGAGTTGAAGGCTAAAAAATAGTATTCTATAATTATCAGTATCGCAGTTTACGGTCGTAATACTGCAAAGATTACAAAGTATAAATTCTGCAACACTATGGAAGAAGCAGACAAGGTGTTTCTGGAGTATGTGGTCAAGGCGCTGGTGGATAATCCGAACGATGTGAAAATCGAACGGACCGTGGATGAAATGGGCGTGCTGATTACCCTGACGGTCAATCCCGCCGATATGGGTAAAATTATTGGACGCATGGGCAATACCGCCAAGGCGATTCGCACTCTGCTCCGCATCATCGGCATGAAGAACAACGCCCGGGTGAACTTAAAAATCAACGAGCCGGTCGGAGGCATGCGCGAAGGAAGTCACATGGGCGGCGGCATGTCTCAAGGCCCGACCCTCAAGACCGTGGACCAGGCGATGGAAGATTTGAAAGGCATATAAAAAAATCCCCCGAAAGGGGGATTTTTGCTATAATGCATTTTATGCGTTTTCATGTAATTACAATTTTTCCGGAAATGTTTTATTCTTATTTAAAAGAGTCCATTATCGGCCGGGCGGTGAAGGCGAAAAAGATTTCCATCAAATTTTATAATCCTTGGGATTTTTGCCCCAAGCAGGAGCGGGTGGATGCTCGGCCCTATGGCGGCGGTCCCGGCATGGTGTTGCGACCGGAATTTATAATCAAAGCTATAGTGAAAGCTTTGAAGAATGCTAACTCCTCCCAAACCCTCCCCTTACGTAAGGGGAGGGCAAAGGGTGGGGTTATGATAATCAATTTTGTGCCCAGCGCCGAAAAATTCAATACGGCGTTTGCCAAAAAATTTGCAAAAAAATACCGAGATATCATTTTAATTGCCGGCCGGTATGAAGGCATTGATGCCCGGGTAGATAAAATTTTCAAAACTAAAAAAATATCCGTAGGGGATTATGTCCTTACCGGCGGGGAACTGCCGGCGATGATTTTAATTGATTGTATTGCCCGCCAAGTGCCGGGAGTTCTGGGCAAGCATGAATCTTTAGAAGAAGAGAGGGTCTCAAGCAGCGAAGTTTACACTCGCCCGGAAGTTCTAAAATATCGCGGGAAAAATTATCGCGTGCCTAACGTGCTCCTTTCCGGTAACCATGCTAAAATTAATGCATGGAAGCAAAACAAACAAAAATCAGGATAGATTTTATCGTAGTTATCTTGATGGTGATTGTAACTATACCCCTTGTTCTTTTGTTTCAAGTCCGGTTTTTAACCTCTACGCTGTTGTTTTTTGGTGTGCCCGCCCTTTATCTATTTTTAAGAAAGCCCAAGCAGACAAATAGATTAGCGCATACTCTTTTGGGTGGAATGATAGCCTCTTTTGTTCTAGATTTTTTTGCCGAAATCAATGGGGCTTGGTCTTGGGCGCCGGAAGGGCAGTTGTTTTTTCCCAACAAACTTTTTGACCTTGTGCCTATAGACGTGCTTATTTGGTATTTTTTTTGGATTTTATTCACCGTTATATATTATGAACATTTTTTCGAAAATGAACGTTCGGAAAAGATTTCCCCATTATTTAATTATGCTTTCCTATCTATCTTTTCAATTGCTGTTCTAATGATAGTGGTGTTCTATGCAAATCAGGATCTTTTAATATTTCCTTACGCATATTTATATTTGATGTTATTTTTTTCATACCCCTTCTTTATTCTCATTTTCAAAAAACCTCATCTGATAGACAAACTCATGAAAGCTTCGATATTCAACATCCTTCTCTTTTTAAGCTTTGAACTTACGGCTCTACATCTTGACCAATGGAGATTTCCCGGACAGTACATAGGTTATGTGCAACTTTTTGGCCTTCAATTTCCTTTTGAGGAGTTTGTTTTTTGGATAGTATTAGGAACACCAATTTTTCTATCTTATTACGAAATATGTGTCGATGATGGCAAGTAGATAAAAAATGCATCGATAATTTATAAGATAAAGTAGATAATTAATGGTTGTGTATAAATCCAGCATATGCTAAAATATTACACAACCCAATGGAAAATAGATACCTTTCGCAGTTAAGAGACTTTCTGGATTCAGGCACAACCAACGCAAAGATTGCCAAGGTTTCTTTGTGCGTATTGGCCGTTGCCTCCATGCCGGTATTGGCATTTGTTGCCGCGGCTATGGGCAATACCGTCCAAGTTTTCAGGCAATTTGAAACATCCAAGCGTTTCAACAAGGAACAAATAAGAAATTCCATAAGTTCTCTCCGCAAACAAAAATTAATTGAGTACATTGAATACAAAAACAGCAAAACTATTGTAAAAATTACCAAAAAGGGCGAATCCAAATTGCGTGCCTTCGCGATTGATCTCCTGAAAATAAAAAAGCCTAAAAAATGGGATAAAAAATGGCGGCTGGCAATGTTTGATATACCCATGCGATTTACCAGGGGCAGAGAAGCATTCAGATATCATTTGAAAGAGTTAGGATTTTACCAGTTTCAAAAATCTGCGTGGATTTATCCATATCCGTGCGAAGATGAAATTATATTTATTGCCGATTTCTTTGGGGTAAGCAAGTTTATGGAAGTTCTAACTGTGGAACGGATTCTAAGAGACGAGCACCTAAAAAAACATTTTCATCTGACTTGATGAATTGTGTAAGATTTCAGCATATGCTAGAATTATACACAATTTAAATCATTATAAAATATCCCCAGATCGGTTTGACAAAGATTTGGAAATCCGTATACTTGCACTAACTGATTGAGTACCGGATGCATCTCTTATTATAAGAAGGCTTTAAAAGCCCTATTTTGCTTTGATTTAATATGCTCAAAGACAAAGCGCGTCCGAAGAAGTACTTTTCTCGCTACAAAAAGCCCCTGGCTCCGTTTCCCAACCTAATCCAAGCCCAACTCAAAAGCTTCCAATGGCTGGTGGCGGAAGGCATCGGGGAAGTGTTCAAAGAGTTCTCGCCGATTGCCGATTATTCCGGCAAGAAATTTGTGCTGGAGTTTTCCTCCTTCTCTCTGTCCGAATCCAAAACCGATGAAAACGATTCCAAAATCAACAAGCTCTCCTATCAAGGATTGCTGAAGGCGCGGGTCAAGCTAACCAACAAAGTTTTGGGCACCGTCAAAGAGCAGGAAATTTTTATGTCCGAGCTGCCGCTGATGACATCGCACGGCACTTTCATCATCAACGGCGTGGAGCGGGTTATCGTGCCGCAATTGGCGCGCTCCTTCGGCGTGTTTTTCACCGAGTCGGAAAATAAGGGCCAGAAATATTTCGGCGCGAAAATAATTCCGGCGCGCGGCGTTTGGATAGAGATAGAGTCTGAAGCGGATGGCGCGATTTATATGCGTATCGACAAGAAGAGAAAGTTTCCCGCCACGGCTCTTTTAAGAACTCTGGGTTATCATACCGACGAAGCTATTCTCAAAGCCTTCGACGGTGTGTTGAACGCGGAAACAGCGCTCAAGAATTCCTTTGGCAAAGAAGGGACCAAAAATTTGGACGATGCTTATGTGGAAATATACAAACGCCTGCGGGACGGTGATATGGCCACGGCGGAGAACGCCAAAGAGTTCATTCATTCCTTGTTTACGCCGGAGCGCTACGATTTATCGCCGGTGGGACGATTCCGGTTTAATCAGCGTTTCAACAAGCCGACGAACGAAGCCGAGCTGGCGCGCCGAGTAATTTCCAAAGAAGATTTAGTGACTGTTATTTCCAATATAATCGCCCTGAACAACACTCCGGACGCGGAAGCGGATGACATTGACCACTTAGGGCAGAGACGCGTGCGGTTTGTCGGAGAAATTCTCCAGCAAAAAGTGCGCACCGGCATGATGCAGATTAAGCGTAACATTCAAGACCGCATGTCCATTATTGATGTGGATACGGCCATGCCCATCCAGATAATTAACCAGCGCCCGCTGCAGGCTCGCATCAAGGAATTTTTTACCACCAACCAGCTTTCGCAATTTATGGCGCAGGAGAATGTGCTTTACGAAATGGAGCATCTGCGCACGCTTTCGGCGCTCGGTCCCGGTGGCCTGACCCGCGAGCGGGCCGGCTTGGAAGTGCGCGATGTGCACCCTTCGCACTACGGCCGGGTTTGCCCGATTCACACGCCGGAAGGCCCGAATATCGGGTTGATTCTGCACCTTTCCACTTACGCGAAAATTAACGATTTCGGAATCATTGAAACTCCGTACGTCAAAGTAAAAAATGCTAAAATTACCGGCGAGATTGTTTATTTGAATGCACTGGAAGAAGAAAAATACAACATCGCTCACGCCGGCATTCCTTATGACCAGGACGGCAAAATCACCAAGGAAAAAGTTGAGGCCAGAATTAAAACCGAGCCGGGCATGGTCGCCCGCGAAGAAGTGGATTTCATAGATGTGGCGCCGAATCAGGCGTTTTCCATCGCCACTTCCATGATTCCGTTTTTGGAACACAACAACGCCAACCGCGCGCTCATGGGCAGCAACATGCAAAAACAGGCGGTGCCCTGCGTCTTGCCGGAAATGCCGCTAGTGGCTACCGGCGTGGAAGAGCTGGCGTCTCGGGATTCCGGCCGGTTGGTCATCGCGGCCGAGGATGGAGTCGTCAAATATTTAGATGCGAAGAAAATAGTCGTCAAAGGAAAAAAGGAAATGACTTATCCGCTTGTCAATTTTCTGCGCAACAACAATTTCGCCGTGTTCCACCAGCGTCCGGTGGTGAGCGTGGGAGACAAAGTGAAAAAGGGCGACATTCTGGCCGACACCGCCAGCACCGTGAACGGGCAAATCTCACTCGGGCAGAACATTTTTGTCGCTTTTCTGTCATGGTCCGGCGCCACTTATGAAGATGCCATCATTATCTCCGAGCGGCTGGTAAAAAACAGCAAGTTTACCAGCGTTTATGTGGAAGAATTTACCTGCGTGGTGCGCGACACCAAGCTGGGTCCCGAAATCACTACCCGCGACATACCGAACGTGGGCGAACTGAAGCTCAAAGATTTGGATGAAGACGGCATTGTCCGCATCGGCGCGGAAGTGAGAGAAAACGACATCTTGGTGGGAAAGATTACGCCCAAAGGGGAAACCGAATTGACGCCGGAGGAGCGACTTTTACGCTCCATCTTTGCCGAAAAGGCCCGCGACGTGAAAGACACTTCGCTGCGCATGGAGCACGGTAAGCGCGGGCGCATCATCGGCGTGAAAATTTTCTCCCGCGAGCTGGGACATGCGCTGGAAGCGGGCATCATCAAAAAAATTGTGATTGAGGTTGCGCAAATCCGCAACATTTCCGTGGGCGACAAGCTTTCCGGGCGCCACGGCAACAAAGGAGTTATCTCCACTATTCTGCCGGAGGAAGATATGCCTTATACCGCAGACGGCACGCCGGTAGACATAATTCTGTCCCCTTTGGGCGTGCCTTCCCGCATGAACCTGGGGCAAATTTTAGAAATGCATCTCGGCATGGCGGCGAATACTTTGGGCTATCAGGCCATCGTGCCGCCGTTCCTGGGAGCTAAAAACGAAGAGATACGGGAAGAGTTGCAAAAAGCCGGATTCCCCGAGAGCGGCAAGATGGAACTTTTTGACGGCCGGACCGGCGAGGCCTTTAAGCAGGATGTGGCGGTGGGCTATATGTATATGTTGAAGCTGCATCACATGGTGGAAGACAAGATTCATATGCGTTCCATCGGTCCTTACTCGCTGATTACCCAGCAACCGCTTGGCGGCAAGGCGCAGGGCGGCGGCCAGCGGTTCGGAGAAATGGAAGTCTGGGCCCTGGAAGGCTACGGCGCGGCTTACACTCTGCGCGAAATGCTGACCATCAAGTCGGACGATATTTTGGGACGGTCGGCAACCTTTGACGCGATTATCAAAAACGAGCCGATCCGGCCGCCCAATTCCCCGGCTTCCTTTAACGTGCTCTTAAATTATTTGCGGGGTCTGGCGCTGGACGTGGATTTGAAAAAATCCAAATAAAAAATATGAAAACTTTAAACACAACCGAGTTTGATCAAATTGCGATTCGCCTAGCGTCGCCGGAGCAAATAAAGGAATGGTCCTTTGGCGAAGTTACCAAGCCGGAGACGATTAATTACCGCACCGGCCGGTCCGAGCGCGGCGGTCTCTTTGACGAGAAAATTTTCGGCCCGGAAAAAGATTACGAGTGCTACTGTGGCAAATATCGCCGCATCCGCTACAAAGATATCATCTGCGAAAAATGCGGCGTGGAAGTTACCCGTTCCATCGTGCGCCGGGAGCGCATGGGCCACATTGAGCTTGCCACTCCGGTGTCGCACATCTGGTTTCTGCGCGGCGTGCCTTCCCGCATGAGCATCCTGCTGAATATTTCCGTTTCTGACCTGGAAAAAGTAATTTACTTTGCCGGCTATATCATTACCAAGGTGCATGAGGACGAGAAAGCGAACGTTTTGTCAGGCCTAGACAAGGAATACAAATCCAAACTTAAGAATGCCGCCGACGAAGATACTAAAGAGAAATTAAAAAATCTCCTTTCCATAACCAAGAAAGAGATCGGGGAAATTTACGAAGGCAAAGTTCTAAATGAAATTTCTTTCCATCACTATTCTCTCAAATACGGCACCTGCTTTGAAGCCTCCATCGGCGCCGAGGCTATCTATTCCATTTTCAAAAATCTGGACTTGGGCAAGCTCAAGAAACTGACCGAGCATATGCTGGAAAAGGCCAGCGCGGCCGAAAAAGAAAGACTGCAGAAACGGCTCTCGCTCATCCGCGCCATGACTTACTCCGGCATCCGGCCGGAATGGATGTTCCTGACGGTGATTCCGGTGATTCCGCCGGTACTGCGGCCGATGGTGGCCCTGGATGGCGGCCGGCACGCTACCAGCGACTTGAACGATTTGTATCGCCGGGTCATCAATCGCAACAACCGCCTGAAAAAACTCAAAGAAATCAACGCACCGGATGTAATTTTAAGAAATGAGAAAAGAATAATCCAGGAAGCGGTGGACGCGCTGATTGACAACTCTATCGCCAAGCAAAATGACAGTGCGGCCATGAGCCAGTCGCAAAAGCGTCCGCTCAAATCGCTGTCGGACAATTTAAAATCCAAACAAGGGCTCTTCCGCCAGAATCTGCTGGGCAAGCGTGTGGACTATTCCGGCCGCAGTGTGATTGTGATTGGTCCGGAGCTGAAGCTTAACCAATGCGGCTTGCCGAAGCACATGGCCTTGGAACTTTTCCGGCCCTTCGTGATTTCCAAAATTCTGCAAGAGGAACTGGCTTTTAACATCCGCGGCGCGAACAAACTGATAGAGGAACGCACTCCGGAGGTTTGGGCAATGCTGGAAGAAGTGATTCAAGGCAAATACGTGCTTTTGAACCGCGCCCCGACCCTTCACCGCTTGGGCATTCAGGCGTTCAATCCGGTTCTGATTGAAGGCAACGCCATCCAGATTCATCCGCTGGTCTGCCAGGCTTTCAACGCCGACTTTGACGGCGACCAGATGGCGGTGTATGTTCCATTGCTCAAAGAAGCGCAATGGGAAGCCGAAAAACTTATGGCGGCCAATAAAAATCTTTTGAAGCCGCAAAACGGCGACCCGATTGTGAATCCTAAAATGGATATGGTGCTCGGAGCTTATTGGATGACCAAATCCATGGATGGCGAACCGGGAGAAGGCAAATACTTTTCCAGTCCCAATACTGCCATTACCGCCTGCGATTACGGGGTTGTCAGTCTCCGGGCTAAAATAAAAGTTTTAGCTACCGATTCCCACAAATACAGGAAATTTGACGGGGGAATTTTTGAGACCTCGGTCGGCCGGCTGCTGTTCAACAGCATTTTGCCGTCCGACTTCTCTTACATTAACGACGAAATGACCCAGGACAGATTGTCGGCTCTGCTCGATGAACTTATCATGCACTATGGCGTGGATAGCACTCCGTCCATCTTGGATAAAATAAAAGCATTCGGGTTTAAATATTCCACGGTCTCCGGGACTACCTGGGGCTTGGACAATGTTAAAGTCCCTCTGGATAAGAAAAAAATTATAGAAGCAGGCAAAAAACTCGAGGAAGAAATTATACTGCAATGGCAAGAAGGCCTTCTGTCGGAAGAGGAAAAATATCAGAAAATTATAGAAATCTGGACGCAGACAAAGAAAAATTTGGAAAAGATTTTGCCGGGCACTTTGGATAAAAAAGGTTCCACTCATGATTTGTTTACCTCCAAAGCCAGAGGCGATATGAGGTCCTTGACCCAAATGACCGGCATGATTGGGCTCATTCAAAACAACCAGGGTAAGATACTGGAATTCCCGATAATTCCTTCTTACTACGAAGGTCTTTCACCGATAGAATACTTCGTCATTACTCACGGCGCGCGCAAAGGCGCCTCGGATACCGCGCTTAACACCGCTAAAGCGGGTTATCTGACCCGCCGGCTGGTGGATGTGGCGCACGACGTGGTGATTACCGAGCGGGATTGCGGCACCAAAGATGGAATTATGGTCAGCAGAGAAAATATTTCCGGCATTGAAATTCCGCTTTCTAAAAACCTGCGCGGGCGCGTCTTGGCGGCGGACCTGAAGGACAGCGCGGGTAAAGTGCTTTACAAGCGTGGATTTCTGGTTACCAAGGAGGAAGCTCACAATATTGAAGGCGCGGGCCTTATGGAGATTTTCGTCCGTTCACCGCTGACCTGCAAGACCGTGCACGGACTCTGCGTCCAGTGTTACGGGCTGGACCTCGGCCGGAACGCTCTGGTGGAGGACGGCGAAGCCGTGGGCATCATCGCCGCCCAGGCCATCGGCGAGCCGGGCACCCAGCTGACCCTCCGCACTTTCCACGCCGGCGGCGTGGCCGGCACGGATATCACCACCGGGTTGCCGCGGGTGGAAGAAATCTTTGAACGAAGAATGCCCAAGAATCCGGCAATTATTTCGGAAACCGACGGCGAAGTGCTGGAAGTGAAAACCAAGGATAGCAAAGAAAAAGTGATTAAAGTTTTGTCAGACGAGGGTAAAAAAAATGAAATGGAGTATGTTGTTCCTTTCCGGCGCATGTCCATAGTCAAAGCCGGAGATAGGGTCACAAAGGGCGAACTTTTGACCGATGGTTCCGCCGATATTGCGGAAATGTTTAAACTCGCGGGTAAGGAAGTTGTGGAAAAGTACATTATTGAAGAAATCAACAAGGTCTACGAGCTCCAGAGCGCGTCCATTTCCAGAAAACACACCGAAATAATCATCCGCCAGATGTTCTCCCGCCGAAAAATCAAAGACGCGGGCGAAACAAATTTCTCTGTGGGTGACATAGTGGAAAACACTGCGTTCATAGAAGAAAATGTGAGAGTGGAAGAACTCGGAGGCAAAAAAGCTACAGCAGAAATAGTGGTACTTGGTATTACCGAAGTGTCTCTGCGCACCAAGAGCTGGCTGTCGGCGGCATCCTTCCAAAATACCAACCGCGTGCTGATTGAAAACGCGATTAAGGGTGGCGTGGACGACCTGCGCGGTCTCAAAGAGAATGTCATCATCGGCCGGCTGATTCCAGCCGGCACCGGCTTCAAGGATAAAATCGCTCCGACAAAAGGCGAATAAAAAACGAAACCCCCTTTCGGGGGTTTCTCGGAGGCCGAGGCCATTGTTAATAAAGCATAGCAAATGTAAATCGCATGTCTATTGTAAAAAAATTTCTTGAGTGGATAAAACTTAAGGAGAAATTACATAACAACAAGCACATGCCACCATTATTTAAAGAAGGAGAAATTTGGTGGTGCAGTATAGGTGAAAATATTGGTAGTGAAATAAACGGCAAGAGCGGATTGTTTTCTCGTCCAGTACTAATTT
Organism: uncultured Candidatus Saccharibacteria bacterium; assembly: GCA_964586975.1. Taxonomy (GTDB): domain Bacteria; phylum Patescibacteriota; class Minisyncoccia; order Phycocordibacterales; family UBA9973; genus UBA9973. The sequence continues at coordinate 57,479 of CAZPJV010000001.1, forward strand.
TCAGGAAACTTTCCAAATCTACTTTTATGGGCATACCTACTTCTTCTCAAGACCGAAAAGGTAGTTGGTACGTTCAAATAACCTTAGGTAATATAAAAAGTGTAGTAATATTAAGCCAAGCGAGGTTATTAGATTATAAAAGATTATCTTCCAAAATCGGAGAACTTGATGTGGTTGAAATGAATAAAGTGAAAGAGAAATTTAGGAGTTTATATTGTCCTTAAACAAAAATTCCCCTCTTGCGAGGGGCCGTGGGAAATTCCCAAAAGTAATTAAAGTATAGCAAATACAAACAATATGTCAAGTGAAAAAACACAAATATGATTATGGATTCACCCGTCGCTAAAATTAAAGAAAGGTTGGGGATAGAAGAAATTGCCTCGTCTTACATCAAGCTCACCCGGGCCGGCGCGAACCTGAAAGCCAAGTGTCCTTTTCACAACGAAAAGACGCCGTCCTTTTTCGTGTCGCCGGAGCGGGGCACCTATTATTGTTTTGGTTGCGGAGCCTCCGGCGACATTTTTACTTTTGTGGAAGAATTTGAGGGCCTGGATTTCAAGGGTGCGCTGAAGTTGTTGGCGGACCGGGCCGGCGTGCAGCTGCCGCGTTTTAATCCGAAAGAGGAAAGCGAAAAAGAAAAATTATATCAGGCAATGGAAGAAGCCGCTTTGTATTTTGAAAATAATTTAAAAAACAACAGCAAGGTACAAGAATATCTAAAATCTCGCGGTTTAAACGAGCAAAGCATCAAGGATTTCAAAATTGGTTTCGCGGAGCCAGACTGGCGACTTCTGTATTCACACTTGAAAACCAAAGGTTTTTCCGATACGGAGATAGAGCGAGCAGGCTTGGCAAAAAAATCAGAAAAAGGCTATTATGACAGATTTCGCGGGAGAGTTATCTTTCCGATAACGGATTCCAGCGGGAGAGTTATCGCTTTCTCCGGCAGAATATTCGGCGAGGGCGAGCCGAAATATCTGAATAGCCCCGAGACTCCCATTTTTTCCAAAAGCGCCGCGCTTTACGGCATAGATAAGGCGAAGGGTCATATTCGCAAAAACAACTTTTCTATTTTGGTTGAGGGCCAGATGGATTTAATAATGTCGCATCAAGCGGGCTATCGGAACACAGTAGCCGCTTCCGGCACCGCTCTCTCAGATGCGGTGCTCTCCCAGGAAAATGTGGTGTCCAATTTGGGCTTGGTGCGCCGGCTTGCCTCCAACATCGTGCTGGCGCTGGACGCCGACCCGGCCGGAGAAAAAGCGGCGGAGCGCGCGGGCCGGATTGCGCTCTCTCTGGGTATGGATGTGAAAGTGGCCAGTCTGTCCGCGGGCGCCGACCCGGCCGAACTTATCGCTAAGCAAGGCGCGGAGGCGTGGCGCGAAGCCATAAAAAATTCCAAACATATCGTGGAATTCGCGCTGGCTAAAATTTTAGAGAAGCACCAGAGTGACTCGCGCAAGGCCGGCCGGGAAATAAAAGAAAAAGTTCTGCCGTTCGTGGCCGCCCTGCCGAGCTCCATTGAGCGGGCGCATTTTTTGAAAAAAATCAGCGACCAATCCGGCATTCCGGAGAGCGCCCTGGAAGAAGATTTTAAAAAAGTGGACCAAGCGCAAGGCAGTGAAAGAATTGAGTTGGCAGAAACGGAAGCGGCGCTGGACACTCTGCGCCGCCGGGATTATATTGAGCGCAAGCTTCTGGGCATCGCTTTCTGGCAGGCATCGCTCTCAAAACCCACGCTGGATTTCAAAGCGATTTTTGAAAAATTGGCAAAGGAGCGCAAAAAATACGAGGATATCAAAAGCGACCTGATTTTTGAAGCGGAAATATTTTACAAAGATAGTGAAAATTTGGAAAAAAGCGTGCAGGAAATGTTCTTGAATCTGGAGGAAGAAAATATTAATGAAACGCTCAATCAGAAAATGCTCGCCCTGCGACGGGCACCGGACGAGAAATCCGGCCAGGAAATTTTGAAAGAAATTGACGAATTAAATAAGAGTAAAGAAAAAATTAAGAGTGGTCGCGTAAAAAAATAAATTATATGGCCCAAAAATCAAAAAAGAAAAAAATAAATAAAAAAAGAAAAATTATAAAAAGGGCGAAAAAGTCCCGACACCCGAAATTTGCCCGTTCCAGAAAAGCGGAGACCTGGGGCCTTTTGGCGGACGGGCTGACGGAAAAGGGCAAGAAACGGGGTTTTATTACCTATGATGAAATTCTGAAAACTTTTCCGGATATTGAGAACAATATTTTGTTTCTGGATGAGCTGTATGAAAGATTTTCCGTAGCCGGAGTAGATGTTCTGGAAGGCGGCAACTTGCTTAACTTAGATTTGGATATTTCCGACAAAGAGCTCGGCAAGGAAGGCCTGCACGATTCCATTCAAATGTATCTCAAAGAAATCGGGCAGTACCCGTTGATTCACGCCGGCGATGAGCGGGAGCTGGCCAAGCGTATTGAAAAGGGCGACCTGGAAGCGAAAAATCTCCTGGCCCGCGCCAACCTGCGCTTGGTGGTTTCTATCGCCAAAAAATACGTGGGCCGTTCCGCGAACCTGACCCTGCTGGATTTAATTCAAGAAGGCAACCTCGGCCTTTTCAAGGCGGTGGAAAAATTTGACTGGACCAAGGGCTATAAATTTTCCACCTACGCGACTTGGTGGATTCGCCAGTCCATCACCCGCGCCCTGGCGGACCAGTCCCGGACCATCCGCATTCCGGTGCACATGGTGGAAACCATTTCCAAATACAAACAAACGCATCGCCGGCTCTCGCAGGATTTGGGCCGGGAGCCGCTGGCGGAAGAAATCGCCACGGAGATGGGCATACCGGTGGAAAAAATTCATGTGATTGAAAATATTTCCCAAGATACCGTTTCGCTGGAACAGCCGGTGGGGGATGACGACGACAAATCCACCTTGGAGAATTTTATTCCGGACGACAAAATATTGCGCCCCGACCAGGAAGCTTCCCGCCGGATTCTCTCCGACCAAATCCGCGAAGTCTTAAACGAACTCAACCCCAAGGAGCGTAAGATTCTGGAAATGCGCTACGGCCTGCTGGACGGCATTCAGCATACCCTGGAACGAGTGGGGGAAGAGTTCGGCGTCACTCGCGAGCGCATCCGCCAAATTGAAGCCAAAGTGCACGAAAAACTCCGCCAGCACGACAAAATTTCCCGGCTGAAAAATTACTTCGACTAGAAATGCACAAGAAAGACTCTTCCACCCCGTCTCGACTAAAGTCGAGCCACCCCTCAAGAGGGGAACATCCACCCCGGCGCAAGCGTCACCCCTCAAGAGGGGAATTATGGAATCCAAAATCTTTATATCCCTATTGGGAAATTCCTAAAAATAAACTTTTGATTGAAAGAGCAAAAGAATTAAGAAGAGCCGGAAATCTATCAGAAGTAATTTTTTGGCAAACCTTCAAAGATAAAAACAAGTTCGGTTTTGATATTGATCGGCAAGTTATTGTAGGCAATTACATCGTAGACTTTTTTATTCCGGAACTAGGTTTGGTTTTTGAGATAGATGGCTCAAGTCATGGCGATAAAATAGAGTACGATGCAGAACGAGACGCTTTTATGACAGATTTAAATTTGCGCGTAATTAGAATTCCCGATGTTGATATCAAGAAAAACATAGGTGGTGTCTATAATTTTGTTCTGGAAACTGTAGAAAAAAGAAAGAACGCATTAAGATTCCCCTCTTGAGGGGTGCCCCCGTCTGACGGGGGCGGGGTGGACTATTTTATCGCGTCCAGTTTCTGCATCACCGCTTCATAGGGCAGGGCGCCGGGGATGGTGCCGACCAGTTTGCCGTTTTTTAGGATAAAGGAAGATGGCGTGCCGCTGACTCCCGCCCGCGTGCCGTCCGCTGTATCCGCGTCAATTTTATCTTTGAATTTTCCGCTGGCTAGGCATTCATTAAACCGAGCGACATCCAGTCCCACATATTCCGCAATCTTCGGCAATTCGCTTGCCTCCAGGCCGTTATTGGCCGGAGTGATTTCAAAAACCCGGTCCGTGTATTTCCAGAAAGCATCGTTGCCGCCCTGTTCCCAGGCGCATTCCGTCGCTTCCGCTTCTTTGGGCGCTTTGGGATGCAGACCGACGATAGGGTAGTGCCGGTAAACCCAAGCGACGTTACCATTATTATCTTCAACTACTTGGTGCATGACGCCGTGAAATCTTTGGCAGAAGGGACACTCCAAGTCGGAATATTCCACAATCATTATTTTCGCGTTCGGGTTGCCCAGAATATGTTCATTTTTTTCAACCGGCCTTATTTGAGAAACGAGATTGCCACTGCTGTCCAGCGACACCGGGGTTCCGGTTGCGGGGACACTGCCTCTCAAAAGAATTGCTCCGGCGACCAGGGCTCCGGCTAAAATTATGGCGCCGACTATTGGCTTTTGGTTGTTTTGCATATAGTTTGCTCTTTAAATTTTAATCTACCCATTGTAGCATATTTGCGCTGGATGTGTGCTATAATACAGATACTTAAAGGTCCTTTATTAACAATAACTTTTATAAAGTATATGTGCATGGGAAAAGGTCACTGGGGAGGTTGCGGTGTGCACAAGACGGTTATGGTCTTGTTGCTCGTCGGCGGTTTGAATTGGGGCTTGGTCGGTCTGGGTATGCTCCTGGGCAGCGACTGGAACGTGGTCGGTATGCTCTTGGGCGGTTGGCCTACGGTTTTGGCGATTGTTTATCTCTTGGTCGGAGTTGCCGCGGTTATGAGTCTCTTCGGCTGCAAGTGCAAGAAGTGCATGGCGGCCTGCGCCGAATGCGGCGGCCACGACATGGGCCAGAAGATGTAATTGACATTTCCAAGAGCGGGAGCTTATGGCCGGAATAGGGGATATCATCCTTAATATTTTGCTTTTTTTGTCTGTCTACGTGCAGGTATTTTTTCTGGTTACTTTTATTGAAAATAGAAAAAAGATAACCATTCGCACAGGCGAAATAAAACTTGCGCGCTACCCCGCGGTGACCATAACCGTGCCCTGCTGGAACGAGGAGCAAACAGTCTACAAAACGGTGCGCTCTCTCTTAAATTTAAATTACCCGCAAGACAAAATAAAGATTTTTCTGGTGGACGACGGTTCCACCGACGGCACCCGCGGCATCATCCGAAAATTCGCGCGTTATAAAAATGTGAAAGTTTTTCACAAGGCCAACGGCGGCAAGCATACCGCGCTGAATCTGGGGCTGGAGCATGCGGCGACGGAATTCGTGGGTTGCCTGGATGCGGATTCCATAGCTCATCCGGAGGCCCTGGCGCGCCTGATGAGTTATTTTGAAAAAGACCCGGCAGTGATGGCGGTGGCGCCGTCGGTGCTGGCGGCCGGCGCGGAAAATGCCGTGCAGTCGGCGCAACGGCCCGAATATTATGTCGGCGCTTTCATTAAAAAAGTGCTAAGTTTGCTGGGAGGCATGTATGTCGTGCCCGGCCCCCTGACCGTCTTTAAAAAAGAAGTTTTTGATAAACTGGGCCCGTATCGGCACGCTTATAATACCGAAGACCTGGAGATTACCTACCGGATGCAGAAAAATAAATATAAGATAGAGCAATGCCACGATGCTTATGTCTATACGGCCACCCCGCCGACCCTCGGCCAGCTGTATCGCCAGCGAATTCGCTGGATTTACGGCTCCATCAATAATCTGATTGACTACCGCGGATTATTGTTTAAAAAACAGCACGGCAATTTTTCTTTTTTTACCTTACCCTCGGTAGTGGTTGCGATTTTGACTATCAGCTACATTTTCGGCCGCATTATTTATAACTTGGGTGATTACTTGTATGCCAAATTCTTGCAGGTCAAAATAACCGGCTTTTATTTTACCTCCAGCCCCAATTTTTTTGACCCTTTCTTTATTGATATGCAGGCCGTCTTTTTCATCGGAGTGTTGTCTTATCTCTTTACCGTTTTCGCTGTAGTGGTGGGTAAAAAAATGGTGGAAGGCCGGTGGCGCTTCTCGGCGGATATGTTGTATTTTTTCGCCCTCTTCGGTATTTTTGTTCCGATTTGGTTCGCCCAGGCGATTTTTAATACGCTGGTTTCCCGGAAGCCCTCCTGGAGATGAGAAACTATGATTGATTGGAAAAAATATCTGATTGTGTTTCTGATTACCGCCGGGCTGTTTTTGACCGCCAGTTATTTGAGCAACTATTTCGGCGGCAAGAAAGTTGCGGAACTGAAAACTGTTCAGGACCAGATTGCCATTGACATCCTGTCTTCCGAAACCCAGTTCTCCCTGCTGTCCGAACTTTCCTGCAAAAATATTTCCGGTTCCCTGCTGGCCGGCGAACTAGCGGAGTTGGGGCGGAAACTGGAGTGGGGCGAAAAAAATTTAAGCGATGACGCGACCCTGCTTTCTTTGAAGAGATATTACTTCCTGCTGGAAATCAAAGACTATCTCCTGTCCAAGAAAATTGCCGAGCGTTGCGGCAAAAAATCGGCCTTCATCCTGTATTTTTACGCCGCCGCGGCAGATTGCGACTTATGCGAGCAGGAAGGTTTGGTGCTGACGGCCTTGCGCGAAAAATATCCGGAACTGCGCGTTTATTCTTTTGATTACGGTGCCGACCTTTCGGCGGTCAAGGCGATGATTCAAATTTACAAAATCAAGGACACCGCACTGCCGGCGCTGGTGATTGACGACGACTTGCTGACCGGCTTCCGCGACCTTGAAGAACTCTCCGAGCTGATAGAAAAATCCTTCAAACTGCAGGGGGCAGAGGAATAGAAATCACAGCGTTTTTTCACCATTTTGCGGTTTTCCCCTGTAGTAATTAGAGCAGAACTGTTATAATTGTAGGTGTCTCTACTAACTCTATGAGAAGGCTAAAAATAACGGTGGGTGCGCACCAATATTTAATATCCCTCCGGGTGGTTAGTGTTTTGTTTTTTATCTTTATATTTTTAGGTTCTTATTCGTTCTATCGTTCCAATCAAGTAAGTGCGCAAACGGTCGTGTTTTATTCTACTAGTTGCCTAGGGGGATGGAAGAACGTGGAAAAGGCGATGGGCATGCCGGAGGTGGAGAACGGGATGGTGGCCGAATACAACGACAGCAATTCCGCCTCTCTTTCAAACACCACTTCGCAAATTTTTTGCGGGGGATTCAAAGGGGAAATTCCGAAAGATGCGCTCCAGAAAAAAATAGTTGTTAAATTTTCCTGGGCCGAAAAAAATACCAATAGCTCTCAAAATGAGCCGGACACTAACTCTGAGAGCGAGACTATTCCCTTAGAAGGGGAAGTGTTGTCCGGTGAAGTTGAACCTGAACCTGAAGTTTTGCCAGCAGAAGATGTCCCTCAAGAAATTTTACCAGAAGAAGAAGATTCAGGCACCGAGCTGGTGGAGCCAGAACCAGAAGCATCCGAACCAACGGAACCAGAACCAACTATACTAAATTTAATAACCAAAACCGCGCACGCGGAAACCCTATATTTGGACGGCGATGTCCCAGATGGGCGGCTGGAAGTGTTTTACACCATTGACGGAGAAAATTGGCAGTCCTTAGGTTTTGTACCAGATGTTAATAATGGAGTATCTTTTGAAATGCCGACCGGTATATTTACAACTGTGGAGGATTTGGAAAAAGTTCAGATTGCTATACATACAATGCCGACTTTTGACAATATTCATACCATATATTTGGACTCTGTTTGGCTGGAAGTGGAATATGAAAATCTGAATGCAGAGTCAGCAAAAGGAATCACTAGTTTCAAAATATTCGTTCTGCCTCAGGATAGGCTGGAAAAAGAAGTAAATGAGTGGCTGTCTCTGCAGAAAAACATAGAAGTGGATGATATCAAAGTGGAAGATTATGGCGGCGGCGGTTATTTGATAGTAATAAGCTATCACTCCGGCGGAATCCTCGGCAACTCAACGGCGCGGCTTAAGGTTGTGGTAGGAGAAAATCCGGAAGCTGATGCTCAAACATTTTTATCAACCCTTCTGCCGGCACAAGTCGTGCACTCAATTACAGCCACCGCCGGCTCATTCTCCAGCCAACAAACGACTATTACCGTGCCAATAATTTTTATCGTTTACGAATAGGCATATGGAATTTTCCAACCGAACATGGATAAAAATCGCATTGGTTTTGGTGATTGTGGATTTAAATCTTGTTTTAATAGGCTGGCCGTCATTTAAGCTTTATTTTTCAAAAGGAATATCTAGTCCGTCTTATCCGCTTATTGACCAGTCCAGAGGTTTTATAGACCAAGAGCATTTTGTTGTCAACTTTCAGCCCTTGCGGGAAGACCTACGCGAGCTGGTGGCTAAAAAGGGGCTTAATTCAATAACTCTTTATTTTGAATTTTTAAACACGGGCGCGAATATATCAATCAATCCGGACCTAAAAATTTGGCCCGCCAGCCTAGCCAAACTGCCTCTCGCTATGGCGGCAATAAAAAAGGTGGAAAATGGAATCTGGAGTCTAAATACCCCCTTGGTAATGAACGAAGAAGATAAAAGCATCCTATCTGGCACCCTTTTTGCTTACCAAGCCGGCACCTCGTTTGCGGTAGAAAATCTTATAGAAGAAATGCTTGTTCATTCAGATAACACCGCGTATACAATTTTATCCCGAAATATGACAGACCTGGAGCGCCGCACAATAATAGATGAGACGGGGCTGGAAGAGCTTTTTGACGAGGAAGGAAAAATAAGTAGTAAGGAATATTCACGTCTTTTTCGTTCTTTATATACTTCAAGTTTTTTACAGCGCGAAAACTCCTCAAAAATTCTATTATGGCTTTCAAAATCTGACTTCAGCCAGTATTTATCACAGGGGATTGGCGAAGACATAGTATTTGCCAATAAATATGGCAAGAATTATCAATTCTATGTATATGCAAACTCGGGCATTGTGTATGTGCCAAACCGTCCCTTTATTATAACGGTTATAATCAAAGGCGATTCTACAAAGGACGAGGAAGAAGAAGAGAAAAAAGCGCAGGCCATCATGGCGGAAATTTCAGCCAAAGCCTACAAGTATGTGGTTAATTATAAAAAGTAAGATATAATTAAATCATGGAAGGCTCCGGTTATAAAGGCGGTTTTAATAAATTTCTAAGCATAATTTTGCTTTTAGGAATTTGTTTTACTTTTGTAAATATTTTATACGCCACAGCTCCGAATCCGGGACATGATTTTACCTCTGCTTCCGGCGGCGTGGTGCAAGGAGATGTCTTATATGGGTCTGCCGCGGACACCCTTTCAGCTCTAGCTAAAAATGCTTCTGCTACCAGATATATTGCTAATACCGGCACTTCCAACAATCCCGCTTGGGCGCAGATTGATTTAACAAACGGAGTTACCGGAATTCTCACATCAGTAAATGGAGGCACCGGCAACGGCTTTACGAAATTTAGCGGACCGGCGACTTCTGAAAAAACTTTCACTCTGCCAGATGCAAGCGCGACTGTTTTGACAAGCAACGCGGCAGTTACTGTCGCTCAAGGGGGCACGGGAGCAACCACCTTGGGAGACGCCGGGGTTTTAATAGGCAATGCTACAGGCGCTGTGCAAGTAACCAGCGCCGGAACTTCCGGACAAGTGCTGACTTCCAACGGTGCTGGCGTTGACCCTACATTTCAGACTGCGGCTGGAGGAGATGATGGGCGTATTATATTTGATGCGTTGACAACAGGAGAGCAGTTTGACACCACTGCAAACAGCACGTCAATGACGGAAGCGACCAACCTTTCCCAGACGCTAGCAGCCGGTACTTATGTCTTTCGCTATAATATTATTTACCGCACCAACGACGCCGCAGACGGTATAAGATTTGGGGTGAATTTTACCGGTACCAGCGGCGCTTTTGTCTGGCACTGGTATGTGGTAAACACCGTGGCAACTGCTTCTAATGCCGCCGCGGACCAGAACTCAGTTCTTTCAACAGCAACACTGCCTGGTTATTATGCTGCGCGAGTAAAGGCAACCAGCGGAGTGGGGACAACTGTTTCTGCAGATACAGTAAACGCTGACGTGCAGGCTATTATTGAAGGCGTATTTGTGGCGACTGGCTCGGGCGACCTGGAGCTTTGGGCGGGGAATGAGGCAGCCGGCACTGGGGACTTCAATTCTCTTATGATTGGCACAAGCGTGATGATATTTAAGACAAAATAACTTGTGAATTTTCAATCAATAAAATTCTCTGCACTTATCCTCCTGATTATTGTTTACCCGACTACTGTTATAGCTGGCACGCTTACCTGCACCGTTGATACGAGTTGTGCGTCAGGGAGTATAATTTTCCGAATGTCCGCAACTTCCAATGCCCACTCCGAACTTACAAGCCAGTCAAATTATTCCCAAGTAGTCTGTTGCAGTGGAGTTACCAGCCTCGGCAATTCTTGTTCCGGAACTTTTGCAACAGCTCTAAAACTTTCTGCTTCAACGAATGCGCACGCCGAACAGAATGATCAGGCAAATTATGCCAACAGCTCCTGTATCTCGGTGCCCTCCGGAGGTTCTGTCTCCGTGGCATATCAGGCGAGCAATTGCACCGGTTATGATACTACTGTCGCGTCTATCTCCGGTACCACTAATGCGCATGTGGGAGACAGTACCGCTTATACCACTAAAGTGTGCGCAACGGCGGTAGGAGGAAGCCAGTCGTTGACTTTCAGTATCTCCGACAATTCCATCGGCTTCGGCACGCTAAGTTCCGCAGATGATTTTTTTGCTAACGGCGCCGGTACCGGTTCGGCCACGGAAGTTGAAGCGCATACCATTACCGCTTCTACCAATGCTACGAGTGGCTATATAATAACCATTAATGGCGCGACGCTGGCTTCCGGCGGAAATACAATTACGGCAATTGGAGGAACCAATACTACTTCATCGGCTGGCTCCGAACAATTTGGTTTACGCATGACGGCCACGGGGGGTAATGGCGCGGTATCTGCTCCCTATGCGGCGGCAGGTTTTGCCTTAGACACAGCAAACTTTCCCGACCAAGTAGCTTCCGATGCCGACGGCGACGATGTAACAACCACGTATTCTGTCCGTTATCTAGGAAATATATCCAGTACGACAGAGGCGGGGAGCTATAGCGCGACTTTGACCTATGTAATTACCGCCTCTTTTTAGAGCAAAGTTATCCACAGGGGAGATAGTAATTGTTTTGTAGCTTTAATATAATAATGTATATATATTGGTATTATAAAATACTGTGACAAAAAATTTTTTATGCTTAATAAATTAACCGGTGCCGTGCTGGTGGTGTTGCTGGTGGCAGCTTGGCCCGCCCAAACCGCTCGCGCCGCGGCGTTGACCAGCAAATCAGATACACTTTCAAGTCAGAAAATAAGCACTCTCTCCAGCCATACGATTAAGTTTACCACCCCAACTGGAGCAGGCGACTCAACCGACACCATTATTATTACTTTTCCCTCGGACTTTAACTTCACCTCAAAAGCAATAAGCACGGTGACTTTTACCCACGGCGCCACGACCGGCGCTGAAAGCACCGAAACTCTTGCCGCAAGTCCGAGCGCGACAGCCTGGGGCGCTGTTTTCTCCGGCACCCAAAATCGAATTCTCACGCTCACCGCGCCGACGGACGGTGTAGGTGCCGCGGCTGTTGCGGCGAGCGACAAAATCATTCTTACGTATGACAGCACCAACTCCACCAATGCGACTTCAGCAGCATCATATACCATTGCCATTTCGGGCACCTTCGGTGATACGGGAGATATTGTCATCAACATCCTCGCTGACGACCAAGTTGCCGTGACGGCGACCGTGGATGAATCGTTGACCTTTACTATTTCCGACAATACTACTGAATTTGGCACTCTGACTTCCGCCGACGATTTCTTTGCCGATGATTCCGGTGGCAATGCTACCGAAGTGGAAGCGCATACACTGGTAGTGGGCACGAACGCCACTAATGGTTATACGATGACGGTTAACGGCGCGACGCTAACTTCCGGAGCCAATACTATTACCGCCATTGGTTCCTCCAACACCGCTTCGTCTGCCGGTACGGAACAATTCGGTTTGCGCATGACCGCTACGGGCGGCTCCGGCACGGTGACTGCGCCTTATGCCGCCGCTGGTTTTGCGTTTGATACGGCGGCCTTTCCAGACCAAGTGGCATCGGCCTCCGGTGCTTCGGCCAACACCACTTATTCGGTAAGATATCTTGGCAACATCACTTCTTCCACTGAAGCCGGTGCCTATACCGCGACCCTGACCTATGTAGTTGCGGCCAACTTCTAATCCAGAATGTCAGAGAGAGGGGGGAGGGGTTACACACATATTTTTTATGCGAAACTATATTTTCTTCATAACCTTGTTTCTTCTTGCCGGCGGGGTGGCGGTTCCGGCCGAAGCGCTTACCGTTTCTCCCGCCAAAGTTGAGATTCAGGCCGACCCCGGGCAGACGGTGCACAGCGAAATTGAGCTTTTTAACGAGCAGTCGGACACCAGAATTTTCTTTACCTCTTTTGAAAACTTTGAATCGCGGGGCGACTCCGGCGCGCCATATTTCACGGGTGCCAAGAGCGGTTTGGCTACTTGGCTTTCCGCGGCGCCGGAGATAAGCATTGCGACCGGGGAACGCATTAAGATTCCATACACTATTAGTATCCCGGCTAGTGCCAAACCCGGCGGCTATTTTGCCGCGGTCTTTTTTGGTAGCCAGCCGCCCCAAAGCACTGTGGGGGGCGAAGTGTCTATCGGCGGCAAAATTGGCGTGTTGATTTTGCTTCGGGTGAACGGCGAGGTGGAGGAATCCGCCGGCTTAGTGGATTTTGGCGCGAAAGACGGCCGGCGCTTTTTTGTGTCCTTGCCGGTTCCGTTTGAATACGGCTTTAACAATACCGGCGGCGATCGAGTAGTGCCTCAGGGCGAGCTTGTTATCCGAAATACCTTTAGATTAAAATCAGCGACGCTTTTGGCTAATGAGCGCGAAGGTAGTGTCCTGCCCAACAGCACCCGTAGATTTGAAACATTGTGGGGTGAAGCGCCCGCCCGAAACGAGGCTAATGAAGAAATCCAATTAGGATTTTTCCGGACAGCTTTTGCGCAGGTGAAAAATTTCCACTTCGGCTGGTATACGGCAAAACTTAATTTATCCTGGGGCGCGAGCGCTCAGACCGCTAACGCTTCATACAATTTCTTTATTATACCGTGGCAACTTCTCCTCATTTTCCTCGTCCTACTTTTTATTTTTTGGTTTCTGCTCAAAAGATACAATCGCTACATCATCGCTCGCGCGACGCGACAACAATAATGAATGAGTTTAAAATTACACTTTCTTTTTTTTATTTTCTGCTTGTTTCTGCTGTCGGCTGGCGCGGCGCGGGCAATTACCGTTGAAATTACGGCAACTGTCGCGGGTTGTGGCGATGGAGTAATAGGATCCGGCGAACAATGCGACGGGTCCGATTTAGGCGGGGCGACCTGCTCTTCGCAGGGATTTTCCGGCGGCACTTTATCGTGCTCTTCTGCCTGCACTTTTAACACTTCGCAATGTACTTCCGGTGGCGGTGGCGGTGGTGGTGGTGGCGGCGGCGGGGGAGGTTACAGTAGTACCTCGATTACAACCATTCCCAATACCAATGTGGTGTTTACCGGCCGAGCATATCCCCGAAGCACGGTGACTTTACTTAAAGACGCTCAAATTGTTGCCACTACTATTGCGAGCGCAGATGCAAATTTCCAAGTTACTATTTCCAACATTTCCGGCGGGAATTATTTGTTTAGCGTTTACTCCGAGGACAATAAAGGCAATCGCTCGTCCTTGCTGACCTTCCCGGTGGGTATTACTGCTGGAGTAACCACAAAGGTGAGTGATATTTTCATAGCTCCTTCCTTGGCGGTGGATAAAAGCGAAGTCAGAAAAGGAGATACGATTTCAATATTTGGCCAAAGCGTTCCCACAGCGGCTGTTACCATTACCATTGGCTCGGACCAAGACTTTTTCGTGCAAGGAAGCGCGGACTCAAGCGGAATTTATTTATTAAATTTTGATACCACTCCACTGGAAATGGGTCAGCATACTGCAAAATCAAAATCCTCTTTTAAGGGTGAGATAAGCCCTTTTTCTAAAGTGACCAGTTTTATTGTAGGGACACAGAATATTTTAGCGCAAGCCCCAACGCAGTCTTCCCTAAAAGGCGACACAAATAGTGATAGCCGAGTCAATCTGGTTGATTTTTCTGTTGCCGCATATTGGTATAAGCGCCCCAGCCCACCAGCAACAGCTGATCTAAATGGCGATAAGAAAGTCGATCTAGTGGATTTCAGTATTATGGCTTATTATTGGACCGGGTAGTGAATTTTGGTGCTGTGCATAGCACGTACGAAACTGCGTTTCGTACAGCACCAAAATCTACTACCCGGGGACCGAGATAAAGTAGATAACATGTTTTATTACACTTATGTGCTTCAAAGAAAACAGAATGATGATTTGTATATCGGATATACGACCGATCTACGTCGCAGGATTTCAGAGCACAACAGTGGAAAGAATTTTTCCACAAAAAACAAAGGACTATGGCAGGTCATATTTTACGAAGCGTACCTTGATGCTGATGATGCAATGCGGCGAGAAAAGTATCTTAAATCAAGCCAGGGTTCGCGATTACTTAAACGTATGCTGAAAGAATATTTCTATAAAAGAAGAATATGAACATTGTAACCAAAACCAAAATAATCATTCCAATTCTTTCGCTCGCTTTGTGCGTGCCCCTACTAGCGCTTGCGGCGGAGCTTCGTTTGGATCCCCACAAAGTCGCGGTTGGCTTACGGGAGCAATTTATCGTGGATGTCGTTGTCAATTCCGCCGACTCGCTCAATGCGGTTCAGGGCCAACTGGTCTTTTCAGCGGAACAATTGACGCCGGTAAACATCTTGGACGGCAACACAGTTATTAATTTTTGGGTGGAAAAACCCAATAGTCCGGAGCCCGGAATAATTGCCTTTTCCGGCATTACTCCCGGCGGGTTCAGCGGACCCACTAATCTCCTTTTCTCCGTGGTTTTTGAAGCGAAAAATACCGGCCCGGCTAACATTGCATTTCAAGAGATAAAAGTTTTGCTGAATGACGGACAGGGTACCGAGGCCGCCTTTTCGACCCGCAACACTACGATTCTCGTCAAACCCGGGGACAGCAATGTCCGTCGGGAAACATTCTCGGACACCGAACCGCCGGAAGATTTTACGCCGCTCATCGCCCGCGACCCGAATATTTTTGACGGCAAATATTTTTTGGTATTTTCCACTCAAGATAAAAAATCTGGTATAAACCGTTATGAAGTACGGGAAGGCAAGTGGAGTTGGTTCCACGAAGCAGAAAGCCCTTATCTTTTGAGGGATCAAAATTTACGGAGTAAAATATACATAAAAGCGATAGACCAGAACGACAACGAGCGACTGGTAATCGTAGCGTCGCGCAATCTCGCGCCCTGGTGGCAAGATAGCAATTGGATTGTTATAATACTAGGAGCATTGCTTGCCGGAATTTTAGCGAAAAAACTATGGCCAAACTCTACAAAATAATTTTTATTCTAGTGTTGGGGTTTTTGCCTTATTTAGCGTCTGCCGCGTCTCTTTCTTTTTCCTCAAGCAGCTCTCCGGCGGTCGGCAGCACCTTTACGGTAAATGTTTTGGTTTCAAGCTTGGATCAATCCATGAACGCGGCGTCGGGAATCGTTGCCTTTCCCTGGGATAAATTGGAAGTGGTTTCGGTATCAAAACAGGGCTCAATATTTTCCCTGTGGGCGGAAGAGCCGGCTTTTTCCAACAGCGCAGGCACAGTGAGTTTTGAAGGTATTGTTTTAAATCCCGGCTTTAAAGGCGCTAATGGAAAAATTTTAACAATAAATTTTAGAGCCAAGCGGGAGGGCCAGGCCAACTTGAGTTTTTCTTCCGGTTCGGTTTTAGCCAACGACGGTTCCGGCACAAACATTCTGTCCGATTTGCGGGTTGCGGTCGTAGTTATCGGTTCTTCTCCAACGCCAGTACCCGATGTTATAGCGGCCGAGGGAGCTCCGCTTATAACTTCTACAACCCATCCCAATAGCTCACTGTGGTATGCCAACAAAAATCCCGAGTTTGCGTGGAAACTACCCGCCGGAGCTATCGCTGTCCGCACATCTATCAGTAAATCTGCTGGCGCCGAGCCGTCGGTCCTGTATGAACCGCCGATTTCCAAAAAGAAAGTGGACAATTTGTCGGATGGCACGCACTATTTTGCGCTGCAAATCAGGGACGCTACTGGTTGGGGTAAAATCGGACGGTATAAAATAAATATTGACACCATTCCACCCGAACCGTTTGCTATTACCTTTCCTCATGGCAATTCCACGCTGGAACCCCAGCCAGTGATACTTTTTAATACCAAGGACACAGCATCGGGCGTGAGCCACTATGACATCAGAATCAACGACGGCGGCCCCGACCGCAAAGTACCCCAGACGGATTCCAATCCATACCCCCTGCCGCCTCAAAAGCCCGGCAATTATATTGTCAAAATAACCGCCTTTGACCGCGCCGGCAATGCGACCAATACGTCTGAAAAATTTACCATTGAAGCCATCCGCGCGCCGACCATTACCTACTATCCAACGGAAATAGAGTCGGGAGATTTGCCCAGGATTAGAGGCAATACTTACGAAGATGCCGATGTTACTATTAAGGTCTGGGAGAGCGGCGAGGAAATATCCCAAGAGTATGTCCGAAGTAATTCCAGTGGCGATTTTAATGCCTTAGTAACCAAGCGCCTTTCGCCAGGCACCTACACTTTCACTGTTTACGTGACCGATGCCCGAGGCGCGAGCAGTAATGAAACAGAACCGCTCCAAATTCACGTAGAATCCCGCTTTATTAAAGACATTACCGATATCTTTCTAGACTATTTTGGCAGAGCGATGACCATTGCATTCTTGCTCTTGGGCGCCGGAGTGGGCCTGTGGTATTTCTATGCAAAGACGATAAAAAAATTGCAGTATTTGCACCGGCGGGAAAAAGAAGCCGAGAAAACTACCGTAAAATCTTTCGAGCTTTTGCGCAAAGACATAGATGCTCATATCGCGCGCCTCAAAAAAGCGCAAACCAGACGCAAGCTCACCGATGAGGAAGTGCAGTTTCTGGAGCAATTTGAAGAAACTTTAGCGGAAGCCGAAGGCATCATTGAGAAAGAAATACGCGGCATTGCCGAGTCCTAAAATACATGCGGAGCCGGAAGAGGGATTCGAACCCTCGACCTTCGCTTTACAAAAGCGTTGCTCCCCGCCCGCAACGCTCTCGCTTGCGAGGCGGGCGGGTACCAACTGAGCCGGTGGGGGGATTCGAACCCTCGACCTTCGCTTTACAAAAGCGTTGCTCTGCCAACTGAGCTACACCGGCTTCATATTCTGCTCTTTAAAAATCTTCTACCGTATCCTGTTTTAAAGTATCTTTCTCTCTTTATAGCATTTTCCTTACTCGTACACGCTTCATAGTACACTAATTTTAGAGGTCTTCTATTTTTAGTAGCGGCTACTTTACCTCTATTATGATCCAATATACGTAACTTTAGATTATTAGTCCAGCCTATATACAATTTATAATCTATATTGCTTTGTAGAACATAAGTGTAGTTCATATTATAATTTTGCTCCCCGCCCGCAACGCTCTCGCTTGCGAGGCGGGCGGGTACCAACTGAGCTATTCCGGCATTGATTTTTGGTATTTTATCACACTTGAGAATTTGTTTCTTCTTCTTTGATTTCTTCTTTAATCCGGCCGAGCTTGCGTTTGTATTCGGCGATTGCTTTTAGGAACTTACTCGGCTGTTTAACCGAGGGTTCCGATGCCAGCCCGGCTGTTTTCTGGAATTTGGCTTTTAGTTCCGCCCAGCATTTTTTACATGCCTCCGCAAGCCGGACATAGATTCGGATAATTTCCATCAAAAGAAAATAGCCCAGCCTTCTGGTTATTTTAAAAATAAACTCCTTGGTTTTCTCAAAGCGGAACGAGGGCGAAGAAACATGTTCCACCGGGAGAGTTTGCCCGTTGGCCAGCGCCCGCAACTTGCGGCCGACCATAAAAATGATTCCGAACAGCGAGGCAAAAAATAAAATTAGAAAAAAATACATCTTATTTTTGCGGAAGTTCAAAACGAGCCAAGCGCCCGATTTTTATCCGTTCCCCCGTTTTTTGGATGACTTCTTCAATCAGCTGGGCGACCGTGGCTTCGGGATTCTTAATGGAAGGCTCTGACAACAGAGTTGCTTCATCCGCCGGCGCGGTGGCGGCCACCTGCAGGGCAATTTCCTTGGCCAAGGTTCTGAAAATTTTGTTTTTGGCGACGAAATCGGTTTCGCACTGCAATTCAATCATCGCGCCGATTCTGCCTTCGCCGTGAACGTAAGCCTCAATATAACCCGACCCCAAAACCCGGTCGGCTTTTTTCCGCGCCAATTCCGAGCCGGTTTTTTTCAAAATCGCCAGCGCTTTTGCTTGGTCGCCGCCCGCCGCCTCCAGGGCTTGGCGGCACTGCATCACGGAGATGCCAGTGCTATCTCTGAGCTCCTTGACCTGTTTCGTTGTGATTGGTATTGACATTTTTTTTAAACGCTTCGGCTACGGCTTGGGTAAAAAATTTAATGGAGGGAATGCCGGCGTCGTTGGCGATAATGGGACATTCTATTTTCTTGATGTTGGTGTCGGAATTTACCAAGGCCATGACCGGCACGCCGGACTTGCTCGCCTCCGTGGCCGCGATGTGCTCCGCCCGCGCGTCCACAATGAACAGCGCGTCCGGAATTTTTTTCAGTCCCAGCAGGCCGGTGTAAAAGCGGGCGAGCTTTTCCATTTTTTTGGCTAAAACCACCCGCTCCTTCTTGGTGTATTTATCCAATCCGCCCTGCGCGCTCTCTTTATGGTAATTTTCCAGCTCGGCGATGCGTTTTTTTATTTCCGAAAAGTTGGAAAGCGTGCCGCCGATCCAGCGTTCCGTCACATACGGCATCCCCAAGGATTCCGCCGCCGCCTTGACAGCCTGCTTGGCTTCCGGCTTGCTGCCCACGAAAAGCAGAACCTTGCCTTTACTGCCGAGCTCGCCTGCGTATTTTTTCGCCTCCTCCAGCTGGGCGCTCGTCTTTTCCAAGTTAATTATGTCGCTCTTATTTTTGGTTGCGTAGATATATGGCGAAACCGAGGGATGCCGGCGGGTCTTGGAATAGCCATAATGCGCCCCCGCCTGAAACATCTGCTCCACCGCCGAATCGTCGCTTATCTTTGCGCTTTTTGCTTTGAGCATACTCCCCAATCTAGCAGAAATGTTCGCTTTTTGCAAATTTTTTTTCCGCTTTGACCAAAAGGATTTTTTCGGGTAAGATGGCTGTATGCATACCAGCGTCAGGCAATCCGAGCTTTTTACCAGGACCCAAAAAGAGGCACCGACGGACGAAATTTCCAAGAACGCCGAGCTCCTCATCCGCGGTGGATTTATCCACAAGGAAATGGCCGGCGTTTATTCCTATCTGCCGCTCGGACTGAAAGTCTTGCGAAAAATTGAAGACATTGTGCGCGAGGAAATGAATCAAGCGGGCGGGCAGGAAATATTGATGTCCGCCCTGCAACCGAAAGAAAATTGGGAAAAGACCGGTCGCTGGAACGACTTGGAGGTGCTGTATAAAGTCGCCGACTCCGCGGGGCGGGAAGTGGCGCTCGGCCCGACCCACGAAGAAATCATAGTGCCGATTTTGAAAAATTACATTACTTCTTACAAGGACCTGCCGCTGGCGGTTTATCAGATTCAGGACAAATTCCGAATGGAGCTCCGTCCCAAATCGGGAATCCTGCGGGGCCGGGAATTTATGATGAAAGATATGTATTCTTTCCACACTACCCAGCGAGACCTTGAGGAATTTTATGAAAAAATGAAGGGTGTTTACCAATCTGTGTTTGAGCGAGTCGGCATCGGGCATCTGACTTACCTGACTTTTGCCTCCGGCGGGACCTTTGCTAAATATTCCCACGAATTCCAAACCCTGGCTCCGGCCGGCGAAGACACTATATATGTGGATGAAGCCAAGGGCCTGGCGGTCAACAAAGAAGTTTTGAACGATGAGATTCTGGCGTCCCTGCAATTAAACAAAGAAAAGTTAGGGGAGCATCGGGCGATTGAAGTCGGCAACATTTTTGACTTAAAAACGAAATATTCCGCGCCCTTTGACTTGGCTTTTACCGACGAGAAGGGTAACCAGCACCCCGTGCTGATGGGTTGCTACGGCCTCGGTATCGGGCGGCTGATGGGCGCGGTGGTGGAAGCGCTCTCGGACGATAAGGGCATCATCTGGCCGGAAGCCATCGCGCCGTTTAGGGTGCACCTGCTGGCCCTCGGTAAAGAGAAGGCGGTCATGCTGGCGGCTGAAAAAGCCTACACCACTTTATCTCAAGCGGGAGTGGAAGTTTTGTTTGACGACCGCGCCGAGGTCTCCGCCGGCGAAAAATTCGCAGATGCTGACTTGCTGGGCATACCTTGGCGGGCGGTGGTGTCCGAGCGAAGCGTCAAAGAGGGCGGTCTGGAATTGAAAAAGCGCACGGAAGCAAAAGGCCGAATTGTTTCATTGGATGAGTTATTAAATTTGCTAAAGCCTAGCGCCTAGTTGCCTAGTGCCTATTTAAAATGCTAGAAAAATTTTACAAATTAATTTCCAACGACATCGGCATTGACCTGGGCACTTCCAACACCCTGGTGTATCTCAAAGGGCACGGCATTGTCCTTAACGAACCTTCCGTGGTCGCGGTCAATATTAAGACCAGTCAGATTCTGGCGGTGGGCGCCAAAGCCAAAGAAATGCTCGGGCGCACCCCGGGACATATCAAGGCGGTGCGGCCGCTGGTGGACGGAGTCATTTCCGATTTTGAGGTAACCGAGGAAATGCTGTCTTATCTCATTAATCAAGCGGATAAAATTTCCCCGAAATTCGCGCGCCCGCGGGTGCTCATCGGCGTGCCGACCGGCACGACCAACGTGGAAACCCGCGCGGTCTATGACGCGGCGCGCAGCGCCGGCGGGCGGGAAGTGCATCTGGTGGAGGAGCCGATGGCAGCGGCCATCGGCATCCGCCTGCCCATCCGCGACCCGGTAGGCACGATGATAATTGATGTCGGCGGCGGCACCACGGACATCGCGGTCATTTCGCTGGGCGGCATCGTCAAATCCAAAAATTTGAAAATTGCCGGCGACCGCCTGAACAACGACATAATTTCTTATATGCGCGACGAATTTAAAATTCTCATCGGCGAGCGAACGGCGGAAATGGTAAAAATAGAAATTGGTTCCGCCATTCCCGGCAACTATATGGAGACGGAAGTCCACGGCCGCGACCTTTTGACCGGCCTGCCGCGGGAAGTGGTGGTGACGGACTCGGACATTCGCGAGGCGCTCGCGGCTTCGGTGCGCGGGTTAGTGGACGGAGTCAAGGACATGCTGGAATCCACCCCGCCAGAAATTTTGTCCGACATCATGCACCGGGGCATCACCCTGACCGGCGGCGGCGCGCTTCTGCCTGGGCTGTCCGAGCTTCTGCAGAACGCGCTTAAAATTTCGGTCTACGTGGTGGAAGACCCGTTGTCGGCGGTAGCGCGCGGCACCGGAGTGATTTTAGACGATTTGCCGTTCTATCAGGATGTTTTGATTGGGCACCAAGATGAGCTACCTCCGAGATAAGAAAATCAAAAGAGAAAAAATTCTGAAACTTGCGGGCGGCGTGTTCCTTTTGCTGATTTTATTTTATTTCCGGGCTGGCCTTTGGCGCGGGCTTTCTTTCGCCGCCCAGGGACTTTTTCGCCCCATTTTGCTTGTCGGCAACCGCGCGGGCG
>CAZPJV010000002.1:0-45218 GCA_964586975.1 uncultured Candidatus Saccharibacteria bacterium
CGGCTGGCGAGCCCGCGTAGCGGGCGAGCCAATCACTTCATTTCCTAACTGGCGGAGGGTAGAGGGCTCGAACCTCTAAGGGCTTGCGCCCGCTGGTTTTCGAAACCAGTGCATTACCATTCTGCCAACCCTCCAGATATTAATTTTGTAATGACATTTTAGACTCTAGTGAAATAAATGCAACCAGGGCCGCCGAGGCGGCCAGAGCGGCGAAGGCGAAAGCGTAAACGGGATTGAGAACCCAAAGACCGCCGGCGATGATGGACGCCAGTAAATAAAGAAGGCCCACGGCAAAGTTATAAAAACCGATGGCGGTCGCCCGCCGGTCCGGCTCCAGGTCGGCGATAAAGGCCTTGCTCTGCGCTTCGTCAATGGTGTAAAAAATTCCGAATAAAATAAACAGGGCTATAATTTCCCATTTGGTTTGCGCGAAAATAAATCCGAGCGCCATGGCGAAGTAAAGCAGGTAGCCCGAAATTATTATCGCCTGCCGGCCAATTTTATCTCCTAGCTTGCCTATCGGCACGGCGAAGAGCACGAAGGAAATATTAAAAAGGGCGTAAAGCAGGACCACGTCTTTCAGCGCGAAGCCGGTTTGATAAGCGCGCAACAGCAAAAATCCAAAGCTGAAATACGCCAGCGAAAAAATTCCGGCGGGAATAAGAAAAGTTTTAAAGCCCGCGGACAGCGTGCCCCAGGCCTGGAAAATATTTTCCCGCCGATGCGGCGCGCCCGGTTGGTCGCGCATCAGTGCCAAAACCAAAACTGCCGCGGCGGCCGCAACCACGGCAAAAATAAAAAGGAGACGGAAAGCGCCCATATTTTCGCCCAGCGCCCGCAGGACAAAATAGGCCACCAGAGGCCCCAGGATCGCCCCGGCCTTGTCCAGAGCCTTGTGCAGGCCGAAGGCATATCCCCTATTCTCCCGCTCGGCCACCGACGACAGCCAGGCGTCCCGCGGCGGCCCGCGGAAACTTTTGCCCAAGCGTTCAATAATTCTGAAAGACGCCAGCGAGGCGACGGAGGCCGGCGCCAGAAGCATTAATTTTGCGAGAGTGGAAAAGCCATAGCCGGAGATGGCGAGCGGTTTTCTTTTACCGGATTTATCAGAAAGCCAGCCGGAAACATAGTCCATCGAGGAAGCGGAAAAATCGGAAATACCTTCCACGATTCCCAAAAGCGAAGCCGGCGCGCCGACGATGACCGTAAAGAAAACGGAGAAAATAGAGAAAATTATCTCCGAGCTGATGTCGGTCAGAAAACTCACTGCGCCCAGTTTGAGCACATCCGGATGCACGTTGAGAAATCTTTTGTCGGAATTGTCCAGCATGTTATTTGACATTCTGTTCCAATAATCCTTCTCTCTCTAGCATTGCAAAATACACGGCTTTCTGCATCCTTGTTACGGAATGCCCAGTACCCCATTGCAGGAAACCGACGCCTCGTCTTGATTCCCATTCTTTTACAAATTGCATTCGCCTTTCTAGTGTTTGCGCTATGTATTCCTCTGGTATTTTTGAGTAATATTCGAAGTCGAATCCCACGATTTCCAACTGAACCTTGCCATTATCGACATGAACCTTGAAAGCATACCCATCAAGATCACTGTTCTCGTAGCCCATTTTTATTACTGCTTCTTTCATGAGTCCGCATGCTTGCCTGCTCATTCGTAATCCTTTCACCAATGCAAAATCTTCAAATGAAACCTGGTTTTTGATACCTAGCAATGCACTCGCTTTTTCTATGACTTGCTTTGACAACCTGGACTCAAAAGACAAAGTTACGGTTGGATGGTTTTGATATTTTTTTGCCAAAAGAGCTACTCGCTCATACTCTTCTCTAAACTGGTCCCGGTTATTCAAAATCTCCTGGGTCAGCTTTGCATTTACATCATCGTATGCGATTAATCCTTCTTCGAATTCAAAGATGGCGAACTGAAAACCATCCGGATAAGTCGCAAAGCCTACCGGTTTTTCCCACCTGATTTTTATATCCCCTTTTTCTTCTTCTACCTTTTCTTGAAATTGTTTGGAGGTGGCAAATTCCTGGGCAGATGACTGCCCTTCCTGGTGACCTCCTTTTTTAGTGTCTGTGTGACGAGCCGTTTTCTTTTCCTTAAGTAAATATTTTTTACCATTTACGTATATTTCATATACTCGATCTTTTAGTTGCTTTCTTTTTTCCCATAAGTGAGGCTTCAGTAAATCCGCCTTAGCGTCATCCTGAGACTCATCTATCAAAATCTTTACTCTACTTGGCAAAACAATTTCTCCAGTATCAGTAGGTGTAATATTAGAACCCTGCTCAAGAATTTCCGCCCCTAGGGCTAACAATTTGACATCTCTCGAATAGGCGTACCGTCTGGCAACAAGCAGACGTTCTTGCCTAGTAATACCACGCAGAAACACACCTGCTTTGATAGCCAACTGTACTCCTTCGGAATACATAGGACTATCTTTACCGTAAAATCGCTCGAGCCACGCTAACTCTTCCTCGGGTAACACGAGTGTTTCGGCATTTGACAGGTCAGGTGCGAGAAACTCATCTGGCACCGGAGGTAATGCCAAACAGACGCCTAGGTCTTTTTGGTAGCGAGCACACAACTTTCCAATTCTTTCGTCAGCAACCGATAAGGATTTTATAAATTCATCCGCTAAGGTTTCGGAGACTGGTTTCGTAGTAAATTCCGATACAAGACTCCGGACTTTCGGGTCATCAATAATATCCCTTCTAACCACCTCCGTGACCAAACGCCAAGACCTCTCAACAGCCTGCATCTGGATACCACCTTCCCTGCCAATAACCGGTTTTCTGTGCACTATGTCAAGTGGATTTCCTTCCATAATAAAATTATACCAGTTTTTCGTGTTTTCTTGTAGGCTGCGCCCAGTTTGAGCACATCCGGATGCACGTTGAGAAATCTTTTCTCTGAATTTTCCACCGGTAGATTATAGCATATTCAAGAATCCAACTACTTCTGCGTCCGAGACCTGCGGAAAATTGTGATAATAGGCCCCGACCGCGCCGAGATAACTGCGCTCGTCTTGCAACACCACGGCCGCGTCCGCCTCGGCGTGCAGAATCCGCATAAATTCGTGCGGCGCCACCGGCACCGCCACGACCAGCTCTTGCGGTTTTTCTTTGCGCAGAGAACGAAGCGCCGCCAGCATAGTCAACCCGGTGGCGACTCCATCGTCCACCACAATCGCGATTTTATTTTGGGCCGAACGATATTGCCGGCCCGGCAAATATGTCTCCCGGCGCCGCCGCGCTTCGGCCAATTCTTTCCGCGCCTCGGCTTTCAGCCATTTAGGGTCCAGCAATTCTTTTTCTTTTTCGCTGCAGAAAAGCTCTCCTTTTTCGGTAATGGCGGCAACCGCGTATTCCGGATTTTCCGGATGCCCGATTTTTCTGGCAATCACCAGCTCCAGCGGCACGCGTAAAAATTTCGCTATCTCATAGCCCAAAACCACCCCGCCCCGCGGCAGAGCATACACCACAGCGTCTTGGCCCGCGTATTGTGAGAGCTCTTCAGCCAGCAACCGCCCGGCTTCTTTTCGGTCTTGAAACATATTTAAAGTATACTCCTCTTTTTGCGATTTTTTGGAAAATAAGATAAAATGGCGAAGCATCATTTGGCCCTATCGTCCCTCGGCCGTAGCCCAAGGCTACTAGGCCTATGGGCGAGGCTAACGGTTAGGATTTTATGCATATAGTTTATGTATTAAAAAGTTTGAAGGATAATAATTTATACATAGGTTGTACCTCCAATTTTGACAAAAGATTGGACTATCACAATACCGGAAAAGTTGATTCAACAAAAAATCGCAGACCATTCATCCTGGTATATAAAGAAGAATATGATAGTATCTATGAAGCTTTCCGTGCTGAGAAATTTTACAAAACAGCAATGGGGAAAAGAAAATTGAAAGAAAAATTGGCCCTATCGTCTAACGGTTAGGACATCGGCTTTTCAAGCCGGTAATCCGGGTTCGATTCCCGGTAGGGTCACACCTCATATTACACCACATTTATCACACCCTGACAAACTGGAGTTTGTAGGGGTGTTGGTTTGTAGAAAAAATTTTTGCAAAACAAAACCCCGCAAAAGAGTTCAGGACCCTAAACTGCGGGGTCGCCAGGCACAATGCCTGTGATTTTTTAAAAAAGAACTCTTGGCTCTCCCCGCTCCGAACTCGCTTTGTCGGAGCGGGAGTCTCGCGCGCGACCTCACTCGCCGGATGACTGCCGGAAAGTCATGTGCGCCGGGTCGTTAGACTGCCACCGGCGACGCTCCTCGGCGAGGCCAGAGGTCGCAGGCTCCGCTGGGTCCAGCACAGCGGTCGGGATACCGCTCGGGGCCGCTTCGTACTCCGGAACTTCCACGAGCACGTCGTCCCCACCCAACTCCCAGTCCTCATGCCAGAGGAAGTATCCGACTCTGTACCCAACAGCCAATAGACACCACCCACGATCGGCCGTCGAAGACAGCCTGCCCTCGAGGATGCTCCCGTCCCGACGGTGGCATCTCACCACTTTCCCAAACAGCAGACTCCACTCTCGTGTGTGCATTCTACACCTCCAGAATTTTTATAACATTAAACTGGACAATTAGCAATAATCCCCTGTATAATCAAAAAACATGCAAAGTTTTGCAAAAGTCAGAATAGTAATTCTCGCCGCGGGCAAGGGCACGCGGATGAAAAGCGACCCCGCAAAAAACGGGGCAAGCTTGCCGAAAGCGTTGGTGCTCCTTAGGGGCAAGCCGATGATAAGGTATGTGCTGGAAACGGTGGGGACTATATCTTCTCAAAAACCGATTGTGGTCATCGGCCACCAAGCGGATTTGGTCAAAACACAACTGGCTAATTCGTGCGAATATGTCCTGCAAGCCGAACAGCTCGGCACGGCACACGCGCTCGCCTGCGCGGAAATCAAAGCTCGAGGTGCGGAAGAAATAGTGGTATTGTCAAGCGACCAGCCATTGGTAAAAAAAGAAACCATCCTGCATTGTTTGGCCGAACACAAAAAAACTGGTGCCAAAATAACTCTGGCGACGACTGAAGTTCAGGATTTTGAGAGTTGGCAAAAATATTTTTCGACCCACGGCAGAATTTTAAGAAAAAACAGCAAGATAACCGGTATTCGGGAATATAAAAATGCCGGTGAAGAAGAAAGAAAAATAAAAGAAGTCAATACCGGTTGCTGCTATGTTTTCGAGAGCGCCTGGCTTTGGGAAAACTTGAAAAAAATAAACAACGACAACGCGCAAAAAGAATACTTGCTGACGGATCTGATAGAAATTGCCCACAAACAAAATGCCGGGGTGCTCGCTCTCAAAATAAGCCCAGTGGAAGCGCTGGGTGCGAATTCTCAAGAGGAACTTGAAATTTTGGAGAAGTTAATGGTAGAATAGCTCACTATGAAAAATCCTTATGAGAACGCCATGGCGCAGTTGGACAAGGCCGCGAAGATTGCCAGCTTCGGGGACGAATTTATTTCTAAATTGAGACAGCCGGATAGAGATATCCGGATTTCTATTCCGGTCCAGATGGACGACGGCTCCCTGAAAATTTTTGAAGGCTACCGGGTGGAATACAACAACGCCCTGGGCCCCTATAAGGGCGGCATCCGCTATCACCAAGATACGGAGATAAACGAAGTCAAGGCGCTGGCCTTCTGGATGGCGATAAAGTGCGCCGTCGCCGGCATCCCTATGGGCGGCGGCAAGGGCGGGATTACGGTTGACCCAAAAAATTTATCTAAGGGCGAACTGGAACGCCTGTCGCGCGGCTGGGTACGGCGACTCGCAGATATTTTAGGCCCGAAGAAAGACGTGCCGGCGCCGGATGTCAATACCACCCCCGAGATAATGGCTTGGATGGCGGACGAATACGGCAAAATTACCGGCGACCGAAGCGGCGCGGTTATCACCGGCAAGCCGATAGAGGCCGGCGGCTCGGAGGGCCGTGGCACCGCCACCGCCCAAGGCGGATTTTTCGTCTTTGAAGCTTTGAAAAACGAACTCGGCCTGCCGAAGAAATGCCGAGTGGTCATCCAAGGTTTCGGCAATGCCGGCAGCCACGCGGCCGGCATCTGGAGCCGGGCGGGACACACTATTATCGCGGTTTCAAATTCGGACGGCGGCGTTTACAACGCAAACGGCCTGGAGGTAGAAGCGTTAACAGAGCATAAAAAAAAGACCGGCCATCTCAAAGATTTCCCCGGCGCTAAAAATCTCACCAACGCGGAGCTCTTGGCTCTCAAGTGCGACCTCCTCATCCCCGCCGCTTTTGAAAATCAAAT
The DNA here is from genome assembly GCA_964586975.1 of uncultured Candidatus Saccharibacteria bacterium. Taxonomy (GTDB): domain Bacteria; phylum Patescibacteriota; class Minisyncoccia; order Phycocordibacterales; family UBA9973; genus UBA9973. Next base: position 6,307 of record CAZPJV010000002.1, read on the forward strand.
CACTGCCGAGAACGTAGGCAGGATCAATACAAAAGCTATTCTGGAACTGGCCAACGGTCCGACTGCCCCCGAAGCGGACGAGATATTATTTAAAAAAAATGTGCCGGTCATACCGGACGTGCTGGCGAACGCCGGCGGCGTGACCGTTTCCTATTTTGAATGGGCGCAAAACTTGAAAGGCGAGCACTGGAGCGAAAAGGAAGTGTTCGACAAACTCGCGCCCTTGCTGGAAGACTCCGCAAAAAAAATCTCCCAAAAAGCAAAGGAGCTTAAGACCAATATGCGCGCCGCCGCCTTCGTTCTGGCGCTTGAAAGAATCCAGGCGAAGATGTAGCATTTCTTTATGTGCGCGTAGCTCAGCTTGCCCCGCCTGAACTAGGCGGGGTGAAGTAGAGCGTAAAAATATGTTATCATTTTGGTTCACAAGGGGGCGGTTAGCTCATTTGGCTAGAGCGCGTCGTTGACGTCGACGAGGTAACAAGTTCGAGTCTTGTACCGCCCACATGAGTTGTTATGTATATTTGATTCAAAGCAGTTTAGATAAGAGTTTCTATGTTGGCATATCTGAAGATCCATTTAAACGTCTTCATGAGCATAATAGCGGTAAATTAAAAAGTACTTCAAGAAAGAAACCATATGCCATGATTTATACAAAAGAATATCCAGATTATAAATCTGCAAGGAAACACGAAATTTGGTTGAAAAAGAAAAATTTAAATTATAAATTAAGGTTAGCTCAGCTTGCCCCGCCTAGTTCAGGTGGGGTAAACTAGAGCGACCTCTTGACGTGTGTCTTTATGAGAATTTTAAGCATTGAAACGAGTTGCGACGAAACCAGTATCGCAGTTATGAAAGCCACGGGCGGTATAACCGATGCTTCGTTCAGAGTGCTGGCGCATGAAATTTCTTCGCAGGCGGCAATGCACTCTCCTTTCGGCGGGGTTTACCCCTCGCTGGCCAAACGCGAGCATATAAAAAATCTTCCTCTACTTCTTAATAAAATCCTGAAAAAATTAAAAACTAAAAAAATTGACTTGATTGCGGTCACTTCCGGCCCGGGACTGGAACCGGCATTATGGACCGGCATAGTTTTTGCGCAGGAACTCGCCAGAAAATGGAAGGTGCCCTTGATACCGGTAAATCATATGGAAGGGCATATCTTTTCTACTTTTGCTAAGGCGGAAAAAAAATTCCAAATTCCCAATGCCAAATTCCCAATGCTTGCCCTGCTAGTTTCCGGCGGACACACCCAACTCGTGCTTTCAAACCGGTGGCTCAACTATAAAATAATCGGCGAGACGCTGGATGACGCGGTCGGCGAGGCCTATGACAAGGTTGCGCGGATGCTCGGCTTGCCCTACCCCGGCGGGCCGGAAATTTCAAAGTTAGCGGAGCAGCTAAGGGCAGAGGGAAAACAATTTTTACGGGGTGTCTCGCAGGCCGACGGGCCGAGAGGCAGCGCTCCGCGAGCACGCGGAGACAGCGACCCCGCAAAGATTGGTTTTCCCATAGCCCTCCCCCGCCCGATGCTCAAGAGCAAAAATTTTAATTTTTCATATTCTGGGCTAAAAACCGCAGTGCTTTATTTAATAAAAAAAATTAGCAAATTGGATAAAAAAACCAAAGCGCAAATCGCTCTGGAGTTTGAAAATGCGGCGATTGAATGCCTGACCTATAAAACCGCCCGGGCGATAGAAAAATATAAAATTAAAACTCTGGTAGTCGGCGGCGGAGTTTCCGCCAACACGCATTTAAAAAGAGAAATCACCCGCCTTCGCCAAGGCTTCGGACGGGCAAGAAAAAATCTCAAAATTTTCTTTCCGCCGAAAGAACTAACGGGCGACAACGCGCTGATGATAGGCATCGCCGGTTATCTAAATTATTTGAAAAATAAGAAAAAAGTTCCAAAACCGGAAAGCATAAAAGCGGATGGAAATTTGAGCTTATAGTATGGTATTATTAGGGTATGCTGGACAAACTCAAGAAGCCCTACGAGCCCCAAAATACCGAAGACAGAATTTACAAGCTCTGGGAAGAGAGCGGTTTTTTCCAGCCCGAGGCTGGTACGCCTTGGGTGCATGCGCCCGAAACTAATCTGAATCATGGGAAAACTTTTTCTATCGTTCTGCCCCCGCCTAATGCAACCGGCGTGCTTCACCTCGGCCACACCCTTGAAGTTTCTATGCAGGACACGATGATTCGCTACGCGCGCATGCGAGGCAAAAAAACGCTGTGGCTTCCCGGCACCGACCACGCCGCCATCGCCACCGACACCAAAGTGACGAAAATGCTGGAGAAAGAAGGTCTCCAGAAAAAAGACATCGGGCGGGAAAAATTCTTGGAGCGCGTGGACGCTTTTGTGACTGAAAGCAGAAAAACTATCGTCAGTCAGCTCCGTAAAATGGGCGCATCTTTGGACTGGTCGCGGGAAGCCTTCACCCTAGACGAACAACGAAATCTGGCCGTCCGCACCGCGTTTAAAAAAATGTATGAGGACGGGCTAATCTATCGCGGAAATAGAATCGTGAACTGGGACCCCAAGGGCCAAACGGTAATCTCGGATGATGAAATAGTGTATGAAGAAAGAAAAAGCAAGTTTTATACTTTTAAATACGGTCCGTTTGAAATCGGCACCGCCCGGCCGGAAACGAAATTCGGTGATAAATATGTGGTGATGCATCCGGACGACCCGCGGTATAAAAAATGGAAGCAGGGAGACAAATTGACGGTGGAGTGGATTAACGGCCCGATTGTAGCGACCATCATTAAGGATGAAATGATTGATATGGAATTCGGCACCGGGGTCATGACCATTACCCCTTGGCATTCGCATGAAGATTTTGCTCTGGCGGAAAAATATAAACTGAATAAAGAACAAATCATAGACCACCATGGCAAGCTCCTGCCTATAGCGCAGGAATTCGCCAGCATGAAAATCGCGGAGGCGCGCGAAAAAATTGTTGAAAAATTGAAAGACAAAGGCCTGCTGGTTTCGGTGGACGAAAATTATATGAACCGAGTGGCTACCGCGGAGCGCACCGGCGGCATGGTGGAACCGCAGATAATGTTGCAATGGTTCGTGGACGTGAATAAAAAAATCCCTGCGCGGAGCAACCAGTCTCTGAAAGAATTGATGCTGGAGCCGGTGCGGGAAGGTCGGATAAAAATTATGCCGGAGCATTTTGAAAAAGTTTATTTTAATTGGATAGAAAATCTGCGGGACTGGTGCATTTCCCGCCAAATCTGGTACGGCCACCGGATTCCGGTGTGGTATCACGAACCTAAATGCGTTCCCATCCCGGGACGGGAAAAGGAAATAGAAAAATGCGAGGAAATAGTTGTGGGCGAAGGAACCGAAAAATGCCCGCATTGCGACGCCAAATATTTTCAAGATGAAGATACGCTGGACACTTGGTTTTCTGCCGGGCTGTGGACTTTTTCCACTCTGGGCTGGCCCGCCTCCGTCAAGACTACGGCGGGTAAACCCAAAAAAACTGGGGACTTAGCCCAATTTCATCCAACTAATGTAATTAACCCCGGCTATGAAATTCTTTTTTTCTGGGTGGCGCGAATGATTTTAATGTCGCAGTATTTGCTCGGAGAAATTCCCTTTGAGACAGTGTATCTCCACGGCATACTCCGCGATTCTAAAGGGCGCAAGTTTTCCAAATCGCTGGACAACGGCGTGGACCCGCTGGAAATCATCAGGCAATACGGCGCGGATGCCCTGCGCATGTCCATGATAGTGGGCATCGGCCCCGGCGCGGACAGTAAGTTTGATATTCAGAAAGTAAAAGCTTACAGCAAGTTCGCCAACAAAATTTGGAACGCGGCGCGATTTGTACTGGAAAATACCAAGAATTTTGCGCCTCCGGAAAAACCAATCTATGATGCAGAAGATAAAAAATCAGACGAGGAATTAAGGGCGCTGATGGGAGAGATTACCGAAGAAATGGACGGGTATAAATTTTACATCGTGGCGGAGAAACTGTATCATTATTTCTGGCATACTTTCGCCGATATTATCATTGAGCGTTCCAAAAAGAAAATACAGGAAAATAAAAACGCGGACTCGGCGCGAGTGCTTCTTTTGTCCCAGCTCACCACTCTGCTGAAAGCTTTGCATCCCTTTATGCCTTTCATTACCGAAGAAATCTGGTCGATGCAAAATAAAAGTTTGTTAATGACAGAACCATGGCCTTACCCGGCGGAGATTTAAAAATTTTTACTCTGGCTTTTCTCTTCGGCGGACTCTTGCCCTCTCTCCTGTGGCTCTGGTTTTGGTTGAAAGAAGACGAGGAGCATCCGGAGCCGAAAACGATATTGGCGCTGGTCTTTTTGATGGGCATCGCGGTTGTGATTCTAGTTTTGCCAATCCAGAAGTTCATTGACACTCATATTCTGTCCACCACCGGCAAGCTGGTTCTCTGGGCGGTAGCCGAAGAGGCGCTGAAATATCTTGCCGTTGTTCTCCTGCTTTGGGGCACCCGCGCGGTCAATGAGCCGGTAGATTGGCCAATCTACCTTATCACCGCGGCTTTGGGCTTCGCCACTCTGGAGAATACGCTCTTTATAATCAAGCCGCTGGCCGTCAGCGGGGCGACAGTCAGCCTCTTGACCGGACAGTTGCGCTTCCTGGGGTCTACCCTGCTGCATACTGTTTCCAGCGGGCTAATCGGCATTGCCATGGGGATTTCTTTTCATCTAAACGGTTTCAAGAGGGCCAGCCTGGTCTTCGGCTGGTTTCTGGTAGCTGTCGCCTTGCATAGCGCCTTTAATTTCTTTATAATTAGGAATGGCGGCGATGATTTTTTGAAAGTCTTTGCGTTTCTGTGGGTCGCCACGATAATTCTTCTGCTCCTCTTTGAGAAAGTGAGAAGAATCAGTAAGTAATTAATAGTAAATCAGGCCCTAGGCCGCTAGGCACTAGCAAAAGCTAAAGCCCAGAGCCTAATGCCTAAAGCCTAAAATATATGGAAAAGAAAAAGAGAAGTTTTTTTGAAAGATTAACCGGCAGTCTATCGCTGGAAGAGGAAAGCCCGGAGTTAAAAAACAGCATGGAGAGGTCCGACAAGAAAAACGGCAATTGGATTGAAGAAGAAAATGACGAAGCGGAGCTCACGGTGGATGTTTATCAGACGCCGACCGAAATGGTGATTCAGACAATGGTGGCGGGCGTCAAGCCGGAAGATTTGGAAATTTCCGTAGCCCGTGACACTATCTCTATCCGCGGCCAGCGCGAAGAAGCCCGCACTATAGACGAAGAAAATTATTTCTCCAAAGAATTGTACTGGGGCAAATTCTCCCGCACTATTTCCCTGCCGGCCGAGGTGGAACCGGAGGAAGTGGAAGCGACCGAGCGCCACGGCCTGCTGACCATTAAAATCAAAAAGGTGGATAAGGAGAAAAAATCAAGCATCAAGGTCCGCTCAATCTAAAAAATATTTTGGTGCCTAGGGGCAGGATTGCACTGCCGACCCTTCGCTCTTCAGGCGAATGCTCTACTAACTGAGCTACCTAGGCATAATGATATCGTTTAATTTTGAAAGTTCTCAAACAGCGAATTGACGCCGTCTAAGCCGCTCTTGGTTCCGCCATAAATGCCAATGACTTGGTCAATGTAAGGCTGGATGAAATAATACGCGCCGACAGCCGAACCGATAATCAGCGCCCAGTAAACAGCGTGCACTACCCGCGCCCAAACCATCGAGCGCTTCAGACTGCGAAGAATCTTGTTATTCTCTGCCGCCAGCGCCAAGGTGTCCGCCAGCAATTTCTTGGACTCCGGATCCATAGACCCAATTTAGCATAAAGTTTGGGAAAATAAAAGCGGTTTTTAAAAAATTCTCAAGTGGGTATGTTTGTGCCACCAGGCGCTTTGTGTTTGTCTTCGTACATTTTTTTATCTGAAATTTTAAGTAAATCAGCTAGAGTTGTATCGTCTCCTTTATTCATTATCGCAGACCCCATAGAAACACGCAAGGGAACTTTTAAACCTTCAACGTCAATAAATAGATTCTCATTAATATCCTCTCTGATTCTATTGAGGGTGGTCGTCGTAGCTTTTGAATCTTCGTTGTAAATGGGCAAAAGTGCCACGAACTCATCTCCCCCAACTCGAAATATCGAATCATTGCTTCTTCGATCCCTTTTTAAACGTTTCGCCACCGTTATTATTGCTTCCGTTCCTGCCAAATGACCATATGTATCATTTATTTTTTTCAAATGATCAATATCAACGAAGATGACTATGATTGACTGTAGTTGAGCTTTGCGGTGACTCTCTTCGGTACGGTTTAGTTCTACTTTTAACTTATTAAATTGAGGTTCCAGAAATCCGGGATTAAGGACTCCGGTTCTAGATTCAATTGTGGCCATTTCACGAGATTTTTCCGCAAAATCATAGATAAGAGAATCGTATTGTTCTCTGGTGAGCAACCTTTGCTGATAAGAACTGCGCAAATCTTCAGGATTAACTCTGTAATACCTGTTCTTTATCATGTCCAGGTAGGCAAAATAAATAGCTTCCTCTTTGCTTTCAGATTTTTTCTTGGAGCCTGCTGGAGCTTTTTCCGTCATAACAACACGAATATACCACAAATTTCCACTAAATTCCAATCTGGTGTCCCCGCCGGGAGTCGAACCTGGATCAGCTCGTTAGGAGTGAGCCGTTCTATCCATTGAACTACGGGGACGGACTATAAAAGTCTATTATAGTCCTAGAAGTTTAGCAATTTTAGGCTTATCAAAACCCACAGTGAGCTCATCGCCGATGATAATAACCGGCACGCCCAGCTGGCCGCTCTTCTGCATCATTTCCTGCCTTTTTTCCAAATCACCGGCCACATCGTGCTCCGTATAAGCTATATTATTCGCCTTAAAAAACTCTTTCGCCATGTGGCAAAAATGGCAAGTCGGGGTTGAATAAATGGTTACATTAGGCATAATTTTTTCTATTTATCTGTTAATTTTTTAATTATATCATACTTGTCAAGTATGGTATGGCCAGACCGATAGAAAAGATAGATAATTATTTTCTACGCTGTTTTATTGAATTAATTTTTTAAATTCTTCAACCATTGGAACTTGCTCCGGCTCTACGCCATAGGATTTTGCGGTATAGTACGCAGTCCAATCGGCCAGAATAAGGGAAGAAAAAATCTTGTAGAAGATATTGTTGTCATTGGTTAGCTTTATAAACTCTACTTTTAGATTACGGTCACGATAAAGTTTCGCGAGCGCTTGCATACGTTTTTTTATTTTTGGAGCATCACCATCGTCTTCAAGTAATAGAAAATAAAAATTCTTTGCAAGTATATCGGTGGTACCCCTTGCGTCAAAGCCGGTCATCTCATTATGATTAAGCTCTGAAAAAACATTATAAAACGCCGGGATTTTGCCTGTCTCATTAAATTTAATTTTCCAATTATATGCTATAGGAAAATTTCGTAGCGAAGAATAAATTACTGGTACGAAGTTATTTAATCTTTTGGCGAGTTCACGTCCCTGCTCCTCAAGTTCAAGCGGTTTGAGCATTGAAGAAAGTTGGCGCGTTTCCGCAATCGCGCGCCGTTGATTCATAAGTTTTAAAAGAGCTATGAGGCTAAAGCCGAGAGCAGAGCGGGGCTGAATGCCAATATTGGGCATTTGAATATATGGAAGATTGTGTTTTTGAGCGAGCTCAAGCAGTTTTCCGCCAATGGACACAATTGCTCGCGGCAGATTCTTCGCGCCGGCTTCTTCGAAGGCAGAGAGCACCTCCTCGGTATTTCCTGAATATGAACTCAAAATTATTAGGCGATCCTTCAATGTATTTTCAGAGAGTACGGGCAGCTCGTAATCTTGACTGACAATGATATCTAAGCCGGGACTCCATACCTTCAGAAGATCAGCTGCTAAATGCGAGCCACCCATGCCAATAACAAGAAACTTAGTTGTTGGTTTTAATGCGTCAGCATTCTCAATTTTTGGTTCGTATGCGAATTGGCTTGCGAAATTTTTTATTGCTTCAAACATGATTTCTAATTATAGCATGCTTGTCGAGTCCTGTATTTGGTGCGGCCGGCGAGAATCGGACTCGCGCTCGATGCTTGGGAAGCACCAGTTCTGCCACTAAACTACGACCGCAAAACGGTGTTATTTTAACCGTTTTCTCGCTTTTTTCCAAGTGTCATAATGATTTTGAAAACCGTGTCGGGATTTAAAGACATGCTGTCAATTCCCTGCTCCACTAAAAACTGCGCGAAGTCCGGGTAGTCGGACGGCGCCTGGCCGCAGATGCCGATGTATTTATTTTTTGCTTTGCATTTTTTTATGACCTCGGCAATTAATTTTTTTACTGAAGCGTCGTTTTCGTTGGCGATATGGGTCACGATGCCGGAATCGCGGTCCAGGCCGAGGGTCAGCTGGGTCAAGTCGTTGGAGCCGATAGACATACCATCAAAAATTTCTAAAAATTCATCGGCTAGCAAAATATTTGAGGGGATTTCGCACATCACGTAGACTTTTAAGCTCGCGTCTCGCGCGCGGTCCAGATTATTTTCTTTCATCACTGCAATAACTTTTCTCCCCTCCTCCGGCGTGCGGCAAAACGGAATCATCGGCACCACGTTCGTAAAGCCCATCTCCTCGCGGACTTTTTTCATGGCCCTACATTCCAGACCGAAAGCTTGTTTGAATTTCGGGTCGTAATAACGCGAAGCGCCCCGCCAGCCGAGCATCGGGTTTTCTTCTTGGGGCTCATATAGTTCTCCGCCGAGTAAAGTGCGATATTCGTTGGTTTTGAAATCGGAAAATCTTATAATCACCTCATGCGACGCGAAAGTGGCGGCAATTTTGGCTATACCCATGGCCAGTTGGTCCACGTAAAAATCCGACTTATTTTTATATCCCAAAGTCAGCGCGTCAACTTTCTTCTTGAGTCCAGGCGGAAGCTTGGCGTAGTCAATCAGGGCATTCGGGTGAACACGCACGTAAGACGCAATAATAAACTCCAGTCGCCCCAAACCCACGCCTTCCGCCGGCAAAGGATGATTGGCGAAAGCATCGTTTGGCGAACCGATGTTGACCATTATTTTGGTGGGCGGTTTCGTAATTTTATCCAAACGGTGTTCGGTTATCTTAAACGGCAAAAGCCCTTCGTAAACCGCGCCTGCAGACGCGTCCACCGTCACTGCCTGGCCGTTCTTAAGCGCCTTAGTGGTGTTGCCCACCCCCACGATGCAGGGAATGCCGAGCTCGCGAGACACAATGGCCGCGTGCGATGTGCGCCCGCCCTTGTCGGTCACGATGGCGCTGGCGATTTTCATAATCGGCTCCCAATCCGGGTCGGTAATTTCGGTGACCAGCACTTCTCCCTTTTGGAATTGGGAAATATTTTTAGCGCTTTTCAAAATACGAACCTTGCCCGCGCCGATTTTCGCGCCTACCGAGATGCCGCTAACCAAAACTTTGCTTTTTTTCTCCAAACTGTATTCTTTGAGAACATTTTTGTCTTCGGTGGAACGGACGGTCTCCGGACGCGCCTGCACGATGAAGAGTTCGCCGGTCTGACCGTCTTTGGCCCACTCAATATCCATCGGCTGGTAGTGGCCGTGTTTCTGGCTGAAATATTTTTCCACTTGGAGACACCAGCTTGCGAGTTTTTTTGCCTCCGCGTCTGCCAGGCAAAATTCTTGCTGGTCCCGGATTGAGACTTTTTCCTGCTTGGTGCCGTCTTGGGCGTAAACCAGCTTGATATTTTTTTTACCGAGGGCTTTGCCGATAATGGGATTCTTGCCGTTTTCCAGCGAGGGTTTAAAGATTATAAACTCGTCCGGAATAACTTTCCCCTGCACGACAAATTCTCCCAAGCCGTAGCTCCCGTCAATTATAATAACTTTGTCAAAACCCGTTTCCGTATCAATAGTAAAGGCCACGCCCGAAGAAGCCAGGTCGGAGCGCACCATTATCTGCACGCCCACCGAAAGCGCCGCCTCCAAATGAGAAAAGCCTTTGTCGGCCCGGTAGGAAATTGCGCGGTCGGTAAAAAGCGAAGCGATGCATTTTTTCGTGGCCAGCAAAACATTTTCTATGCCGCGCACGTTTAAATATGTTTCCTGTTGTCCGGCAAAAGACGCGCCCGGCAGGTCTTCCGCGGTGGCCGAGGAGCGCACTGCCGTATCGCAATTCTTTCGGTATTTTTTTTCCAGCTCCGCGTAGGCCCGGGCCATAGCCTCCTTCAAATCTTGCGGCAGGCTCGCCAGCAAAATTTCTGCGCGGACTTTTTTCCCGCGGACTTGAAGATTCTTGATATTGTGTGTATCCAAATCGGCCAGAATCCCTTTAATCTTTTCGTCCAGCCCAGTTTTTTTGAAAAAATACCGATAGGCATCGGCGGTCAGGGCGAATCCGTCCGGCACATTCACCCCCAGCGGCACCAGCTTGGAATACATTTCCCCCAGGGCGGCATTTTTGCCGCCCACCAACGGCACATCCGCAATCCCCACCTCGCTATACCATCTGATAAAATTATTTTCCATATATTTTTTCCAACCTTTTATATTTTACCATTCTTTCGGGTTTGGACGGCGCGCCGGCCTTGAGCCCGAAACAGCCGAAAGCGCAGGCTAGGTCGGCAATAAAGTCGTCCTCGGTTTCCCCGCTGCGGTGGCTGACAATCAGCTCAATGTCGTTTTCTCTGGCGAGTTTCATCGCCTCCAGTGTCTCGGACAGGGTGCCAATCTGATTTGGCTTGACTATCATCGCGTTAATACTGCTTCGCTCTGCCGCCTGCCGAAGCAATTTAACATTGGTTACCGTCAAGTCATCGCCCACGACCAAAGTGTTCTTAAATTCTGCAAGTTTTTGGAAGCTTTCAAAATCGGTTTCCTCAAACGGATCTTCAATGGAAAGAAGGTTAAATTCTTTTACCAACGATTGATATATATCCAACAACTCCTGCCGGGAAACTTTTTTTCCCGCAATTTCGTAAGCCCCGTTGTCGTAAAAAGAAGTGGCGGCGACATCCAGCGCTAGCCGCACTTGCCCTGCCAGCCCATTTTGTTTTATGGCTTCGCGCAGAAGATAAAGCGGTTCTTCTATGTCGCTTGTCTGTGGCGCAAAACCGCCCTCGTCGCCGAAACGGACGCCGTCTGGACCGAATTTTTTGATTAGAATCTCCTTAAGCGTGTTTTGAATGCTGGTGCCCATTTCCACCGCCTCTTCGGCATTTAGAGTCTCCGGGACAATCATATATTCTTGGAACGCCAAGCTGTTTTTCGCATGCTTGCCGCCGTTAATCAGATTCATATAAAGGTACGGCGTTTTGCGAGACGTTTTTATTTCGGAAAGCGTCCGCAGGTATTTGTAAGTTTCCTGGCCACTGACTTTGGCCCCGGCTTTGGCGCAGGCCACACTAACGCCAATCACAGCGTTGCCGCCCAAATTGCTTTTATTTTCCGTGCCATCCAGTTTTAGCATCAACTCGTCAATTTCTTTTTGTTCAAAAATATTTTTGCCGACTAAAGCCGGCGCAATTACCTTATTCACTTTTTCAATCGCTGCTTGGGCCGGAATCGTTCCCGCTTCATTCGCACCGGTAGATGCGCCGGAGGGCACGCTGAAACTACCAGATTTATCTCCGGTCCATATCGTTACCTTTAATGTGGGATTGCCCCGCGAATCGCTTATCTCTTCGGCGACGATTTTTGTTATCGGATAATCATTGGCCACGCTTCTTATTTTACCATATTTTTGCTAGGATTAATACGCCATGAACGGAATTGTCCGAGCCCGAAATTTCATAATGCAAAAAAAATACCGGTGGATTTTGAAGCCAATTTTTTTCAGGATTGACCCGGAAACTATCCACGACCGCATGTCTGCCTTCCTGCATTTTTTGGGAAAATTCGCCCTGACCCGCAAAATAGCTTATGTTTGCTGGGGTTTCAGGGATACGGCCCTGGAACAAAATATTCTAGGCATAAAATTCAAAAACCCGGTGGGCCTTTCGGCGGGATTTGACAAAAACGCGGAAATGATAAACATAATGCCCTCGCTCGGTTTCGGATTTACGGAAGTCGGTTCCATCACCGAGAAATCTTATGATGGAAATAAAAAACCGCGCTTGTATCGCTTGCCCTTGTATAAAACTTTACGTGTGAATTACGGCCTTAAAAATTTGGGCGCCGAAACAGTACACCGGCAGTTGCAAGATAAGACTTGGGCTATACCCGTAGGTATAAGCATTGCCAAAACCAATGTTCCGAAAACTTCGGAAGTCAATACAGGAATTAAGGATTACTTTTTCACTTATAAAATTTTTCAGGACACAAGTAATTACTTCACTATAAACATTAGCTGTCCAAATACCTGTGAAGAGAAACCCATTTTTGCCGAACCGGAAAATCTTGATTTATTATTAATAAAAATTTTCTCTATTCCGAAAACTAAACCGGTTTTTATAAAACTTTCGCCAGATCTGCCGGAAACGCAGTTAAATAAGATTTTAGAAATCTGCGGAAAATATCCGGTGGACGGTTTTATTTGCACAAATTTGACAAAAGTAAATTTATTCAATCACGCCGGTTATGGCGGATTTTCTGGCAAGGCGGTAGCGGAACTATCAAATAACACCATAAGAAAAGTTTATAAATTCTTTGGTGGTCAAAAAATTATTATCGGTTCCGGCGGAATTTTCAGCGCCGCAGATGCCTACCGGAAAATAAAAGCCGGCGCCTCGCTGGTCCAGCTGATAACCGGCATGATTTACGAGGGGCCTCAATTAATCAGCGACATTAATCTGGAGCTCGTTAAACTCCTCAAGCAAGACGGCTATAACAATATCTCCGAGGCCGTGGGTCGGGAATAAAATTTCCCTAGAGATTCTTGGTGAGCAAGAGAAAAAGATCGGCAACGTTGGCGCCGGTGGGGCCGGTCATAATTATGTCGCCCGTTTTTTGGAAAAAATCGTAAGAGTTAAAACCATTTTGATAAACTTCGCCGTCCAGTTCCAAGCTCCGCATTTTTTGCACAGTGTTTTCGTCCACGATAGCGCCAGCCGCATCGCTGTTATCCAGACCGTCGGAAGCCAGAGTAACGAAAACAGAATCCGGGGCGAGCTTGTTCATAGTCAGCGCCATGAGCGCTAGGTGGAGATTCCGGCCGCCCCGGCCGTGGCGCTCAGGAATTTTGAGTTTGAGTTCGCCCGCCGTGATTACCGCAGTATTGTCCTTTTTCGCAGAGAAAATTTTTTCAATCGCCACACTCATTTCATCATAAAGCTCGGTAGAAATAATCTCGGCGTTCAGACCCAGTTCCCGCGCCTTGGCGGCCATGGCACTAGACGCAGTTTTGTTGGAAATTAGCACAAAATTCTTGACCTTCTCAAAATACTTGGCGTCCTTGGGAGTTTCCATAAGCTCAAAACCAGGCAATTGATTTTCTTTAATAATTTTTTCCGCGTCGCCTATGGTCGTCTCATCTCTGTAAGTAGGTCCGGACGCCACGTCCCAGAATTTATCCCCGGGCACGTCCGAAAAAATGAGCCCGACGAGGGTGGCCGGATAGGCAATTTTCGCCAGCCCGCCGCCTTTCAAGATAGACAGGTGCTTCCTGACGGTGTTGAGTTCGCTAATAGTTCTGCCGGTTTTTAAGAACGATTCGTAGAGCTTTATCCCTTGCTCGCGTTCCTTTTCCGAACTGCAAAGCAGGGCCGACCCGCCACCGGAAACAACCGCGATAACCAGGTCCGTCTCCTCGGAATTTTTGGCGATAGCGTATATTTTCTCCCCCGCCTGAATGTTCACCCGGCTTGGTTTCGGATGCGTACCGGCAAAAGTTTCAATAAATTCACACTGCACTTTATCTAACCCGACCACCGCGCCTTCCTTTATTTTAGGGCCCAAAATTTTTTCCAGGGCCGCCGCCGCGGGGCAGGAAGCTTTGCCAAAGCCGACAACTTTTATATTTTTAAACTTAGATAAATCAAAGCTCGCGTCTTGCACCCTTAAAATATCTTTGTCCAGCGACACGGAGCGCCGGATGACTCTTGCGGTATCTAGAGCATCCAGACCTGCCGCCGCCACCAGCAAGGCCAGCCTGCGATTGTCCGTCGTTGCCAACTGCTCGAAATTTTTTATTCTGTTTTCCATATCGGGCTAAACCAAATTCACAGGACGACCTTCCATAAAACCCTTTATGTTCCCGACGGTAATTTTGGCTATTTCCGCCACCGCTTCGCGGGAATAAAAGGCGCTGTGCGGCGTGATAATAACATTCGGCATACGCATCAACTCCCGATTAAGCTCGCAGATTTTTGTCGTCCCCCCCTTTTTTAATTCGCTTTCTTCTTCCAGCACATCCAGGCCGGCACCCGCTATTCTTTCCTCTTTCAGCGCCCCAACCAACGCCTCGGTATCCACCAATTCTCCGCGCGCGGTATTTATGAGATAAGCTCCTTTTTTCATCAGAGCTATATTATCCTTATGGAGCAGGTGGTGGTTTTCTTTGTTGTAAGGAATATGCAGAGTGACAATATCCGATGCCGCCAATATAACATCCAGGGGCACGTAAGAAAAATCGTGCGCTTGGGCAAATTCATCATTGGGATATAGGTCGCAGGCGATAACCTTCATGCCGAATCCTTTGGCGGCCTTGACTACATTCTTCCCAATTCGGCCGGTGCCTATCACGCCCAAAGTTTTACCGTGCAAGTCAAACCCTTCCATAGAATCGTTGTAATGGAAATCAAGTGAATTTTTGACATAACCGCTCGCCAGGGCAATTTTTCGGGAAAGGTTAAGCAAAAGTCCGAAAGTAAATTCTGCCACGGTGAAAGCACCGTAAGCGGGAACAGTTGCAACCGAGATGCCTTTGCTTTTCGCATATTCAATATCTACGTGGTTATAGCCGGTGGAACGCGTAGCAATAAATTTTAATTTCGGCATGGTGTCGATGGCTTTTTGATTTACGGTTGAGTCCACGAAAAGGCAGACAATGTCCGCTTCTCTGCCCTTATCCGCTGTATCTTCGTTCAATATTTCATCTACAAACATAACCTCCGAACCCTCAAAGGCAGTCCGGAACGGCGCCCGCTTGTCCGGATCCACGCCAAAAAATACTATTTTCATTAGTATAGTATAACTTATTTAAACCAATTCTCAAAGAAAGATAGAAACCCCCGGAGAGCGCCCGGTCGCGGTTCCGGGGTTGGGGATTTGTCGGCAACGATAATGATGACCTCCTCGCCTTCCTTGGCCAGGCCGAAGTTCTCCCGCACGAATTCTTCCTTGCCGCGGTCGGTTGCAAGTTCTTCTAGGTCAGCCAGTAAAGTCTCCTGCTGTTCCTTGAGGGCCAGAACTTTGTCGGCCACTATCTCTTTATTCCTGCTGGTTTCCGCCATTTTATTCCAAAAGCGCAACACGCTCCCGGTAAAGATAAGGATGACAATGCCGAGGAGCGCGAGCACCGGTTTTGACTCCATTAAGCTACCCCTTGTTCGGTTAGGATTATAGTTTTTCACAGCACCTTATGTTATAATACCATTGTATGCTTTTCAATAAAAAACATCAAAAGAAAATTCAGGTTGTCTGGGCAGTGCTGTCCGTCCTGATTATAGTCTCAATGATTCTGCTCTACGCGCCCATCTTCCGCTAACGATTCTGGGAACGCATCATTTTGAGAAATACGTCTTGGGGAATATTTATTTTGCCCTTGGCTTTCATGCGAGCCTTGCCCCTCTTCTGCTTTTCCAAAAGTTTTTTCTTGCGGCTGACATCGCCGCCGCCGACTACTTTGGAACCATGCATCAGCACATCTTTGCGGAAGGCGGCAACAGTTTCCGAGGCGATTATCCGGCCCAAGGCTTTGCCCTGAACTTTGAAGGCGAATTGTTGTCTCGGAATCACTTTTTGCAGCCGTTCCACCTGGGCTCGGGCTTCTTCTTCCACTCTGCGCCGCGAAATTATCCGGCAGAATGCCGGCATGGGTTCGTCTGCTACCAGAATGTCCAGCCGCGCCACATCCGCTTCTTTATACTCAGCCAGTTCGTACGCAATGGAAGCATAACCGGAAGTTATGCTTTTTAAGTCATCAAAAAAATTGCGCATCAGCTCCCGGAGCGGCATTTCCAGGCTGATGGACGAGCGGTTATCGCCGAAGTTCTCGGCGGTGTGAACTATCGCCTCGTGGTCAAACAGAAAAGGCATCAGCAGGCTGGCGTAGGTTTGCGGAGTAATTATTTTTACTTTGACCCACGGCTCGTAGACCCTGCCAATCTGTCCGTCTTCGGGGAAAAAGTGCGGGGAATAAATTATTTCCTCCTTCCCGTTTTTTAATATCACTTTATAATTTATGGAAGGTGTAGTTATCACCAAACGCATATTAAATTCTCTCTTCAGGCGCTCGGTAATTATTTCCAGATGGAGCATTCCTAAAAATCCGCAACGAAAACCTTTGCCTAAGGCTCCGGAAGATTCTTCTTCATAAGAAAACGCCGAGTCCGACAGCCGCAGTTTGCCCAAAGCCAATTTGAGAGACGGAAAATCGTCGGCGTCTTCGGGATATACGGACGCCCAGACTACGGGCTTGGGATTCAGGTAGCCGGGCAGAGCGGGAGCAGGTTTTTTATTTAAAGTTATGGTATCGCCCACCGAAGCGATACCGGGCTTCCTGATGCCGGTAACGATATAGCCTATCTCGCCGGCGGTTATGGAATTTTTGGGAGATTCAACCGGCGCAAACACACCCACTTCCAGGGCAATGAATTTTTCTCCCGAAACGGCGAAGACCAGCGCGTCGCCCTTTTTTATTTCCCCGCCGAAGACCCGCACATAGACAATCACTCCGCGATGATTGTCATATTTGAAATCAAAAACGAGCGCTTGTACCCCTTCCTGTCCTCCCCCTACGTAGGGGGAGGTGCCCTGAGTTTGTCGAAGGGCGGAGGGGGTAGGCGGCGGCACTTTTTCAATAATTTTCCCGAGCAGATTTTCCACACCTTCGCCTGTCTTGCCGGAAACTTCCAGAACCGCGTCCGGGTCTAGGTTGAGAAGCACCGCCGCTTCCATTTTAACTTCCTCAATTCTTGCGAGCGGCGAATCAATTTTAGACACCACCGGTATTATTTTCAGTCCATTGTCCTGCGCCATTTGGAGCGTAGTCAGTGTCTGCGCCTGCACGCCTTGAGTAGAATCCACCAGTAGAATGGAACCCTCCACCGCCTTGAGCGCGCGGGAAACCTCGTAAGAGAAATCTATGTGGCCGGGAGTGTCTATCAGGTTAAGCACGTATGCTTCACCGCCTATTTCATACTCCATGCGAACGGGTTGCATTTTTATGGTAATGCCCCGCTCCCGTTCCAGCTCCATGGAGTCCAGCACCTGCTCGCGCATTTTGCGGGCTTCAATGGTATGCGTAATTTCCAGCAGGCGGTCCGCTAGGGTGGATTTCCCGTGGTCAATATGCGCGATGATACTAAAGTTGCGTATGTTTTCTAATTTCATAAATTTACCTCACCCCTTCGCCCCTCTCCTTAATAAGGAGAGGGGTTGGGGAGAGGTCATTCCAAAAAGCCGCCGGTCTGGTGCTCCCAGAGCTCGGCATAAAAACCACTTTTTGCCAAAAGTTCCTTGTGGGTTCCCTCTTCCACTATCTTGCCCTGGTCCAGCACGATAATCCGGTCCATTTTTTGAATGGTGGATAGGCGGTGCGCGATGACGATAGTAGTTTTGCCCTTCATTAGTTCGTTAAAGGCATCTTGGATATAATGTTCGCTAATGCTATCCAGGGAGCTGGTGGCTTCGTCCAACACCAGAATCGGCGCGTTCTTCAGCATCGCCCGGGCGATAGCCACCCTCTGTCTTTCCCCGCCGGATAGTTTTATGCCCCGCTCCCCGACCAGCGTATCGTAACCCTTCGGCAATTTTCTGATAAACTCATCGGCGTGGGCTTTTTGCGCGGCGGCAATTATCTCCGTTTCGGTGGCGTTATTTTTCGCGTAGCCGATATTTTCCTTAATGGACCGATGAAATAAAATAGATTCCTGCGGCACGTAAGAAATCTTTAACCGCAGTTCGTCTTGTTTCAGTTTAGTAATATCCTGGTCATCAATCAAAATTTTGCCCTCTTTTATGTCCGAAAAACGCAGGAGCAGTCTGGTAATCGTAGATTTGCCGGAGCCGGATGCCCGACCAATCCAACTTTTTCTCCGGATTTGATTTCAAGATTAAAATTTTTAAAAACCTTCAGCCCCTCCACATACTCAAAAGAAACACTGCTGAAGTTTATTCTGCCGGCTGAAATCCGGCATGGTTCTGGATTTGAAACATCCAAAATCTCCGGTTTTAAATCCAGCATATCGGTAATTTCTTTCATATCCGAAAACGCCTCCGCCATTCGGCTTAAAGAGCGGCCTAGGTTCCACAAAATATCAAAGAGGCCCATCATATATGTTTGGATTAAAACAAAAGTGCCCACCGACATTTTGCCCGCAGACCAAAAATAAATATTCACGAAAAGAACCACAATCTGTAAAACCGCCATCAGCAACGCTTGAAAAACATTTTGCAGATTGCCGAAATACCAGGCTCGGCGGCGCTTGGTTTCTTCATCTGCCGTAACAAGTCTGAACTTCTCTTGTTCTTTCCGCCGACCGGAGAAAATTTTTATATTCAAAATATTAGTCAGCGTATCGGCTAATTTGCCGGTCACTACAGAGTCGGCTGCCGCTTTGCGAGTATCAAAAACTACCTTTCTCCTGGTGAAAAGAATGGTTATGAGAACATAGACCACGGACCAAGCCAAAAAGATAAACCCCAGGGGTGGAATTTTTATGAACAGGACAAATAAAATGCCGGCAATATTCACCAAGGAAAACCAGATTTGGAAGCTAAGAGTATCTTGGAAAATCTCAAATGACCGGGTGAAGCGTTTGGTTTTGGCGACAATACTGCCGGAAAAATTATTGGAGAAAAAAGAATAGGAATGCATTAGGAGTTTATCAAAGGTGTAATCATACAAACCCTTCATGGTTCGGCTTTCAAAATAGGCATTGGCATAATCACCGACGCGGTAAAAAACCTGATGCGTTAAAATAATTAGCGCGGACCAAAGCGCCAAATTAATAATGCGGGTCAAAATTAAGTTAACCTCGGCGCCGCTGGCGATAGAATCAATGATTTCTTTATAGATATAGGGTTTAAGAATATTGTCCAGTAAAGTGGCCACGCCATAGGCAAAAAACACGAGAAAAAAAGAAAGCCAATACTTCCTCATTTGCGGCCAAACGTGTCTAAAAATTTTGCGAAACGAAATCATGCCGCCATTCTAGCAGAAAAAACCTTTATTTCAAAGCTTTTAAAGCTCCTCGGTGGAGGGCGCGATGACTTTTGCTTTCCAGAACTTGGAAGTTAAGGTCTGCATTAATCCCCTTAATTCTTCGCTGCCCAAGAGATACAAAACCGCGGCGCCGGCCAGAATGCCCAAAATTCCCGAAATCAGACCCTGCAGAAAGATGCCCCAGAAGGTGGTCGTGCCGAAAACCGGCGACAGCGCGTTCAGAGAAAGATAAGTCGTCAGCCCGAGGAAAAACGAAGCGCCCAAGCTCTGAAAAAATGTCTTGCTGACAAAATGCTCCGCGGGCAGAAAATCTCTTTTGACGAAAACCGCCTGCAGGACAAAGTTGAGGATGGTGCCGGCGGAATACGCCAAGGGCAACATTAAAATTTCCGTGCCGACCACCTCGTTCACTTTCAAGAGCGACTCTATGAAATATCGGAACAAAGGAATATTTTTAAAGAAGTATAAAAAGGCGTAGGCAAAAATTATGATGAGCACCGAGCAGAAAAAATTAATCAGGAGCGGGCGGCGGGTGTTGCCGGTGGCGTAATAAGCCCGAGACAGGAGCGTAATCATTCCCTGCGCCAGAATAGAGACGGAAAAAATCGCCAGGCCGGCCGCCACCAGCCGGGTGTTGTCCCAAGAAAAAACTCCGGAGCCCAGAATCACCCGGACAATCTGCGCGCGCAGAACGATAAACAGGAAAATGACCGGCAGGGACCAGAAGACGATGGCCCGCGCGGCTTCTTTCAAATGTTGCTTGAATTCTTCCTGCTTGCCCGCCCCGAATGACTTGGCCAGTGTCGGGAAAGCCGCCACGGCGTAAGAGATGCCGATGATATTCAGCGGCACCGACTGGAGGTTGAAGGAAAAATTAAACACCGAAATGGAGCCGTCCGGCAGAAAAGATGCCAAGGCGATGATGACAATCAGAGCCAGGTTGTTGAAAGCCAGTCCCAGAGTCCGCGGCAAGGAAGTCAGCGCGGCTTTTTTAATGTCCGCGAAATTCACCGCCAAAGAAAATCTCGGCGAAAAGCCGGAGTTATGCGCGGCAAATACCTGGATGGCAAAATGCAGCAGCGCGCCCAGCGCCACTCCCAAGCCCAAGCCATAAATGCCAAAGATGGGATAAAGAAAAAGCACGCCGGCGATGATGCCGAGGTTATAAAAAACCGGGCTGAGGGAGTAAATAAAAAACTTGCGGAAAAGCTGGGTAATCGTGCCGAACAGGTTGGACAGGCCGATCAAAATCGGCGACAACAGCATAATGCGCGAGAGCATTACTACTTCCGCCTGCTGCGCCGGCGCAAAGCCCGGGGCGATTAAGAACACCAAATTGGGCATCAGCAGATACGCAAACACCGAAACCAGAATTATTAGACTGAAGAAAACGGTAAAAACATCATTCAGAAATTTGCGGGCTTCGTTGGTTATCTTTTCCCCATCCCCGCCTGCCAATTGGCGGGCAGGCATTTTGGAAACCAAAAACGGAATCAGCACCGTAATGGACGCGAGAGAGGCAATGCCGATAAATATCAAGTCCGGCACGCGAAAGGCCGCGTAGTAAGCATCCAATTCCGGCGAAGGTCCAATGTAGTGCGCGATAGCGCGGTCGCGGAAAAGCGCCAGTATCTGCGACAGCAAAGTGAAAGAGCCTAAAAGAAGCGCCGCCTGGTTGATGCTACCCGATTCCTTGGTAAAAATTCGCAGTATTTTCTCCATCCCGTAAGTTTATCAGTTGGCGCCGGCCGGAGTCGGCTCGGGCAGTCTGTTCTTGATAGCGTTGACCGCCGCCACAACGTTCTGGTCATTGGGAGCCAGGCTGAGTGCCGCTTCAGCCAGCGCAAGAGCGTCTTCTTGGTTGCCCATCGCCAGAGCCGACCGAGCCGAACCAAGCTTGAGTGCGGGATTCAGCGGGTTAAGCTCCGAAGCGCTTTGATAAGCTAGGAGGGCCTGGCTGTAAGCATTTTGGTCGCCCAGCGTTCCCGCTGTCTCATAAACCGCGCCAAGCTGCCGAAAATTCTGGTAGTTAACGGGGTTGTAGTCTGCGGCCAGTTGGGCGCTGCGCACTGCCTGGCCGAAAACTTTTTCAACCTCCGTTTTCTCGGTCTCGGACAACGCGTCGCCCGAACCCAGCATAGAGTTAAGCTTCGCCAGATACACTTGCGAATAGGTGCGCAGATATAAATCGTTGTAGTTCATGGCGAGAGCCCGATTGATTGAGGCTTCCGCCTGGGCTATTTCGGTGGTCTTCAGCGCCTGCCGGAAATAAAGCACCGAGGCGAAACGCTCCACATACTGGAAAGTAAGCGCGACGGAAAAGATAACCAACAACAACAGCGTTAAGATGGAAAAGAAACTTTTGCGGTGGTCGTTTAAAAACGACCAAGCTATCTCCTGCTCCTGTTCCTTTTTAGCGGCGGTCAGTCCCGCCAACACTCCGGTCAAAGCCAGAGCCAGCAGGAAAATTACCGAGCCGGCCGAGTAAAACAGCAGAGCGGCAAAAAGATACAGGGCCAGCACGAAGACGACCATAATTTCCCGATTGATGCCGTCGCGGAGACGGAGAAACACCGATTGAACGCCGTTGCCCAGGAATAAAAACAAAAACAGCAACCAGGACAAAATGCCCAGAATGCCTGTCGTTGCCACCAGGGTCGGCAATGTCCCGGACCCAGAATTGAACGGAACATCCCAAAACAGAGTGTTATTGATGGCCGCTGGTTTGTATCGCGCCCACGCTTCGCCGAAACGATTCGGGCCGGTGCCGAAGAAGGGATTTTCTGCCACAACTCCTCGACCCACCTCCAGCGTCGCCCGCAGCGAGGGGCCAACCTCCGTGCTGGCTACACCTAAAAAATCTGGCAGGAAATTGCCGAGCAGTTGACCGGAGGTTAGAAATAACAGCGAAACCACTACCACCGCGAAGGAACTGATTGGAAAATGCCTTTTTTCAACTACCCCCCCGTTCTGATAAAGAGATAAAGACGCCTTGTAGACAAAAATAATCAAGCTCAAAATCCCGAGTAACAACCAAGCTAAGGGGAAATTCACCGCCGCCAGCAGAAGAACGGCCAAGAAAATAAAAATCTGCAACAGGAGCTTGCCGATGGCGGCAATGGGGAAAAACTCAACCACTAAAAGAAACAAAAGCGCGGCAAAACCGGCAAAAAGACCGAAAGCGTTCCAGGTGCCGAAAATATTAGTGGTCTTATCTACCCCCAAGACACCCAGAGATAAGAGCTCCGGCATAAACAAACGAACACTTTGAAAGACTAGGAGCAATAGAGCAACCAAGCCTATCCCGAATATAAGCAGACGAACTTGCCTTTCCGTCCGGAACAGAATAGCCGACATCAGCAACAGCATAAAGCCGGCAAAGATGAACCAAAAACTGCCCAAGTCAAACATCACGCCGAAGAGAGAAACATTTATCTGCTTAGCAAGGACGGCTGACAGGAAAAACACCAGAACGATTCCGCCAGCGGCGACCAGCAGGGGGGATTTCGGCGCTGATATTTTACCGTCAAAAAATCTGCCGATGGACCAAAAAACCACGCTCAGCGCCAAACCTAAAATTAAAACAAGCCCTTTGGAAGTCTCCACCGGAATGTCGGTAAAAGGCAGGAAAAAAATCGGCAATAAAACGATGACCAAAACCAGTGACAAAAAAGAGAGCCGGTCAAAAGTGTTGGAATTCATACTTTTAATTATACTACATTAATAATTATAAAACTATATTGATAAGCCTGCCCGGCACATAAATAACTTTCTTGATATTTTTGCCGGCGATATGCTTGATGGCTGTTTCGTTGGCCAGAGCTTGTATTTTAACCTTTTCTGCCGGGGCTTCCGCGCTTATCACAATTTCCGCCCGAACTTTGCCGTTAACCTGCACCGCGATTTTTATTTCCTCATCTTTTATTAAATTTCTGTCCCATTTGGGCCATATTGAAAGACTGATAGATTTTTTCTCGCCGAGCCCTTGCCAAAGTTCTTCGGCGATGTGGGGAGCAAAGGGCGAAAGAATTTGCAAGAACATTTTAAAATCTTTAATTGAAATCCACTGCGCCCGTTCCATCTCCGTTGCTAAAATCATCATGGCTGAAATTGCGGTATTGAAACGCATATTTTCTATATCTTCCGTAACTTTTTTAATGGTTTTGTGAAGAATTTTTTTTAAGGTCAAATCCACCCCTCCCTGTCCCTCCCCAAAGGAGAGGGTTATTCCCCCTCTTTTGGAGGGGGTTAGGGGGAGGTGAAGAATTTTCTGCCCTATTTTCCACACTCGTTCCAAAAACCTTCGCGGGCCGACTATCGCCTCTTCGCTCCAGGCAATCGCCTGGTCAAAAGGGCCCATGAACATTTCATAAAGCCGCAGGGTGTCGGCGCCGTATCTTTTCACGATATCGTCGGGATTAATCACATTGCCGCGTGACTTGGACATTTTTTCACCGCCTTCAGCCAAAATCAGCCCGTGCGAGGTGCGCTTTTTATATGGCTCACTCGTGGGCACCAATTTCAAATCATACAAAAACTTGTGCCAAAAGCGCGAATAAAGCAGGTGGAGCGTAGTGTGTTCGTTGCCGCCGTTGTACCAGTCAACCCCTCCCTGGCCCTCCCCCAAGGAGAGGGAATTTTTGTTCCCCTTCCTTGGGAAGGGGTTAGGGGTAGGTCCAAGCCAGTATTTCAAATTTTTCTTTGAGGCAAACTCTTTACTATTTTGGGGGTTAGCATATCGTAAATAATACCAAGAACTCCCCGCCCAGTTAGGCATGGTATCCGTTTCGCGTCTGGCAGGACCTTTGCATTTCGGACATTTGGTATTTACCCATTTGGAAATATTTGCCAAAGGTGACTCGCCTGTTTCTGTCGGCTGATAATTTTTAATTTTCGGCAAAAGAACCGGCAAATCTTTTTCCGGTACCGGCACCCAAGTATTTGAGCAAGGACTACCCTTGCTCACGCAGAAAACTACCGGTATCGGCTCCCCCCAATATCTCTGCCGGGAAAAGACCCAGTCCCGCAGTTTGAAAGTTGTCTTTTCCCTGCCGCCGACAAATCTTACGATTTCCCTTTTCACTTTTTCAGAATCCATGCCGTCGAATTTGCCGGAATTGGCGAGAATTCCTTCGCCGGTATAAACCTGTTCCTGCCCCTGCAAAATATGCCAGTCGCGCAGAGAACCTTCAATGTTCATAATTCTTTCTAACTCCGGTTTGGTAACCCAGATTAATTCATGTTTTTCTTTTTCGTCCGGAGTAAGTTCTTTCTGTTCCCCATTTTTTAATTCAAAATAAAAATTGGAGAAATGCGCGAAACGATTTTCTTTCTTGGGCACGTGGTAAAACTTGCTGTGTGAGCGCGGCAGTTCTTTCAGTAACTTAAAATTCTGATAGCCGGTTTCTTCCCTGATTTCGCGTTCAACTGCTTGGAGCGGTGTTTCTCCTTCATCTACACCACCCGTTATAAATGTTACCCAATCAACTTTTTTCCATTTCAAAACCAAATATTTGTCCTCCGAACAATGCTTTAATATCGCATGTACTGCTTCCCGTTCCACGAACGGCAAATCTTCTCTAGGATTATCAAAAAAGGTCGGCTCAATTACATTTTTAATCGGCAAACTGTATTTTTTCGCAAATTCAAAATCGCGTTCGTCATGCGCCGGCACAGCCATAATCGCGCTGGTGCCATAGTCATAAGACACATAGTTCACAACCCATACAGGAATCTCTTCGCCATTCGCAGGATTGATGGCTCGGAGGCCAGTATCTTTTCCTATTTTTTCCCCGCCTGCCATCGCCTGCGGCTTCAGGCCGTGGCGGGCAGGCTTATTTTCCTCTGATTTTACACCAAAGTCACTGCCCGCTAGTTTCTTCGCGACCTCCGGAGCAATCGCCAAATAAGTCGCTCCGAAAATCGTGTCCGGGCGAGTGGTGAAAACTTTAATGCCCAATTCAACCTCTCCCTGGCCCTCTCCCAAGGAGAGGGGGTAATCCGGAAGAGTTTCCAATTTTTTATTTATCCTCCTTATTACATCTGCTAAGTTTTCTAAAACTTCCTCATTTGAAAATCGGAGAATGGTATAACCAAGTGTTTCCAGCCGATTGATCCTTTCGGCATCTCTTTCTCTCTGATAATTATGAACACCCCCCTCAATTTCTATAACCAAGTTTTTCGGAAGACAAAGAAAGTCCACAATAAAATGATCAATTATATGCTGTCTTCTGAAATGATATCTCTGTTTGTTCGCTTTTAGCGCTTCCCATAATTTCCTTTCAGCTTGAGTGGGGTTCTTTCTCATTTCTAATGCTTTCTCAAAAAGTTCCTTATATACTTCAGCATCAGTGGTGACATAACCCGGCAATGCCCCCCTTCCTTGGGAAGGGGCTGGGGGTAGGTCTGGGGTTAGGTTCTTTATTTTAAATTCTATCTCTGCCCCCTCGGACTTCCCTATCCAATTTCTTTGCGCAAGTTTTATGTGCGGCAAGTAGTCCACGGTATCTAAATCTTTATCTAACCTTTCCGCATATTTAGTAATCCCCAGCATCCACTGCTCTTTTTCTTTTTTTTCCACCGGCGTGCCGCAACGTTCGCAAGCGCCACCCACAACCTCTTCATTGGCCAAACCGATTTTACAGGACGGGCACCAATTAATCGGAATTTTTGCTTTGTAAGCCAAACCTTTTTTCAAAAATTGCAAAAATATCCACTGCGTCCACTTGTAGTATTTCGGATCAGTGGTATTTATTTCCCGCGACCAGTCAAAAGAAATTCCCAGGGATTTTATCTGCTGGCGGAAAGTATCGCTATTTTTTTTAGTAACCACCCGAGGGTCTTGACCGGTCTTGATGGCGTAGTTTTCCGTCGGCAAACCAAACGCGTCCCAACCGATGGGGTAAAGCACATTAAAACCTTCCATCCTTTTTTTTCTGGAAATCACATCCATCCCGATATACGGCCGCGGATGTCCCACATGCAACCCGTCGCCGGAAGGATAAGGAAACTCAATCAAGCTGTAATATTTAGGTTGTTTTGATAGATCTTTGGCTTGAAAAACCTTCTTTTCCTCCCAAATTTTCTGCCACTTTCGTTCCAACCCCAAATGCTCATATTCTTTCATATGCTTCTAATAATACCTAAAATATAAGCTTTTGCAAAACTAATTATCGTGTTTTGAGAAACGGAGGATACAAGTCTTTGTCGATAGTGCGAGTGAAGCAAGTGCGCCCCTCTTGGTGATCCCAAGATTCGTTGGCTCCACCTCCAGGATAAGGGTAAGATTCCATAGACACGCTTTTATCATACCCAGCGTAAGGCATGGGCGATATGTCGCCGCTACTGTATTCGCGCCAGCCTTTGGGTATGGGCATGGAGAAGGTCGCGCACAGTTCAAATTCCAATTTGCCTTTTGCTGCGTATTCATAAACGCTACCCTTTTCAAATTCAGGGTCTACCGGCAGGGACCATCCGGAAATCGGGTCCACCAAGTCGCTCAGCTTCGCCGGCAATTTTTCTTTCTGTTGCCAATAATTTATTACCTGCCATTGGATGGTTTGCAAATCGCTTACTCGCCGATCATCCATACGAAGCGATCTCTGCTTCATCGGGCTGCCGATAATAACAAAACTATACGAGATCGCCGCTATGGCTAACACTATACTCACTCCTCCCACTATTGTGCCTGTGTTATATTTAGATCCTTCTTCATTTTTGATTAGAGACATGTAGTAAAAGCCTACTAATCCTGCCACTATCAATACTGTTATGATCTTATATATAAACCTTGTAGTAATTTCTCCAGAGATAAAATAACGCACTAGAGTGATAAGATCCGCAGCCACTACTACCGAAGAAAGAAGCAAAATGATGTAAATTATCCATTTTCTAAACCCTCGTTCGATACGTCCTCCTTCTATTTTAGAAAATTTGTTCCAAAAATATGACAAGGCTAAGAAAATCGGAAAAACTATTATGAGTGTGGCGAGTGCCATGCGCATACCTTCGTATTCGTAAGTTGAGTAACCATATTGATAGGTAGCGTTTAAAACATCCGGAAAACGTTTGTTCAACGTTTCAAAAACAAGATTGAGAAAAGACACCACTGAAGCTATTAGTGTGATTAGTACCGACACTCCGGTAGAAATTAGGCCGGGGTTAATAGCACCTTTTGAAATATTTGCTTGTGTTTCCATAACCTATATTGTATCATAGAGGCATTAGACAAGACAACGGCATATTTTCATGCGGAAGAAGTTTGAAAATTTTTCAAGAAAATTGACTCGCTGGATTGGTTCGCCCTCGTCCATAATCGCGCATACGATTTTCTTTTTAATCATGCTGGGCCTGCGATTTTTCGGTGTTTCTTCCGAGGATGTGCTCTTAATCCTCACCACCGTGGTGTCGCTGGAAGCTATTTATCTCTCCATTTTCATCCAAATGACCGTCAACCAGCACGCGGCGGAGCTGGAGGAAGTTTCGGAAGATATTGGCGAGATTCAGGAGAATGTGGGCGAGATTCAAAAAGACGTGGAAGATATTCAGGAAGAAATCGGAGAGGATGAAGAAATAACCACTATTTAGATCAAGAACTCTATCACGTCGCCGTCTTGGACGATATAGTCCTTGCCTTCCGTGCGGAGCCAGCCCTTTTCGCGCGCGCGGGCTTTGGAACCCGCTTCCATAAGTTTGTCATAGGTAATGACCTCGGCGCGGATGAATTTGTCGCGGAAATCGGTGTGGATGGATTTGCCGGCTTCCGGCGCCGTGGCACCCCGCTTGGTAGTCCAAGCTCGGGTTTCATCTTCACCGGTGGTTAAAAAAGTAATCAAACCCAGCAAATCGTAGCCAGCCTGAATCAGCTTGTCCAAACCGGTGCCGAAAACCGGGTCAACTATCAGATACGGCGTGGGGATTTTTGATAAAAAATCCCCACGCCTTCGAACAATCTCCCCCTGTGAAGCCTGCCCGCCTTCAGCGTTCGGGCGGGGGGGAGTGCCGAAGGCAAGGGGGTCTTCAATCACGGAATTATTTAGTACATACAAGGTCGGTTTTTTTATTCCCGCTAATTCCAATTCCATATTAATTACTTCAATATCAAACAGCGGGTCAATTTTTTCGTGCACGTGAATGGTGTTGGGGTCCTCAAAAATTCTTACCACTTCAATAATCGCGTCCACTTCGCGGATATGCGAAAGGAATTTATTGCCGAGTCCCGCGCCTTCGCTGGCACCCTTGACTAAACCCGCAATATCCACAAATTCCACCACTGCAGGGATTTTTTTCTTGGATTTGGAGAGTTCGGCGAGCCGATCCACCCGTTCATCCGGCACGGGCACAATGCCCACCGACGGGTCAATGGTGCAAAAGGGATAATTCTCCGCCGGTACCCCTTTTTTCGTGAGTGCGTTAAAAAGCGTGGACTTGCCGACATTCGGCAGACCGACAATGCCAATGGATAAAGACATAGATTTTCACTATAACAAAAAAAGTTAAAAAACTAAATCGGCGCTTTTTCGGGCGCGCGGTCGTTATTGGTTTCAATAAATTGCGCTATTTGCGCTTCATCAATAGTCTCCTGCTTCAAGAGATAACCCCAAGACGCGAGCGCCACGGGCACATCCAGACTCGCGCGCGGCGACATTATTTTCTTGCCGGAGGCGCTCTGAAACGCCGACTTTATTTTTTCAATATCGCTGGCCGGCAAATCGGCGCGATACCACACCACCGCCGCGCCATGTTCCATACTGTGAAGCATCAATTCGTCCGGCACCTGCTCAGCTTTTATGCCGGGACCGGCCACGCCCGCCCAATGCTGACCCGAAGTCGGTGGATTGGAATTGTAAGCTATGTGCTCCGCCCCGCGGGCGACATGCGTGGAATCCATTAGCGGCATTTTTTCTCCCAGCGGTAATTGTTCCAATCTGACGCTCTCCCCCGCTTCTTGTTTAGAAAACCACCAGGTGCCACCGAAGATTACTCCCAGAGTCGCTAACACTATGCTCGTAATTATTATTTTATTCATATTAACAATTCTATAATTTTATGACATTTTAATCAACACTACACCTTCCGCCATTACCCGGAAACCAGAAAGAGTTGAGTCTAAGTGCCGCTTCATACATTTCTTCTTCCGTCGCGCCCTGGCTCGCCATTAGTTCCAGAAACCCGAGCATAGCCATGCCATGATTGCAATCCGGGAAATGCGCGCTGTTGCTACAGCAGGGCCGGTAGATATTTCGGGAGACTTGGTCCACCAAGGCCTGCTGTGCTGGCTAGAGGCTAATAAACTCGTGCAGGTTGTAGTGCGTCATCGCATCGCCCCGCGCAAGAGTCCAACCGCCGGTGGAAGCAAAGCCGCCCGCCTTCGCCAAGGCTTCGGCGGGCGAGCCTGCTTGTTTACCGTCATAATTTACCATTTCTTCCAGAAGTATTTCGTTTTTATTCCCCAACCCGAGCGCCCACAGCGTATTCAAGATAACTTTGGAATTTTCCGCACTAATTTCCAAATATTTACTGTTGTAATAATTTGGAAATTTGCTTTCATCAATCACTCCCGCTTCCACCAGCCTTGCTCCTAAGTCCCCCCAATATATGCGGAAGTCTTTTGTTTTTTTGCTCACTGGCACCAGCCCGAGACCAATCACGGCGACGGCAAGCAATACGATCGCAATTATTCTAATCACAGCAATGTTTCAACTTTTTAATGGTTGCGCGTATTCCGACCTCTTCTATCTCGTTTAGGATAACACGCCGTTTTTCACATTTAGCACAGTGAGGGATATGCAGAAATTTCGTTATTTTGGCGATGAGATCGCCAAGTTTTAATTTTAGTTTCATTTTAGAGTAGGAAGATCAAGATTCCCAATACGACCATGGCGACCCCGCCCCAAAGGCGCATATTCTTGTTCTCGGATTTTTTCCAAGCTTTTACTTTTTCCAGGAGCGCGCCGTCGCTGGCAATCGCGAGAATGACGACCAACGGCAGAATGAATATCAGATTGTAGAACAGGAGATAGCCTACGCCCGCAAAGTAAGTGCCTTGGTCGTGCAAAAGCCCGAGCACCATGAGGTAGGGCCCGCCGGTGCAGGGAAATTCGCACAAGCCCACCAGCCCGCCCAAGAGAAACGCGGTCGGGAGGGAGGCCTTGTTCATCAGCACCGCCATTTTTTCGTGCGCCGCCGCGGGAATACGAAGCTTGAGCGGAAACGCCGGAAAAAATTCGTTAATCAGATTGATACTGCCGAGCGCGATTAGGAGCGCCGCACCCACTTTAGCCATGAAGTGGGGCGTGTTGAAGAGGTGGAGCGCTTGGAGAATTCCCAGACCAATCAGGAGATAGACCGTGAACAATCCCAGAATGTAGACTCCGCCAATTTTAAGGATACTGCCGCGGCTTTTTTGCAACGACAGAAGAAAAGCAATCGTCAGGAGGAGTATCCCGAAGGCGCAGGGGTTGATGCTGTCAATTAGCGCGGCCACGCCCACTAAAGGCAAAAGCCATTTGCCTTCGCTTGAGAGATTCCAGAGCGCGTTGGCGCCGATGTTGCCGGTTTTGAGAAGGATGACCGTGCCAAACAAAAGCACCGCAATCGTAATAAGTATTTTCAACTTTTTGCTCATGGCTTTACGGGGTTACGAGCGCTGAAAATCCAAATCGCAACGGTTCTCCTCCGCTACTTTCAATAATTATTTCCCGTTCAATGCGTCCAACGCCGGCCGGCCCGTGCGCCGCCGGGTCAAAAGCTACTTCAACCGTAGCTTCTTCGTCCGGATTAATTTCCTGGTCTATGGGCGGCACACCACCGTGCCCAGGCATGCCTACGGGACCCCACTGTGCGCCGCGCAGCATGAGAGTGGCGGTGGTGCACATGCAGGAGGTATACATTTTGGAGAGGTTGATGGGCTCTGCGCCGTCATTTTTAATAGTGAACGTGTTTTTAACAATTCCATTCTTCATAGAGATGGAACCGAAGTCATATTTGCTCTCGCCCATAACTGCCAGTATTCCGCTGCCGGTTCCTGAAGTCTCCGGGACCGGTACGGCAAGCTTCGCGTCCGGGCGGCCGATCCAGATGAGCCCGCCCAGCGCAATGATTGCGACAATAACAATAAGAATATTTTTCATTTATTTTTGTTTTAAGTTAAGAATTATAAACACACAAAAAACGCATAAACCCTTGCGTCAGGCTTATGCAGATAGATTAAAAAGTGGGGCTATTTTCGTGAAGCGCCAGCCACTTGGTTATGTTTTGGGAATAGGCAAACTTGGGCCTAAAATCAAATTTGTATCTGTAAAAATATTTCGGCGGATTAAAATCCGGAGTGAAGTAAATTACCGCGACTGCCAGTGCCAGCACTAGTATCGTCGGGAAAATAACATTCAAAAATTGCTGCCAGTTATTGATATGCCCCAAACTATTGTCGCAGAGCGCAAACCCGCCTTCCGCATAAGGGCAGTTGACCATAGGCGCGTCATCCGCATGCCCAAACTGGAGCAGACCGAAAATCGCCATGCCTATAAACCCCACCAGCAAAATTGCGCCCAAATATTTCATTGCCTCCATTATACCCCTCCGGGGTATCCAGCGCAAGCGCCAATATTATTTATTGATTTGTTTGTAGAGCCAGATGCCGAGCAGAACCAGATCCACTACTACCACCCAGAAAACAAGTAGCCCCCAGCCCCCGCCCATCATGCCCCCATAGCCTAATCCCATCATATATTTATTTTATTCTTAAATTTATAATCAATCGACTACTTTATTTTAACACCGTCCGTTTTAGCAGTAAAGCGTTAAAGGCGACGATGACCGTGCTGGCGGACATCAGCACTGCCGCGAAAGCCGGCTCCAGGATTATATTTTTCCAAGCGAGCGCGCCGGCCGCCAAGGGCAGGGCGAAAATATTGTAGCCCGCCGCCCACCAGAGATTTTGAATCATTTTGGAGTAAGTCATTTTGGACAGCCGGATTATTTTCACGATGTCCCGCGGGTCGTTGCGCACTAAAATTATGCCCGCCGACTCAATAGCGACATTGGTGCCCGCACCGATAGCGATACCGAGGTCCGCCTGTGTTAGCGCTGGCGCGTCATTAATGCCGTCGCCCACCATCGCGACTTTGAGCCCGCGACTTTGTAGCTCTCTTACTTTTTCGGATTTCTCGTGCGGCAATACGCGGGCGAAGAATTCTTCAATGCCAAGCTCCCGGCTCACAACCCTGGCCACTTCGGCGGAATCGCCGGTAATCATCACCGGCTTGATGCCGAGAGCTTTGAGTTTCGCCACGGCTTCCGCCGCTTCCGGCCGTGCCGTATCCGCAACTTCTATCTCGCCTATTTTTACGCCGTCCGCTTCCACTATAATTTGCGCGCCGCCGCGGTGGCCGACGAAAACTTTTTTGCTTGCCCCTAGCGCAGTCGTGGAGCCTTCAATTTCCGCTTCGCCGCCCACGCCGGGAATGCGTTTAAAGTTTTTAGATGGAAGTATAGACAATTTTAACTCCCCCGCTTTCTCAACTATGCTTTTCGCAATCGGATGTTCAGAATGCGCATCCACCGCGGCGGCTAGACGCAGAGTTTCCTCCGAGGAATATGCCGTAACGCTAAATTGACCTCGGGTGAGTGTCCCAGTTTTATCAAAAAGTACCGCACCTACACTGCGCGCCGCTTCCAAAGCCAACCGTTGTTTAACCAGAAAGCCGTTGTGCGCCGCCTTGGTAGTGGAAATGGAAGCGACCAATGGCACCGCCAGCCCCAGCGCGTGCGGGCAAGCAATCACGAGCACTGCCACCAGACGCGAAACAGCGAAAGCGACTTCCGCGCCGGCCAAAAGCCAGGCGACAAAAGTGATGGCGCCGCCGGCCACTGCGACTATAGTCAGAAGAAACGCCGCCTTGTCCGAGAGTATCTGCAAGCGCGACTTGGAAGCCTGCGCCTCCGCCACCAGACGCATGACGCCGGCGAGAAAAGTCTTTTCGCCTATGTTGGTAACTTTTATTTTGAGCGAACCGTCTCCCGTAATGGTGCCGGCAATCACGCTGTCATTTTCTTTTTTAAATACCGGCCGCGATTCGCCGGTCATCATGGATTCGTTGATATCGGATTGTCCTTCGGTTATCAAGCCGTCCGCCGGAATCTTGCCGCCCGGCCGCACCAAGACCACATCACCTTCTTTCAACTCCGAAATCTCTATGGTTTCTGTTTTGCTTGTCCCGAGTTTAGTCGAGGGATCATTCCTAATTACTTCCGCCGTATCCGGCAGAAGTTTGGATAGCTCCTTGAGCGCGCCCTGCGCGCCGGACACCGCCCGCATTTCCAGCCAGTGGCCCAAAAGCATAATGGTGATAAGCGTGGTCAGTTCCCAAAACAGCGCTTCTTCGCCCGCAAAAACAGCATAGACACTCCAGATGTACGCGGCAGAAATAGCGATAGCGATTAGCGTCATCATGCCCGGCAGTCTGCCTTTGATTTCTCTCCAGGCACTGGCTAAGAAAACCCAGCCGCCATAGAAAAACACCAGCGAGCCGAACACGAGCGGCATGTATGCTAAACCGGGAAATCCTGGCAATGACCACTTGAAAATAGTTTTAAAAACATCCGCGTAAAGCACCACCGGAATTGTAAGAAGCAAGCTGACCCAGAATTTGCGCAAAAACATTTTCGTGCTATGTCCAGCGTGCTTGTCCGCCGAAGCCTTGGCGGAGGCGGATTTGCCGTGACTAGGTTTCATTTTCACCAGCGCCATGCCGCACTCCGGACACATGCCCGGCCGCTCCTGCCTGATTTCCGGATGCATTGGGCAGGTGTAAATTATTTTTCCGTCTTCTTGTGTTATGTGATGATTGTGTTCCATATCCATTATTTAACAGATTTTTAATTAGCGTTATTAATAATGTTTTGAGTAATGTTTGCTGGCAATTGATACGCTCCCTCCGGTTCACGATAGCTAATCAGCAATATGGCCGCTATTGTGAGAAGGAATACCCATACAAACGTGAGCCACCTTTGATTATTTTTCTTTATTACCTCGAGTGCTTTAAACACTCCGGCGAGAACTAGTGCGGTCCCTAAATATTTATGGATAGTAACCGCTCGCAAAATAGCCTCACTAGTGCCGTGTTGGAGATGGGTAATAAACATGATTCCGATGACTCCAATCACTAGGGGGAATATAAATCGCAAGAGCTGGTTTTTTTTCTGCCCCCGCAAATATGCGACTTCAGCGACTCCAGCGATTGTAAACAAGGTTGCCATAATCATGTGCTGAAGTTGTTGTGGATCATAAATGGTTGCTTTCCATGCGAGGGCCAATTCATTTAGATGATGCAAGAATGAAAATAATGGCAAAAAGATTCCCGCAACAATAATGATTACCGGCCAAAGATAATCCGTTCTTTGACTGCGCAAATAACCGAGCGCTTGGACAAAGACAATGCCGGCAATTATCAAAAACAGTCCGCCTTCTACCCAGTGAGCGATATTTGAGTAAAGTTGTAACTCCTCGGGGGTATGTAGTTTCAAGACAATGGCTAAAGATTCCATCATGATTATTTTGCCACAAAATTATTCCTATTTACTTGATAATATATACAAGTCCACTAATTCTTTTATCGTCCGTTTTTCTTGGTGCGCGAGCTGGTGCTTCACATGCGTGCGCAGGTGGTTTTCCAGAAGGAGCGCATCCAAACTCTTGAGCGACCGCTGAATAGAGAGCGACTGTTCTAAAAGCTTGGGACAATAGACTTCCTGCTCGATGGCTTTAATCAAACCCTCCAACTGGCCCTTGAGAATTTTAGCCCGGTGCACCGCCCGCTTTTTTAATTTTTGGTCTAACATTAGAATATAAGGGTTATTTGGTAATGCCCACTCGACCTCTATATACTCTATACCCCTATATCCTATTTGTCAAGCCTGCCTGTGGAAAACTAAAAATCCAGCAGGGGTCTTCTTACTGGATTTAACTAGATTTATGCGCAAGGTTAAACCTTGCGCAAAACCTTGCGCAATTAGATTATGCCCATCTCCTTCCCTGCTTCGGCAAGAATTGCAAGAGCGCGGTCAAGGTGCGCGCGGGTATGCGCGGCGGAGATCTGGAAACGGAGGCGCGCGGTGTTTTCCGGCACGACCGGGAACCAGAGCCCCACTACGAAAAGTCCTTTCGCCAAAAGAAGTTTGCTCATGGCTTGGGTCTTGGCCGCATCCACGAGCATCACCGGCACTATCGGGTGTTCACCTTCTAAGACATTGAAGCCTAGTTTCTTTGCGCCCGCGCGGAAATAATCCGCGTTTGCTTTTACTGTTTTCAAAAGCTCTGGTCTTTCTTTCAATAAATCCAGTGCTTTAATTGAAGCCATTACCACTGACGGCGGCACCGAATTGGAAAAAAGATAGGTGCGGGATTTCTGGCGCAGGAGTTCCACAATGTCCTTCGGTCCCGCAATATATCCGCCCACCGCTCCGCCCAGCGCCTTGCCAAAAGTTCCGGACAAAACATCTACTTTGCCTTTCATGCCATAGTGCTCCGCCGTGCCTGCGCCGGTTTTACCCAAAACTCCTACCGCATGCGCGTCGTCCACAAAAAGTAAAGCCCCATATTTATCTGCAATCTCGCGGAGCTTGGGTAAATCCGCCAGATATCCCTCCATTGAAAATACGCCGTCGGTCACGATTATTTTAAATCGGTAATTTTTGTTTTTATCTTCTTCTAAAAATTTTTCTAAGCTCGCGAGGTCGCCATGGGGATAAATCCTCTTTATCATATTGTCGCGCTTGCAGAGCTTGAAGGCATCAATTATGCTGGCGTGATTGAGCTCGTCGCTGTAAATCGCGTCCATATGCTTACCGTCGCCACCTAACGCTTCGTTGATAATCGTTGCGAAAAATCCCAAGTTGGACATATAGTTCGTGGAGTAAAGAATGCTGTCCGCCGTGCCCAAAAATTCTGCGAGTTTTTTCTCCAGCTGTTTATGAATCGTCTCCGTGCCGGAAATAAAACGCACGGACGATAAGCCATAACCGTAAGTATTGAGGGCTACCCTCGATACTTTTACAATTTCCGGATCGTTAGCAAGACCTAAATAGTTGTTAGCGGCAAACATCAGCACTTGCTTCCCTTTAATTTCCACCTCCGCCCCCTGCGCGCCCTCCAATTCCCTTTCCACTTTGAATTTCCCCGCCACCTTAAGCGTTTCTAAATCTTTTTCTATGCTTTCTTTTAATTTTCGGGAGTACATTACTTGCCTAACTTCACTTTTAAATTCTTAAGCATATCTTCCACCATTTTTGACAAATCGTATTCATGCTGCCAATTCCAGTCCTGGCGAGCTTCCGAGTCATCAATGCTTTTCGGCCAGCTGTCTGCGATGGCCTGGCGCTGGTCCGGCTGATAGCTAATCTCAAATCTAGGTATATGTTTCTTTATCTCTGCCGCGATTTCTTTCGGCGAAAAACTGACGGCGGACAAGTTATAGGACATGGTTTCCCTTAATTTTTCTCTCGGCGCGTCCATCAATTCCAGGGTGGCGCGAATGGCATCATCCATATACATCATTGGCAGATAAGTGGCCCCCGACAAGAAACATTCATATCTGCCTTCTTGGATGGCATCATAAAATATTTCCACCGCGTAGTCCGTCGTGCCGCCCCCGGGCGGAGACTTCCAGCTGATAAGTCCCGGGTAACGCACACTGCGCACATCCAGGCCAAAGCGTTTGTTGTAATACTGGCACAACAGCTCCCCGGTATATTTGGTAATGCCATACATCGTGGTCGGCTCAATGGTTGTTCTCTGCGGAGTGTTTTCTCTGGGCGTGGTCAAACCAAAGACAGCAATGGAACTGGGCCAAAACAGTTTAATTTTTTCATCCAGGCACAAGTCCAGAATCTGCCGCAGACTGCCCATATTAAGTTCCCAGGCGAACTTCGGATTTTTCTCGCCGGTCGCCGAAAGCAACGCCGCCAAAAGATAAATTGCGGTTATTTTTTCTTTATGAACCAGAGCCCGGGTCGCTTCCGAATCCATGGCATCCAGATTGGCAAAAGGCCCGGTATCTTTAAGGAGCGGGCTCTCTGCGCGAATATCGGAAGCCAAAACGCTCTGTGAGCCGTATTTTTTCCGCAAGGCGGAGACCAGCTCAACTCCGATTTGGCCACACGCACCGATGACTAAAATTTTTTCTTCTTTGTTCTCCGGCATAGTTTTATTTTATCACACTTTGGTTATGATGAGCCAATGCGCGGGTAAGTCGGAATATTCTTCGTTGACCTTGAACCCCAAGCTGAGGAGCAGGCGCTGGCTGGCGTTGTTCCGATCATCCAAACCAGCCCAGAATTTGATGTGCGGAAAATGTTTCTTGTAGGTATCCATGGCAAACTGGGTAAAATTTTTCATTATGCCCTTGCCGCGATATTTCGGGTAAGCGCGGAAAGATACGGTATGCCAGTCGCTGTCTCGTTTCTGCCCATCGCTCCCGCCAAACTTGGGAGATTTTTCCCCCAAGGGCTTCGGCCCAAACCACACTACTGCCGCCAAGTCATCGCTCTGCTTGTGCACCAGAGCCAAAATCGTCCGACTCTTTTGATACCAGTCTTCGTAGGTGCCTTCTACAAATCGTTGCCAATCGCCGGTAAAATCCTGAAGCGCCGTGTCGCTCTCGTCCGCGGAAAGGTGGCGCAATTGCGCCACCTGCTCCTTGTTCAAACCTATCAGCACGTCAAATTCTTTGCCCTCTCGGCAAATGGCGTCAGCTAAGTGGATGGATTTATAAATAGACAGCGGCAGAGTGTATTTTTCTGTTCTGTCCCTAGGAATGATTTTCATGTGATTTATTTTAAAATTACTCTACCGTCACGCTTTTGGCTAAATTGCGGGGCCGATCCACGTCCCGACCGAGCGCCACCGCCATGTGATAAGCGAAAAGCTGAAGGGGTATGGTGTTGAGCAGGGGTTCCAGAAGCTCCATCGTTTTCGGCACATAGATTACGTCTTGCGACAATTCTCTGGCTTCGGTGTCGCCCTCATTCGCCACCAAGATAATCGGGCTTCGGCGCGCGCGAACTTCTTCTATATTGCTTTTCATTTTATCATATAATTGATTTTGGGTCATGAGCGCGATAACGGGAAAGTTTTCATGCAACAGCGCAATCGCCCCATGTTTCATTTCCCCGCCCGGATAGGCTTCGCTGTGGATATAGCTTACTTCTTTGAGTTTCAGCGACCCCTCCAGAGCCACGGGGTAGTTAACTCCTCGGCCAATAAAGAAAAGGTTGGGGTAATTTTTATATTTTTCGGCCAAGATTTTTATCTGGTCGGATTGCTTAAGAATTTGATTCATCTTCTCCGGTATCTCCAGCAGGCCCTGAATCAGCCTCTCGCCGGTAGCAAAAGTTGTGTGTCGCAGACGCCCGAATTCCAGGGCATAGAGCAGTAAAATCGCCACCATATTGGTGTAGGCCTTGGTGCTCGCCACCGCGAGTTCGGGACCCGCGTGAATGTATGTGCCGGCGCCACATTCTCGTGCAATGGTAGAGCCGATAACATTGACTATGCCCCGTGTGACACCGCCTTTTCTCTTGGCTTCGCGCAGGGCCAT
>CAZPJV010000003.1:0-16437 GCA_964586975.1 uncultured Candidatus Saccharibacteria bacterium
CTCATGCCGCCACCCAAAATACCGCTTAGGACGGCCAGCGCCGGATTTTTAGAACTAAACAAATCATAGGTGCGAAAAGCCAAAACGAAATGGGTCTGGTCTGTCTTTTTGAATTTGACCAGCACCGCCGGTTGCTTCTGCCTTTCTTTCACTTTTATTTTGCCTGTTTTCATGCCCCTTTTTACGGTTCCAAAAATTTTATTTACTTCTTTCATAGCTTCTGTGTTGGTTACTGCCCCCGCCACAATAAGCACGGTGGCTTCGGGAAGATAGTGGGCTTTTTTGTAGTGCACAAAATTATCCCGTTTCATTCCTAAAATATTCTTTTTTTCTCCCGCCACGCTCCAGCCCGCCGGCTGGTTACCGTAGAGCAATTTCATTATCAAATCCTGCACGTACCGGTTCGGCATATCTTCATACATGTTTATTTCCTCAATTATTACTCCTTTTTCTTTTTCCATTTCCGCTGCCGGAAAAGTTGAATTGAGATAAATATCCAAGACTATCCCGAAAATCTTTTTAAAATGTTTGGCACCGGACTTGGCGTAGTAGCCGGTGTATTCCTGTGAGGTAAAAGCGTTGTATTGGCTGCCGAGCGCATCCAACTCCTTTGAAATATCAATGGCCTTCGGCCGCTTCAATGTCCCCTTGAAGCACATATGTTCCAAGAAATGCGAGATGCCGTTGACTTTTTTACTTTCATATTTGGAACCGGCTTCCACTAAGACCAGCACCGTCACCGTCGGGTTGTCTTTCATCGGCACGGTAATAACCCGCAGCCCGTTCGGTAAAATTTTTTTGGAAAATCGCATAATTATTTATAAATATCATGATCTCCTATTGAATGGAAAAAGACAACGTCATCAATAAACTCAAAAATGATTCTGATTTTATAATCAACCGAAAAAGACCAAAGCTCTTCAAGTTCGCCCGATAATTTGTGAGTTTTAAGGGTAACTGAAAAAGGATTCTTGCGAAATAATTTCTCTTTGGTTTCAGCTTTCTTTTTAATCTCCAATGATAGTTTTTTATACTCGCGCTGAAATTTTTTAGTATACCGTATGATCATTGCTCTTAGCGAAGATCGCGCAAGGAGCGAAGAATTTTGGTTTTCCCAGCACGCGCTTCAAGTTGACTTTCTCTTATTCCCTGGATAAGCTTGGCATTTTCCCATTCCCTAAATGCATCTCGGAAAAACTCGCTTGCGGAAGCGTAATTTTCCTCCTTTATTATCCTGTCGACCTGCTTTTTTAACTCGACAGGCATTGATATATTTAATGTTGCCCTCATGTGTGTAGTGTAGCACAATGTGCTACAGAAAGTCAAGTTTATAATTTTCCTTCTTTTGCCAGTTCAATACTTGATTTACCAGTTTGCACCTTAAGCATTACTTTTTCTGGGTGTTGTAGGACATCTTTTATCCTCTCGACTTGCTTGATAACTGTATTTTGGGGAAAATTATCAAAAGAAAAGTATCGTATCTGATCAGATTCTCTGCTCTGTGCTATGTTCCCCCCGATAACTCTACATAAAAAAGAAAAAACTATATCGTCTTTCCCAAATTTACTGGACACGCCAACTAATTTTATAACCTCTGCGGCAAGCCCTGTCTCTTCTTTAATTTCCCTTATAACTCCCTCCCACGGCGCTTCGCCGCTCTCCAACCGGCCGCCAGGTAGATTCCACAAATCATAGTCTGTCCTATGACACAGTAAAATTTCTTGTTTTTCGTTTAAAATAATCCCGAAAACTCCTATGGTAAATTGCGCTTGAGTGCTCATAGCTTTTCTTTATATTTTTCCAAAAAAATTGGCATCTGGGAATGAAGCGGGGCGGGCAAAGTGTCCAAGGTAAACCATTTTACTTCATCCAATTTGTGCGGCTCACCGTTTTTCACTTCTTTCGGATCTACTAAAACTTTGAAATCAAAAACGAGCCAATGAGTTTTTTTACCATTATGCTCCCGAAAAACCTCCCGATATCCCAAAAATTCCTGTTTAACTATAGCCGCACAATATTCTTCTTTGGTTTCTTTGCGCAAGGTATCCAAAATTGTATCGCCAAATTCAACCCGTCCGCCACCGGGATCCCAAGTGCCATGTTCATCTCTGGAATTTTTACCTCTTTTGCTGAGCAAAAAATTACCTTGCCCGTCGTGGCAAAAATAACACACCGCTACGCCCGTATAGTCCTCCCCCGTTTTCATTTAGATTTTTTCTTTTATGTAATCTTTCAACCCAGATATGTGAACATACTCTTGTTTGCCTGTGTCGCGATCACGCACAGTTACTCTACCACTCTCCAGCGTATCAAAATCCACCACAATACAGAAGGGCGTGCCGATTTCGTCCTGCCGGCGGTAACGCTTGCCTATATTGCCGTTATCGTCCCAAGCCACCCGGCCAAACTCGGCCTTAAGCGGAGCATACACTTTCGTATTGGCGTATTCCACCAGTTCCGGTTTGTTCTTTAGAAGAGGCGAGACTGCGCAAATTACCGGCGCGATATTGGGCTCAAATTTTAAATAGGCGCGCGTCTCCCCGTTTTTTTCGTCTTCCTGATAAATAGACAACAACAAAGCGAGAACCGCGCGATCAACTCCGAAAGTCGGTTCTATGACATGCGGGGTTATTTTTTCTCCTATCTCCTCGTCTATGTATTCCAACCCATGATTCTTTAAGTCAAAATCCGTGCGGTAAGCCAAACCGAATAATTCCTTGCGGCCGAAGGGATAGTCAAATTCAAAATCAATCGTCCGCTGGGAATAATGCGCCCGTTCGGCGTCCGGCACTTCCAGCTCGTGCACTTTATTCATATCTAATCCTATTTCTTCGATCCATTCCAGCATTTCTCCGCGCCAATATTCAAAATATTTTTCCCAATCTTCCGAGCGAACAAAATACTCTATCTCCATCTGCTCAAATTCGCGCTGGCGGAAAAGAAAATCCCGCGGCGCAATCTCGTTGCGGAACGCCTTGCCGATCTGGGCCATTCCGAAGGGCAGCTTGGGATGGAAAGCGTCCACCGTATTTTTAAAATTTACGAACATGCCCTGCGCGGTCTCGGGACGCAAGTAAGCGGCAGCAGCCTCGGCGCCAGCGCCGATTTGCGTTTTGAACATCGTGTTAAACTGCTTGCCATCTTCCGTGGGATCGGTAAAACCGGCCACATGACCAGACGCTTCCCAAACTTTTGGATTCATGATTATCGCCGCGTCTAAACCATACATATCTCGTCGACTGTCCACGAATTTTTTCCACCAGTTTTGCTTGAGATTATTTTTTAGCGCCACTCCGAAATGCCCCCAATCCCAGGTGCCCGCCAGCCCGCCGTAAATTTCCGAGCCGGGGAAAATAAACCCGCGCCGTTTGCAGAGTGAAACTATTTTTTCCATCAGTTCATTTTTTTTTAGGCTTGAATCATCCATTTTAGTCTACTCCTCTACTACGCCACCGGTGCCGGGAAAGGCCGGATCGCTGTCTAGTCGGATATTAAGGTCTCCCTTTGCCACTCTCACGTCTACATTAGCAAAATCGTCGTGCCCGGTCAAAACAGCCTCATTGACGATTATGGGCGTCGCTCCCACCTGCGAAAGCGATGGTTTGAAAGACACTTGAAAAGCAACCGAGCGCAAGGCCCCCGTGATGCCGGAACCTTTGGGAATACGATCAATATTCCAGATTATCGCTCGAGTGGAAGAATTATAGGACAAATCTTCATCTGGAGGAGAAATAGTTCCCACAAAAGAAACTCCGGCTGGCAGGGACGAAGTAAGTTGCGCGCGGGAAATATTATTCGCGGTATTCGACAAGGTCCAGACAATGGTGTAGGTAGTGGCCACATCGGCCTGCGGCGGTATCGGCCCAGTGTTAGGAAAGGGTCCGGAATAGTAGAGAGCTTTGGCGGAGAATCCTAGGTCGGAAATTACTCGCACGGTAGCGGCCGCCGAATTTTTGAGTTCATCCACCGAAGCGTCTTCTACCGACTGCTGGCCGAAAATGCTGACGTTGATGTTAATAACGGGGTCAGCGAGCATGCCACCCGACGAGGAAAAAAGCGAGAGCGGCGAGACAGAGAAACTAACCTCGCCGGAATCCCCGGGATTGACTTCCCTAAAGTTTGAACGGGTATTTTTATCCCAAACAATAATATCCCGCGATGATTCATAGTATCCCTGCGGCGCGCGGACAGTCGTGCGGTTCCAAGCATTGCCGGAAATTTTCGCCTCAATTCGGAAATCGTTTATTTTAGTGCTTAAATTATTAGCGTAGCGAACTTCGACGCTAATCGGTGTCTTGGAGTCCACCGCATATTCATTCCCCAAAACTCCATTAACCGCAATGTTGGCTTCAATGAACGGTTTCTTTACCGCGATGGTGTGCCGGATGGAATTGAAGATTACGTTGATGGCCGATTTGTCCGCCGGCGATTGGGAGCCACTGGATATATTAAAAGTTTTTTCCTCACCCTCAAAAACATCAACCATTTTACCGTAAATCAAAAGGCTGTGCCGCGCGCCCGGCGCGAGATCGCCCAAGTACCAAACATTATTCCCATAGGAAGGGTTTGGCACTGATTTTACGAATTGAAAGCCGAGCGGATAATCCAACTTGACTAAAATATCTTCGGCCGCTCTGGTCGCGTTCAGGCTTGTTGCGACATTTAAAGCAATGTCTTGATTCGGACTGACGCTCAAGGGTCCGTCCACAGATAGATTGATTGGCGTAGAATTTATGCTGACATCGTAAATTTTTTCTTTGACGAAAATGGCATTGGAACCGGTGACTCGGTATTCAATGGAAATTTTTATCGGGCGGATACTGCCCTGCTCGCCAAATAGAACCAGTTTCAGACTCTCGTTCCGCACCGCGCCGGCGGGAATTGTACCCAGAGATTGCCGCAGGCGTTCGGTGTCAACGGCAAAGTTTTCCTGAGTGCCTTTGGGGTATTCAACGACCAGGTCTACTAGGTCAAGCGAAGCGGCATTCCGGTTCGTAATGCTGATTATGAGTTCCAGTTCCTCCCCGCCAGCAGTAAAATTATTGCCCGTCACGGCTATTTCAATATTGGCGTTGGAAACAGTATTGCTGCCAGCCAGCATTACGTAGGCCGCATAGCCTAAACTCAAGATGAAAAACGCAACGGCGAGCATGAACACTTTCTTAAATAAAGAAGTCTGCATTAAAACCTGATTCTTAAAATTGCGCCGGCCCGCCTCTG
Organism: uncultured Candidatus Saccharibacteria bacterium; assembly: GCA_964586975.1. GTDB lineage: Bacteria > Patescibacteriota > Minisyncoccia > Phycocordibacterales > UBA9973 > UBA9973. Next base: position 5,221 of record CAZPJV010000003.1, read on the forward strand.
TCTCCCAAGAATCAGGCACGGCGTCGTGAGGCACGGGAGAAAACCCATCCCGATGTTCCATGTGCGCTTTGTAATTTCTGCTGAAAAGTTTGTTTTTTAAGTCTTCAAGCTTGTGAGGCTTGTTGGTGTCTTCGGTTTCCATACCTTAAGATTGTATCACTCCGCGGAAAATTTAGAAAACATTTTAAGGCAAGGCTAGAGGTGCGATTCCCGCAGAGCTTGGTTGATATGGCGCAGAACTTTTGCCCGGGCGGAGGATATTTTATACACCAGCTCTTCTTCCAGCGGGGATTTGACGAAGTCTTCTAGAATTTCATCTCCTCCAATGTAGCCCAAGTCAGCCAGCGCCCGCAGGACTATGATAATTTCCACATTGCGCCGGTCTTCCGCAGTTTCGGATTGCTCCAAGATAGCCAGGCCCTGCAGCAAATCTGCGAATAATTTCTCGTTCGGCTCCGCGGCCGGCAGGAGCCGGCAGAGCAAACGGGCAATATTCGCCAAGACGGTGAAGGTCTCGCGCCGTTTGGTTATCTGTTCTAGTTTGCCAGTCTTGGAAGCGCTGGTGACCCGCCAGAAATTTTTTCCCTGCACTAAATCCACTCGCACGCAGGCAAAATCCTGCATAATAAACCGGAGCTTGGAAGAAAGTTTGCGCACGCCGGTGGCTCGAGCGTGAACCATTCCGAGCTCGCGAGTAAAAATAGCATAGCGTTTACCGGCTTCGCCGAAATCTTCGCTCTCCAATATTATGCCTTCCGTGTGATAAATGTGATGCATCAGAATGCTATAGTAAGTAACCCAGCGGGTTTGAAATGGATTTAGTAAAATCTTTAAGATCGCTGACGTCAGTCAAAAATATGCCGTTTCTTGATGGAAGGGTATAAAGAGTAACATGCGTAGGCGGGTGCTCGATATTTAACTTGTATTTATGGTTTATAAAATCAAAAAATTTACCTAGGTTTTTTATTTTACATAAAATTATTATTGCTTTCTTGTCGTCCTTAGCACAGAATTTAAAATCATTTAAATAAGATTCAAAATTCACAGTATTATTTCGAACAAATTCACAAAAATCATTTATTACTTGATTTTCAAAATCTGGAATTGAAATATTGTGTTTTCTTATTATTTCACCAACACAAACTAAGCTTACATGAAACGAACTTTTTAAAACAAAATTCGTATCTTCTATCGTTAGATTACTTGGTAAATCCTTTAACTCTACTGGCAATGCTATGGCTTTATGTCCATATTTAAATTTGCCTCCACAAATAAGTTTTTCGTCCATGCCATTATTTTACCACGGATGTCAAATTATTTTTCCACTCGCGCGCGGAAGGTGAAGTCGTCTATTTTTATTTCAATACCGTTATTTTCAGTAAATTTTATTTGAGAAATCAGCACTGTTCTCTTGAGTTCTGCTTCAAACTTCTTAACAAAGTTTCTGCCTCGCGCGTCCGTATCGAGCGTAAGCACGATTTGGTCTTGGGGCGTGAGCCCGGCCTGCTTGCGCATATCCTGAAGCGCGCGGACAAGTTCCCGGTAATTGCCTTCGGCCTTGAGCTCCGGAGTTATTTTATCGTCAAGCGCAATATCATTTTCTAAATTTTTGTTTTCTTCAATCTGCTTGATGTTGAGTTCTTCCTGCACAATGCGCTGGAAATTTTTCGGGAGCTTTATCTTGAGTGTTATCTTTTCAAGCGGCTGCTTGACGGGGAGATTGCGCATCTGCCTTTCCTTAAGCCCCTGCGATACGATATTCCGCACGGTTTCCATATCCACCAGCACTTTTTTTATTTTCCCTTTTTCCAACACTAACTTTAATTTGCCTATGGCATCTTTCGCGGGCCAGCGCTCCAGGTGCACGCTCTCGCTGTCGCCTGCCATGCGCAACCGCTGCCAGATATCTTCTGCCGCGAAGGGCGCGAATGGGGCCAGTAGTTTGGCTAAGGTTTTCAAAACATAGTAAAGCGTCTGTTTTGCGCTTGTATCCGCTTCCTTGATGCGCTCGCGGGAGCGGCGCACATACCAGGTGGAAAGATCGCCCGCGAAATCACGAATAGCTCGGACCGGCTCGAGCAATTTGTATTGATCCAGATGCGCTGTCGCAAGCTCAATTAGAGCATCCAGCTTGCCTAAAATCCAAATATCTAGGACATTTTGGGATTTTGGCCGCGCGTTGCTCTCTACTCCAGTATCCCTGTACAGCTCGTAGAAAAAAAGCACATTGTAGAGCAGCCCGAACACCTGATTGTGGAGGAGAGAAATAGTCTTCTCGTCAAAATTTTTGGATTCGCCGGGTTGATTGACGGAATACATCCAAAGACGCAAGGTGTCCACGCCGTACTTATCCATCGCCTGCCACGGGTCCACGATGTTGCCGAGCGACTTGGACATTTTCTTGCCCTCTGCGTCCATAAGGTGGCCCAGGCAAATGACATTTTTGAAAGCTTTGCCGCGGCCCATCAAAACGCCGATTGCGTGCAGGGTATAAAACCAACCGCGGGTCTGGTCGATGGCTTCGGAGATGTAGTCTGCGGGGTACCCCGCCCCTTCCACCCACTCCTTATGCTCAAACGGGTAATGGTCCTGCGCGAACGGCATCGCGCCGGAATCAAACCAGACATCCATCACTTCCTTGGTACGCACTAATTTTCCACCACACGAACAGGTCAGTTCCACTTCATCAATATACGGCCGATGCAAGTCTAATTCACCTTTTTCATTTTGTGGAATTTTACCGCCACTTTTTTGTTTCAATTCTTCAATACTGCCGAGAACTTCCGTCTTTTTGCATTTATCGCAGTGCCAGACCGGCAGAGGCGTGCCCCAGTAGCGCTCGCGGGAAATCGCCCAGTCTTTTATCTCGCGAAGCCATTCGCCGAAGCGGCCTTCGCGGATATGTTCCGGCTCCCAGTTGATATTTTTATTTTCCGAAATTAATTTTTCTTTTATGCGAGGGTCGGACATTTGGATATACCAAGAATCCCGCGCGTAGTAGATGAGCGGGGTCTTGCAACGCCAGCAATGCGGATAAGAATGCTCATATTTTTCTTTTTTATAAAGCAAACCGCGGCGCGCCAAGTCCTTAATGATATCCACCGCGACTTCCTCATCTTTCACAAATCGCCCCTCTAGAAAACCGGTGCCGGCCATGAACTTGCCGTCAAGGCTGATAAGGTGATGCCGGGGCAGACCCACTTCCGCGCCGAGCATGAAGTCGTCCTGGCCGTACATTACCGCGGTGTGCACCACACCGGTACCATCCAGGGTGTTGACGAAATCCGCCCGATGCACCCGATAAGCTTTTTCCAACTTCGGCTTTTCGCTCTCCGAAATATTACTGGCCAGAAACGGAAAAAGCGGCTCGTATTCTAGCCCCACCAGACCTATACCCTTCATTTCTTCCGCTATTTCATATGCCTCGGTTATGGTCGTGAGTCTCTCTTTGGCCAGAATAAAAATTTCCGCGCCAAGTTTAATTTTTACATAATCAATATCCTCCCCCACCGCGAGCGCGACGTTACCCGGCAAGGTCCAGGGCGTAGTAGTCCAGGCGAGAATGTAAGTATTGTCCTCTCCTTTTACCTTGAACTTCGTGTACACTGATAAGTCCTTCACATTCTCGTAGCCCAAAGCTAACTCGTGACTAGACAGCGCCGTGCCGCAGCGTGGACACCAGGGCACCACTTTGTAATCTTTATATAAAAGCCCCTGCTCGTTTATTTTTTTAACGATATTCCAGACAGATTCTATATATTCATTATGATACGTCACATAGGCATTTTCCTGATCTGCCCAATAACCTATTCGGTTGGCAAAATTTTTCCATAATCCAACATACTCCCAGACGCTTTCTTTGCACTGCTGATTAAATTTAGCAATGCCGTATTCTTCAATCGCTTTTTTGGAATTGAGTCCCAGTTTTTTCTCCACCTGCAGTTCCACCGGCAGGCCGTGTGTATCCCAGCCGCCCTTCCGGCGCACGTGGAAACCGCGCATGGTTTTGTAGCGCGGGATTGCATCTTTAAAAGAAAACGGCACCATTGTGTGCAGAACCGGCTTAGAGTTTGCCGTAACCGGACCGTCATAAAAAACAAACTCTTTTCGCCCCTTCGTTTTCTCTAGAGTTTTTTCAAAAATTTTATTTTTCTTCCAGAATTCCAAAACGCGCTCTTCCTTGCCCGCCATAGCGGATTTTGCGCCGGCGGGGCGCGAAGCCGCTTCACTTTTTTTATCGCTTCTTTTGCTTTCAGCCATGCTTGGCTGATTTTAGCATAAAAGTCTTATTTTTACATCTTTTTCGGCGCTTGGATGCCCAAGAGATGCAGTCCTGTTTTCATGACGAAAGAAAATGCGAAAGTAAGCGCGACTTTGTAGGTGGAGGTGGGGTCTCTCTGGTCCGCGATAGTGTTGTTGCCGTAAAAGCTGTTAAAGGCGCGGGCGAGTTCAATTAGGTAGTGGGTGATATAGTGCGGTTGGTATTCTGCCGCGGAACGATGGACAATCTCCGGAAATTTATACAAGATTTTTTCTACTGCCCATGCTTCTGCGGGCGCCGCGTGCGGGTCGGGCAAGATATTTTCCTTCTTGGCTTTCTCCAAGACCGAACTCGCCCGCGCATAAGAGTAGCAGAGGTAGGGTCCGGAGTCGCCCTCAAAGGAAATGGATTTTTCAAAATCGTAAATAATGTCCCCGCCGATGGACTGCTTCAGGATGGAATACTTCAGCGCGGACACGGCTACATCGGTGGCAACTTTATCCCCGCCTGCATCGCCATGCGAAGCATTGCGGGCAGGTTTTTCTTCTCTGATTAAATCCTTTTCGCCCATTTTTTTCAGCACCATTTCCTTAACATCGCGCAACAATGACTCGCCAGTGATGACATTGCCCTGACGCGAACTCATCTTGCTCGCGGCGAAGCGCATCATGCCGTGGGTAATGTGTTTCATTTTCTTCTCCACTTCCGGGCGGATTAGAGAGAGGGCTTTGGCAACCACCTTCATATATTCCGCCTGTTCGTTCGCGGTGATGGTAATGGACAAATCCACATCGGGCTCGGTCTTAAATTTTTCATACGCCAGCCCAAGTTCTTTGGTTTCATAAGTCGGCAAACCCTGCGAAGTGATGAAAACGCGAGTGTGAAGCTTGGGGTCGTGTTCCTCTGCTCTGAAAATCACCGCCCCGTCTGACTCTTCAAATACTTTGCCTTTATTTTCCAAGACAATCTGCTCTCCGATTTCCGCCATGACACTTTCCAAGAAATAATAATCAAACTCCGTACCTAAAATTTCATACAAGTCCTCAAATGCCTTCATGGTGGCGTCAAAACCCCAATCATAGAGCGTGTTGATTTGCTCGTCGCTCCGCGCGTAGATTTTTTTATTAATCTCGTCAATTTCTTTCTTGGCCTGTTCGTCACTTTCGTAGGCTTCCGCGCCCAGTGCATACGCTTTGCCGATATTTTGCGCTTCTTCGCTGTGATTATCGGTTTTTTCTGCAAGCTTCGCGTCTTTCAAAAGCCCATAGAGAGCTTTGGCCACATGCAGGCCGATGTCGCCCTGATAATTCGCCCGCGAAACTTCCGCTCCGGAGTGCTCCAAGATGCGGGCAACGGATTCGCCAATGGTATTAGTCATCAAATGCCCGATATGAAACGGCTTGAAAGGGTTTGGGTCGGTATATTCCACCATTATTTTCTTACCTTGAAGTGTTTTATTGCGCCCAACTTTCTCGCCTTCGTTTAAAATCGCTTCCACACCCCCGCGGAAAAATTCCCGCGAGAGGAAAAAGTTAATGAAGCCATTCTTGAGCTCAATTTTTTCAATCTCTTCCGGTTTATGCGCGTTTAAATACTCTAAAATTTTCGAAACGTTATCCTTGCCCGCGACAATACCCACGTTTGAGCTGTAATCACCAAAATCAATCCGGGGCGGATGCTCTACGGTAACCCGTCCGAACGGATGTTCATCCGGGCGGGAATTTTTCTCCAAGTTGAGATGTTTTAGCGCGTCTTTGATTAATTTTTTTATTTTCTCCTGCATAGTAAATTTTATCTTTTGTCGCCGTCGCCCTTGAGAACGCCCCGCTTTTTACGAGATTGCAACTTGTCTATGTTCACCTGCGCGATGTCTCCAAGGTCAATATTCAAATCGCGCGCCAGGACCGCCAAGTACCAAAGCACGTCCCCCATCTCGTCTTTGAGCGCCGCCTTGCGTTCATCGCTCATCTTGCCGTCCGGACCGTCGTCGCCACGAAGCCATTTTTTTATTTTACCCAGCACTTCACCGGCCTCGTTGCCTAAACCCAGGGCCGGATAAATAATTTTATATTTCTCGCCATGGAGCGCGGTCTCCAGAGCCTTTTTTTGATAATCGTTGAATTCCATATGATTTATTATATTAATTATTTTAAAATTTTTATAACTTTTTCATAAATTTTTTGATGGATGGCCGCGCGGGTCTGCAACACCCCGCCCTGCATGCATTCTATCTTGACCCAGCCCCTCTGGGTCTTGGAGAGCCAGAGCGCGCTTTTGCGGGAATTTTCCAAAAATTTCACATCTTTTTCATGCGCGTCCTTTTTGTTGCCCAGATAGTGCCGCCGGCGCCCGTTGCCGTCTCTGGTTTTAATTAATTTCAGAACCATGGGAATAGGCACGCTGAGATAAAAAACGGTGTCCGGCCGGGGAATCTTGAAAACTCGGTATTCCATCTCCGCCAGCCATTTCAGAAAATTTTCGCGCTTCTTGGTGTTCGCAATTTTTCCGCCCTGGTGAATTTGATTGGCGCTGGCGTAGCGGTTGGCAATCACAATATCCCCCGCTCCGAGCCATCTTTCAATTTTATCCTTGGATTCAAAGCGGTCCGCGGCGTAGAGCACCGAAGCTATCTTCGGATGCACTTTCACGAAATTGTAATACTGCTCGGACAAGCAGTGCCCGATAAATTTTCCGAAGAAATTGGAATAGTAGTCGGGAAAATCAATCACCCGGACTTGGTGGCCGTCCTTTCTCAAATGCTTGACCAAAAGCCCCGCCTGGGTTGCCTTGCCGCTCCCGTCCGTGCCGTCAATGACTATGAGCTTGCCGCGCTTGGACATACTCTCATCTTACAGAATATGTCAGCTCAAATCAAATTTGGCCAAAACCTCCTTAAAATACGAGTCCATGGGCTCAAGCACCGCGAGCTCTTCAAGCGAAAGCCACTTATATGCTGTGTGTTCCTCACTCAATTTTACTTCACCGTCGGCAACACCAAGATAAGTCAGGCGGACCACGTGTTTGTCTTTCCTCAGAATATCTTGAGCGGCTAAGAGTTTTGGTTCATATTTTATTTCCAAACCAACTTCTTCCAACACTTCTCTTTTTAAATTTTCAAGTAGGGTTTTGCCTGAATTAATTCTTCCGCCAACAATGTCCCACTTCACTCCGATTTCAGGATATTTTTTTGCTGAACGGCAAACCACCAGATATTTTCCGTCCTTGTTCTTGAGCAAAATTTTCACCCCTACTTGCAAGTCCATTTATTGCTTAAATACATCAACTCCCAATATCTGATTAGCTTCCTCTGCGGTTAACAGGCCTTTGGCGTTTAACTCTACTATAACTTTAGTACAGTTTCTCACCATAGAGGTATTTTTATCTGCAGAATAATATCTAGCCGCTTCGGTCATACTTTGGATAAGATCTTCTCTTCTAAACCAAGCGTCTGGTGCTCTAAGCATCAACTCTGAGGTTTCGTTATCTCCAAAAAATATATTCTCGGCAGTTTTTGGATCTTTCATCTTTTCCTTAATATCATCAACTGCATCAAACATTTTATCCTGATTAGCTCGAAACACCGAACCTATAGCACCATGCCCTTTATTATCTGCTTTATAAAAAGCTGCTAACATGCAAGCCGCATAAGCTTCTGTTCTCTCCCTAGCATGAAAGCCACGCTGAAATAGCTGTCCGATATACTCACCCTTCGCTTTCAACATAGATTCAAAGTATTTACTTTCTCTTAACTTACTCAAAACATCTTCCGACGCTGTGGCGATCATCACAAGGACGCGGCTAGATTCTCCCTCTTCTGTCATAGTTAAAACTACCTCGTCTGGTGTTACGATTCCGTCCTCTAAAAGCTGGCCGAGACTACTTTTATTAACTAAATCATCAAGCACATTCTCCACCACAAATTTTTCTTTATCGGCTTTAACTTCAGCCAAGGGTCTATATGTACTTCGCCCTTCTGTTATAACACCAACCATACCTTCTTTTTCCTTTATGAAAGCATCAGCTTTTTCCTGTTTTTCAATGACCATTTTTGCAAGGTCTTTTCTTATTTTTTGTTCTGGAGAAAGCGGCGTTTCTCCTCGTTCTGTGCTTTCCGGAGCGTCATCGGCCTTATTTTCCGCGCCTTCGGCGCTTTCTATACTACTATTCTCTACACTGTTCGCAACACGACCACCAAGCGCCTGCGCACGTATTTCTTCTAGCTGGGCCATAGGGTCATCAGCTTTTGGTTTTTTAGCCGGAGGAACCGATGGTTCAAATTGATTTTTCATGTGTTTATTATTATACCCACTTTATAAAATGTCAATAAAATAATTATTACACAAATCGTGTGGGTATCGGGAATTTTTTGGCTAATTTTTTTATTTCTTTGTGGACAGCTTCTTTTATTTTCTTATTATCCTTGTTTTTCAAAACCTTAATCATCAGTTCCGCCACATAAGCACATTCTTTTTCCTTGAAACCGCGGGTGGTAATTGCGGGCGTGCCGAAGCGAATGCCGGAAGGATCCAGAGGTTTTCGTGTATCGTCAGCGATGGAGTTCATGTTAAGGGTAATACCCACTTCGTCCAGCACCGTTTGCGCTTCCTTGCCGGTCACGCCGAGCGAGCCGTAAATATCCGCAAGAATCAGGTGGTTATCGGTACCCCCGCCGATCATTCTAATTTTGTGTTTCTTGAAAACCTCTGCCATAGCTTTCGCGTTTACCAGAATTTGCTTGGCATATTTTTTAAACTTTGGCGTCAGCGCTTCGCCGAAAGCCACGGCCTTGGCGGCAATCGTGTGCATATGCGGCCCGCCCTGAATGCCGGGGAAAATGGATTTGTCTATTTTTTTCGCGATTTCTTCGCTTTCGCGGGTAAGAATTATGCCCCCGCGCGGACCGCGCAGGGTTTTGTGGGTGGTGGAAGTAATGATATCAAAACCGTCATCAAAGGGGTTGCGCAGAACGCCGGCCGCAATCATCCCGGCAATGTGCGCCATATCGGCCATGGTAATAGCGCCGACTTCGCGAGCGATGTCCACGAACTTTTTATAATCCAAAGTGCGCGAATAGGCGGAAAATCCGGCCAGAATTATTTTCGGCCTGTGTTCCAGCGCCAGCCGCCGCAATTCTTCGTAATCAATTTCGCCGGTGTCCGGATTTTTCATTTTATACCGGATGAACTTGTAAATTTTCGCCGGCAAGGTCAGCGGATGCCCGTGAGTCAGGTGACCGCCGTGGGATAAATCCATGCCCAGCACGGTGTCTCCCGGTTCCAAGAGCGCCGCGTAAACGGCGAGGTTGGCCGGAGCACCGGAATGCGATTGCACGTTCGCATATTTGCATTTGAAAAGTTTGCAAATTCTTTCTATCGCTAATCTTTCCACCGCATCGGTAAATTCCTGCCCGCCGTAATACCGCCGGCCGGGATAACCCTCGGAATATTTATTGGTAAAGACAGAACCGTTAGCTTTAAGCACGTCCTCCGATACGTAGTTTTCGGAAGGAATAAGCTCCAGCCCTTCTCTTTGCCTTTTCTCCTCTCCTTTTATTAATTTCTCAATTTTTTTATCTCGCATTCTTTTATTCTATCACAAGTAAGCACAATAGTGCCAAGTGTATCCGTGCGCAATATTTTCGTCCCAAACTGTTCCAGTGTCTCAATAACCTCCCGGTGCGGGTGGCCGTAATTGTTGCCCTGACCGGAAGAAATGAGTGCATAGACGGGCGATACGGCTTGCACTAAGGCGGAATAGGTGGATGAGCGCGAGCCGTGATGCCCGACTTTTAAAATTTTGCTTTTTATTTCCCCGGGCGCGTAATTTTCTAAAATTATTTTTTCGGTTTTGGCAGTGGAATCACCGGTAAGCATTATGGAAGTCGCGCCATAAGAAAGCCGCGCCGCAATGGAACCGTCGTTGGTGGACCAAGTTGAGACATCTCGGTCCGGAAACAAAATATCAACTACCGCGCCGCCGCCCATGTTTATCCGCATGCCCTTCTTTGCCAGGATTCTGGGAATTTTTTGATTTTGAATTTCGGTTTTCAAACTTTGAAACGTTTTGGAACTGTTCCGCGTCCCCGGCTCCAGCACTAAACCCACCTCGTAATTTTTCAAAATATCCGCGAAGCCGCCGATATGGTCCGCATCCGGATTGGTAATGACGAGCGCGTCAATGGTCCGGTCAAAGGGCGACATCACTTTTTGCAATGGGCTCAAAACTTTGCGCGCGGGTCCGCCGTCAAAAAGTATCTGCGCGCCGGCGGGCGACTCAATAAACAGCGCGTCGCCCTGGCCGACATCCAGCATCGCAAAAATGAGAACTCTTCGCGCATGCTTAAAATCCAGAGTTATCAGAAAAATATCTACCGCAACCAGTGAAAGAAAAACTATAAGTAAGCCGTATTTCTTAAAATTTTTATTCATATTTGCGTAAAGTAAAAAAATTCTTTATATTTCTGCCGAAAAGCATATAAACAAAACCGACATACACGAGTATGGTAAGCGTTAACGGGAAATATGGAATGGTGAAGGAAGCAAAAGGAAAATCGGCCAGCAAATTGATAACGCCGAGCTCGTAGTGGAGAAACAGGTAGGCAATAAATCCGAAAGGCACCACCAAGCCATACCATAAGACTCCCGCAAAACTGGTCAGAAACCCGGCGGCCATGGTGAACGGAATGAAGGGCAAGACCAGCAGGTTGGCCGGCAGAGCCACCAGAGAAAAATTGCCCATTTTATAGAGAATCAGCGGCAGAACAAAAATATACGCGGCGATGGTCATAGAAATTATATCGCGCAAGCCGAAACTTTTCGTTACCCACAAAAAATATTTTTCCACTCGGGGCGCGAAAAATATCACGGCGACCGTCGCCGTGAAAGAAAGCTGGAAAGAAACGTCGTAAGCCAAAACGAACGGATTTAAGAGCACCATGGCCGCCGCGTCGCCCGCCG
>CAZPJV010000003.1:16447-40153 GCA_964586975.1 uncultured Candidatus Saccharibacteria bacterium
CAGCGCCCGCGCGACATCGTAATTGCGTCCGGTCGCGCGGGCCACCAGCGCCAGGGAAGCCATAATTCCCGCCCGCACGGCGGTGGAATTGGCGCCGGTCATCAGCACAAAAAGGAAAATGGAGAAAATTCCCGCGCCAAAGGCGAAATTCCGCGGCAGAAACGCCAGGAGCTTCATAAACCACTCCGCCACGATGGTCACGTTGTAACCGGAAAGCGCGACGATATGAATTGTGCCGGTATCAATAAAGTTCTGGCGCAGTTCTTCGCTGAACGCCGCGCGCTCGCCCAGTATCAGTCCGCCCATGAGTAAATTCTCCGGTGCCGCTATCGCCAAATTCATTTTCTGCAAAAACTTTTCTTTGACAAAAAACAGCGCGCTTTTTATCGGCTGGCCGTGCCCACGCGAAGTTATTTCTATGTCTGGGTAAATGACTGTGTAAAAAATGCCGTCCTTGCGCAGATAATTCACATAATCAAAGAGCTTGCCCTGATCGGTAATAAAATTCTCCGGTTTTTGCAACTTGCCTGTAAATTTTATTTCGTCGCCATATCTGTATTCCCCCTCCAATCCGGCAATCAGTAAAATTTTTGTTTCCGAAAGTTTTATTGTTAAATGCTGATTATTCTCCCGCACATTGGGCTCGTCCACAATAATGCCCGTCAAGGTAATTTTTTCTCCGACCTGAGATTCAAACAATGCGGGCGCTGGAGCGTCGGCCGCATGAAAACGCAGAACGCCCAGCGAAAATGTAAGAACAAAAACAGAAATTATAACGCCCCAACTTTTTCTTTGGGTCACAACAAAAAACAGCAAAACCGCAAAAGAAATCAGCCCCAGCAGAGCCGCAAAATAAAAATTTACCCAGACAAAAGAGCGTATAAGCACCCCTAGCAAAAACCCGAAACAAATTATGTAGAAAATTTTATCCCGCATCTAAAGATAAAGATTACTTCCGCAGTTTTACCGGTTCGTTGTCCGCAAAGGTCGTGGCAATTTCGTCCGCGCGGTTGTTCCACTGGTCGGTGCCGTGGCCGGCGACATAGCGCCACTTGGGTTTGAATTTTTGGGTCAGTTCAAAAAGCTCTTCCCAGAGTTCGCGATTCAGCACCGGTTTCTTGCCGGCATTGCGCCACCCTTTTTTCTGCCAATTAAAAATCCATTCCGTAATCCCCAGAATCACATATTTGGAATCCGAAAAAAATTCTATCGCGCCGGTTAATTTGTGTTTTCTGGCATATTTCAGAGCCTCTATGGGCGCAGTAAGTTCCATTTGGTTGTTGGTGGCATGCTCGCTCCGACCACCAATTTCAATTACCCCCTCCTTGCTCCTCCCCCTACTGTAGGGAGGGGCTGGGTAGGGGTATGTCAAAATGACGGCGGCCCAGCCCGCCGGTCCCGGATTGCCCCGCGCCGCCCCGTCGGTATATATTTTTATGCTTTCCTTCACGCTCATATTTTAGCAAATTGTCACCCCCAGCGCACATCTTTGCACACCCATCATTATTATTGTTAAATACTTTGCGATAGCAGAGTATTTAACAAATGGGTAAGTTTGTGATATAGTCGGGGTATGAGTTTAATGAAAGAGATATTAAAATCGCTGAGCAACACTTCCCTGTCTTATAAGGGCATGCGGGTAAATATGTTTGGCGTTCCAAAATTTAGAAACATGCGCGATGGAAATTTACGGTCAACTTTATCCTATATGAAAGACCGGGGCTTGGCCGCCCAAGATTCTTGCGGTTGGTATGCTACGCCCGCCGGCAAAAGGTATATGAAAAGAAAAGCAGATTCGCTTTTGAATTTTAATTTTAAATTTCCCAAAGAGGCGCCAAAAAACCTGATAGTCATGTATGACATCCCCGAGAACCAAAAAGCCGAGCGGGAATGGTTTCGCTGGCATTTAAAAAAATTCAATTACGAAATGGTCCAAAAAAGCGTCTGGGTCGGACCCTCGCCTCTGCCAAAAGAATTTCTAGATTATTTAAGTAAAATAAAACTAAAAAACGCAATCAAAACTTTTAAGCTGGCAAAATCCTACGAATTTTACAAAAACCGCTAGTCAGCATTTTCTGTAACAGCAGAGAATTTTGCCCGATCTTTATTTTTTACGTTTCAATCCCCAGATTCTTAAGGTCCTCTCGAAGTGCGTCTCTATTAATCTCGCGTTCACTTTTTATTTGAGCTTGCTTTTCTGGTGGTGTATTTTTCCAAATCGTAGCACCTTGCTCCCGTGACAAAGCTTCTAGCTCCTTCACAAAACGCAAATATTTGTGGAAAAATTCTTGTGTCTGGCCAAACTTATCAAGTTCCCTGCTGTTAACAGTGACATATTCATGATTATCAATAACTACAACTTTACGCCTCAAGGTAAAAGTCACCCGCGCACCCTCCCATCTAAAAGTTCTTATCGCCTCCTCAATTTCAATATCGTTTAATTTACATTCTCTTCCAACACTCTTCAGCTTTGCCAAGGACTCCTCCCGGCTCTCTGGAAATTGAATACGCCCCCTCCTCGATGATTCTCGTTGAGAGTCCGTTAAATGAGCCTCCGCTTCCTTTATCTCCTTCCGGCTGGGGTAATTTGGGTTGAATGATTCACGCGACATAAATTTTTCTGTTTAATTTAATAATACTCAAATAATACTCTCTCTCTCTCTGTTCGTCAATGGCAGAGCTTAGAGTGAAAAAGCTTTATTTTAGAGCCTATTTTAAGATATCCACTATGCGCAGACGGAGTTCTTCCCGGCCGCGGAAGCGGGAGAGGTCAAAGGTCGCCAGAAGTTTTACCTGTTTGCCTTCTTCTAGGGGCGTGGAAAAAGATTCGTGGCCAGAAAAAAACGCGACTGCGGGAATTTTTTTGTCGCTGGCATCCGAGAAAATAATTTCCAGATGCTCGCCGGAGCCATTTTTGCCGAATTTTTTTATTTTTTCTATCTTGGCGCCTTCAAACCTAAACACGGGCTTGGGGTTACCTAAACCGAAGGGTGCCAGTTTCTCAACCTCGCGCCAGTTTTTCATATTCACTACGCCTAAATCAGTATTCAAATCATGATTTATTTTTTCCCCGCCGACGCCAAGGCTTTGGCGGGCAGGCCGTTTCACTTTCGCGTAAGAAACGGAAAGCGCTTCCTCTAAAAAATGAATTCTCTCATTCTGCACCGTAAATCCGCCCGCCAGTTCGTGGCCGCCGAAGTCCACGAAGGATTCCCGCGCCTCGGCCATCAGTTCCACCACCGACACCGAGCCGTCGCTCCGGCAGGAGCCTTTGATGCAGTCGTTTTCGTCTTTGCCCCAGACGAAAACCGGCTTTTGATGCTGGTCTAAAATTTTTCCGGCTACCAGTCCGAGCACGCCCACCCGCCAAGCAGGATTGCCAAGCACAATAACTTCTTTCGGTTCCCTTTTTTCAAGTTTTTTGTGCGCCTCGCGCATAATTTGAGTCACAATATTTTTCCTTGCATCGTTTATTTTTGACAAATGGTCCGCGAGCGTTCCGGCCTCCGCCTCATCTGCCGTAGAGAGAAGTTCATAAGCGCGATAGGGGCTATCCATGCGCGAAGCGGCGTTGAGCCGGGGACTTACCATAAACACAATGTCATCTTCCGATAAATACCTCTGGTCAATGTTCATTTTCGCCAAAAGTTTTTGTAGCCCGGGCCGGCGGGATTTCCGTAAAACTTTCAGGCCGAAATGCGCCAGGGCTCGGTTTTCCCCCGTGAGCGGCACCATATCCGAGAGCGTGGCCAGCCCGGCCATATCCAGCATCCATTTTTCCGCACCATTTTGAATTTTGAAGTACTCGCCGTATTTTTTTATGAATCCCTGCGCGAATTTAAAAATTACTCCGGCGCCACACAACCCTTTCTCTGGATAATTTACCCCGCCTATGGCGGGGTCTTCCACTTTGGGATTCAAAATCGCGTAAGCCCGGGGCAGAATTATGGAGGCAAGCCCCCCTTCGCCAAGGCTTCGGCGGGGTAAATGATGGTCGGTAATTATCACATCCATGCCGTCCACTTCCGCCTGCGCCACTTCTGCCACCGCGGTAATGCCTAAATCAATCGTGATAATAAGTTTGGCGCCAGATTCTTTAAATTGCTTGAGGGCATCCAGATTTAGCCCGTAGCCTTCGGAATTCCTTTCCGGAATGTAGGTTTCATAATTTTTGTAGCCGAGTAATTTGAAAAGGTCGTGCATAATCACCGCTCCGGGTATACCGTCGCAGTCGTAGTCCGCGTAAATTATTATTTTTTCTTGGTTCTCTATCGCCTCAAACAGCCGCACGCAGGCCCGCTCCATGTCGCGCATCAAAAAAGGAGCACGCAAGTCCCGTTCGTAATCCGGATTCAAAAAAATTTCCGCCTGGGTTACGTCCATCAAGCCCCGCTTCTCCAAGAGCGCGCGCAACAGTTCCCCGTATTTTTGCATATAGCAGATTTTAGCATATTTTGATATAATTTATCGCATGCAAAATTGCATCTTTTGCAAAATCGTTGGCAAAGAAATTCCCTGCACGCAAGTATATGAGGACAGCGACTTTTTAGCGTTTCTGGACATTCAGCCAGTGGCGGACGGCCATTTGCTGATAATTCCCAAAGAACATATTGTCTGGATGCAGGAGGCGGACGATACGACAATCGCGAAAATTTTTCAATTATCCAAAAAACTGATGCTGGCGCTGAAAAAAGCCGTGAACTGCGACTATGTGTTGATTTCCATCGTCGGCAAAGATGTGCCGCATTTCCACATTCACTTGATTCCAAGGCATCTGGACGACGGCCTGCCCCATTTCCCGACGAAAAAATACCAAGCGGGCGAGGCGGACGCTGTCGCGAAAAAAATCATCGGGGCGCTTCCCATAGTGGAGTGAGCGCCGGGAGTTCGTTGCCAGCGAGGAAATCCAGCGTGGCGCCGCCGGCCAGCGACACATGAGA
Organism: uncultured Candidatus Saccharibacteria bacterium; assembly: GCA_964586975.1. Lineage (GTDB taxonomy): Bacteria > Patescibacteriota > Minisyncoccia > Phycocordibacterales > UBA9973 > UBA9973. Next base: position 21,388 of record CAZPJV010000003.1, read on the forward strand.
ATAATTTTCCAATTTTGAAAATCGGCGGGCGGCATCAATGGTATCGCCGCCGGCGATGGTAGTCTCTCCAGCCGAATGGCGAGTAAGATTGCTGATGGCTGCAAGGATGGCTTTCGTGCCTTCGGCAAACCCAGCCTCTTCAAATTTACCCATCGGTCCCCCGAGAAACACGGTACCGGATTTTTCTATGATTTCAGAAAATTCTTGGCGGGTCTGCGGCCCGATATCCAGCACGCTCCAACCCGCCGGGCAGTCGCGGCGCGCAATGTCCCAAATCTTCACTTCGGTGCCGTCAGAGATTATGGAATCTTTCGGGCAAACTATCTTTTCTCCATGTTCTTCCAGAATTCCTCGCGCGTGGGCCACCCAATCCTGCTTCTCCCGCCGCTGGGCATCCACAAAAACATCAGCGAGGAAAGAATCTCCGAGTCCGCGGCCCTGCGCCCGGAGAAAGATATTCGCCACCGCCCCGCCGACCAGAATCCGGTCGGCGATTTTCAGCAAATTGTTTACCGCATCCACCTTGTCGGAAATTTTCGTCCCGCCGATTAGCGCCGTGAAGGGCCTTTTCGGACTTTCCAGAATCTGCCCGAGCATTTTTATTTCTTGAGCCAAATAAAAGCCGGCTACTGCGGGCAGATGCCGTTCAATGCCAGTCGTAGAGGCGTGAATGCGCATGGCTTGCGGAAAGCCGTCAAAAACAATCAGGTCTTTGCCGACGCAAAGTTTTCTGGCGAACTCGTCATCGTCTTCCGTTTCCTCTTTATGAAAACGCACGTTCTCCAGCATTAATATTTCGCCGGGTTTCATTTGGGAAATTTTCTCTTCCACCTCCGCGCCCACGCAGTCATCCACTTTCATTACCGGCCGGCCCAAAAGCTCGGAGAGTTTTCGGGCATGGGGTGTGGTGCGAAGCCGCTCCACCACTTGCCCATCCGGCCGCTGAACGTAAGTCAGGATAACGATTTTGCACTTCTTATCCAGCAGGTAGCGAAGCGTCGGCAAAGTTGCCTGAATTCGCAAATCGTCCTTGACTTCCAGCTGGCCGTTGCTCTCCTCCACTCCAATGTCGTAGGGAGCGCGATAGAGAATAGTCTGGCCCTCTAATTTTATATCTTGCAGGGTGCGCAATTTCATCCGACTTTCTCCGCAATTCTTATAATTTTTGAAAATTTTTCCGCCGAGAGACTCGCCCGGCCGACCAACAGCCCGTCCACTCCGCCCTTGGCTAAAAATTCTTCCGCGTCCCGGTCATTCGCCGACCCGCCATAAAGTATTTTTATTTTTGTCGCATCTCTGCCAAATTTGTCGGCCATAATTTTTCGGATAAAAATGGCCATTTCGTTGGAATCCTCCGGCGTGGCATCGCGCCGACCCGGCGTGCTGGATATGGCCCAGACTGGTTCATAGGCCACAAGCAATTTCCCAATCAAATTTTTAGGCATGCCGTCCAATCCCTCGGCTATTTGTTTTTTTACAAAGTTAAAATAACTGTGTTCGGTATCTCTAACCTTTTCTCCGACGCAAAGAATCGGGCGCAGGCCGGCCGCTAGAGCAGATTTTATTTTTTTATTGACTATCGTATTGTCTTCCAGGGAGCGGCGCTCGGAATGGCCCAGAATAACATAGCGGGCGCCAAGTTCGTAAAGCATCTCCGCGGAAATTTCCCCGGTAAAAGCGCCGGTGTCGCCCCAGAATGCGTCCTGGCCACCAAGCAAAACTTTACGGGAAAATTTCTTCAATCTGGCCAAGTAAATAAAAGGCGGACAAACAACTATCTCCGTTTTTTTGATACCGGCCGCCGCCCGCGCCACCGCGCTGGACAATTTTTCCGCCTCTTTCAAAGTCAGCGGATTCATTTTCCAGTTGCCAATGATTATTTTTTTACCGGGCATACGTTATAGAGTATAACATAAGCTATTCCACCTCCTGCCAGCTTTCAATATTCCAGCCGCCGGAGGGACCGGAAGTGAAAGAGGTGTTGGCCAGTCCAGAGAGATAATTGATGGTCGCGTTGTTGTTGAGAATCACTTTGTTGCCGACAACTGAGTTCAAAGAAACGTTATTGAACAGATGGACAGTGCTGTTTTGGGCGTTGACCAGGATGGCGCCGACATTATTGTGAATTTCAATGGCGTCATCGGTAGTGACCAGCAGGATATAACTGCCTTCGCTGCCCGAGCCGTAAAACATCACATTGTTGGCCAAATTCACTTCGCCGTCGGAAACAATGATGCCACCAGTAGGGCCGTAAGAACTGCTGAGAGAGACTTTTGCTCCATTGGCTGTGGTAATGTTCCCGACCACATAGACGGTGCCGGTGATAGTCAAGTCGTCGTCAATCGCCAAATTGCCGGTAATTTTTTTCGGCCCCAGAGTGGTGGGTTCGGAAATTGTCAAATTTCCCTCCAGCGTCCCTCCCAGGGCCGCGTCCGCTTTCCATTGGTCAATCATTTCCGGCGAAATCGGCATGGCTACCGCTTCTGGGTCGGCGCGAGAAGTAGTATCGCAGGCCTTGTTATTATTGATATCTGTTTTGCAATACAAATTGCCGGCAACAGTTGAGTCCTGAATCGTATGCGCCCAAGCATCGCCGACTCCGTCCTGCCCCACATCCACATTATCAATCAAGCCTCCAGAACCGGCGGAAAACGCGGAGCCGGTAATCGTGGCGCCGTTGGCGCCGACAATCGTGCCGTTGGAATAAACATTGCCGTTGACCGTGGCATTGCCGATTTCAAAACCACCCACGCCGCTTTGGACGCCGTAATTGAAAGCGATGCCGGTTCCGGTAGTCAGCACTAGCTCGTTTTTTCTCTGCCGGGAATCAACATCTCCCAGAGCGGCAACTGTCTTTTCGTTGTAGCCGGAATCGGTAATGGTCGTGGTGGCCGTGCTGCCGCCCAAAGTTATGGTTTCTTCAGCATCTATCGGCTGCGCATTTTTTAATCTGAGATACGCGTCCTCCACGCCCGATTCGGAAAGCAGTAGGCTTTGCTTGGACTTAAGATAATCGCTTGAATTTCTGAATTCCCTTACCGTGGGCGATACCAAACCGGAAATTATCGCCAATGTTATGAACAGGAAGAAAACTACCGAAATAAGCATAGCTGCACCTTTATTTCTGTTTTTTTTAAAAATTTCTCTCATGTCAATAATTACCCCGCAGTACCACCGTGTTAAAAAAATCAAAAGTCCGACCAGTCTTGTCGCTCTTGGAGCTCAGGGTTATGGCAATTTTAACCGCCGAGCCCTGCAGGGTGGTTATTTGCGTAAAAGCAAGCGCACTCACCGCTATATCCGGCGCGTTCAGGTCGCCGGTCAAGACGTCATCCTCCCTAAGCTCCACATCGGTGCCCGCCAGCAGAAACTCCACCGTGGTGTCGCCGCCTGTACTATCTTCCGTATTAAGTTTAAGATTGCTCGCTCCGATTACGCCGATGCTCTTCGCGTCCCGGATTTCCCTGACCATCCGTTCCATTATGCCCGCGCTCTGCACCAGTTCCGCATGCAACGCCGTTTCCTTAAAAGAACCGGTCATGGTAACCATCGCGCTGATAACCACCAAGGACAGAGCCGCAAAAAAAGAAATGTAGAACAGGAGTTCCAGAATGGCATAACCGCTTGTTTTGGCAGAAATTTTCCTCATGAAAAAACATTCATTATGTAAAATTGCAAACTCTTGGTCCGGATGACTCCTCCCTCTTGCCAAGAAACCGAAACGGTAATGAGCTTCGTCCCCGGGTCATCCGTGCCGGAAACGGCAATATCTTTGGTGGTATTATCGCGTTCTACGCTTGCAATTGACACCATGCGGGTAAAAATGCCCGCCGTACCGGGCGTTTCCGAAAGCGTCCAGGTGCCGCCCGAAAAAACCGGATAATATTCCGTGCCGTTGGTCAGCGCGGAAATATTTGCCCAATCGTCGTCGCGCAAAATCCGGACCGCTTCCGCTCCTTCTTCCAAAAGAAAAGCCGCCTGGGCGGTGTGAAAAGCTTGTCTGGCAACCTGCACCGTCTTCTGGGACACCGCCATCGCGGTCAGAATGGAAATAGTAATGATGGACACAGCAACCAGAATTTCCACCATCATAAACCCGCACACCAATTTTCGTTTTTTTAATTTTTGCGAGGTTTTCATATTTAGTCGGCGCTGGCGGAACCCGTGGCCGTAATGGTTATAATTTTGGAAAGATTCGGAGCAGAAACGGTTACGGCGCCATATTTACTGGGGCTCCCGGAAATGCGATTAAAGTAGAAATCGCCGGTGCTGGCGCTCACGCCCCCGAGGGTCACGTTGGAAATAGCCGCGGGCGCCAGGATATTTATTTCTTCGTTATCCGGAGCGTTGACGGAAAAACTTGTGCCTTTAAAAATTATAATCGTATCGGTCTCAAAGCGCACGCCGTAAGCTGAAGAGTCAAGGGAAGCCAGGGTGGCGGTCCGCGCCTTATTAATGCTTGACAAAATATCTCCCACCGCGCCGTTAAGCACTTGGGTCTCCCGGCTTTTCCCAAACTGGGGCATAACCACGGCCAGAATTACCCCCAGCACGGCCAGAATAATTATTATTTCAAACAAGCTTACTCCTTTTGTATAAATGTTTTTCATATTTAGCCGATTTCGCCTAAAATGGAATAAAGCGGCGAAATCATGGAGATGGCGAAAAAGCCCACTCCCGCGCCGATAAGAATCATCAGCACCGGCTCAATAATGGTGGAAAGATTTTTAGTCTTGTTTTCTATCTCACTCTCGTAAAACAGCGCGATTTCGCGCAACATATCCGAGAGTTTGCCGGTTTCTTCGCCGACTTCCACCATCTCCGACATCATCACGGGATAGAGTTTGGAATTTGAGAGGAAAACTTTTGAGAAAGTGGTGCCCTTTTCCACGGCGGCTCTGGCTTCGGACAGGACTTTTTTGTAATAGATATTCTGCACTACATCCGCGGTTATTTCCACGGCCCGGGTGATGGATACTCCCGAAGCAAGAAGCGATGACATCGTGCGGGCGGTGCGGGCGGTGTTAAGCTCCTTGACCAGAGTGCCGATAACCGGCAGGCGCAACACGGTAAAATCAATATAGCGCGCCGTGGCCTTCGCCCGGAAGACGGAAACTATCCCCAGCCCCAGGCCCAGAATAATGACAAAGCTTAGTAAGAGATGCTCGGAAAAAAAGTTGCCAACCGCAATCAGGAACTGCGTGGAGGCGGGCAGGGTCACGCCCAGCTCTTTGAAAGTGCCCGCCAGCGTCGGCACCACGAAAGCAAACATCAAAACGCCGATGACCACCATGGCGGACAGAATTACCCCCGGATAAATCAGCGCGCCGTGAATTTTTTTGGTAAGGGAATGGGCTTTCTCCAAATTCTCGCCTATATCCAAGAGCGCTCCGGAGAGATTGCCGGATTCTTCACCGGCGCGGACCATAGATGTAAAGAGTTTGGTGAAAATGTTGGGAAATTTTGCCAGCGCCGCGGAAAAAGTTTCGCCCGAATCTATATCGTGCAGCAGCGCTTCCACGATTTCGCGAAATTTCGGATTCTTGGTTTGCTTTTCAACGACCGAAAGCGCCCGCGACAGCGAGAGGCCGGCTTTAAGCATGCCGCTCAAATTTTTGGTAAAAACTATCTGCTCGCTCACGCTGACTCGGGACATCAGCCCGCTAAATTTCTCCAGCCGGTCCGCCAGGCCAGCGCTCTTTTCGGCAATGGAAAGGGGTGTCAGACCGCGGGAACGCAATTCGCGCGCGGCGGCAAAACGGTCCGCGGATTCCAGCGCCCCCGCTGATATTTCTCCCGTTTTTAATTTTGCGCTGTATGAAAAAATCATTCTGATACTACTCGGAACACTTCCTCCAGTGTGGTGACGCCAAGCACCGCCTGAAAAACTCCGTCCTCAATCATGGTCATCATTCCCTCTTTCTTCGCTTGTTCTTCCAGCTGGTCCTGCGAAGCGCCTTTGATGATGAGCTCCTTGATGGCGGGAGACACTTTCAGTACTTCGTGCATACCGGTGCGGCTGGCGTAACCATCTTCAAATTCTCCCGTAGCCACCGGCTTATAAAACGGGACTTTATCCCAGACATCGTTCGGCCCGATTATTTTTTCCTCCTTGAGAAATCCGAGCACGCGGTCCAGATTAACCACTTTGCCCAAATTCTTAAGTTCCGCCGGTGACAGAAAATATTTCTCCTTGGCGGGCGTCAGTTTGCGCACCAAACGCTGGGCAATGATGGTTTTGACCGTCGCGGTAATCAGGAACGGCTCCACGCCCATATCTACCATTCGGGGAATAGCGCCGGCGGCAGAATTGGTATGGATAGTTGACAGCACCAGGTGGCCGGTCAGCGAAGCGTTGACCGCCAGCCCGGCCGTTTCGCCATCGCGGATTTCGCCCACCATAATTATGTCCGGGTCCTGGCGGAGCAGACTGCGCAGACCATTGGCGAAAGACAAACCGATTTCCGGTTTTACCTGGGTCTGGTTCACCCGCGGCATCTGGTATTCAATCGGGTCTTCCACGGTGGAAATATTGACTTCCGGCTTGTTGAGAAGTTCCAGCATAGTGTAAAGCGTCGTGGTCTTGCCACTGCCGGTGGGACCGGTCGCCAGAACCATGCCGGTTTTTTGTTTCAAAGAATTGTAAATCCGCTCCAGGCCCTCGCCGTGGAACCCCATACTTTCCAACGAAAAGCCTTGGGTGTTCTCTTTGAGTATGCGCATGACCGTTTTCTCGCCGAAAAAAGTCGGCAGGGTGGAAACGCGAAAAGAAATTTTCTCCCCATTCTGTTCTATTTTAAACCGACCGTCCTGCGGCAGGCGCTTTTCATCCAGTTTTAAGTTCGCCAGCACTTTAATGCGCGCGGTAATGCCGGGCGCCGCGCTTTTTTCCAGCACCATGGCGTCGTGGAGCAAGCCGTCAATCCGGTAGCGCACGGCGAGCTCCTTCTCTCCCGGCTCAATATGGATGTCCGAAGCGTTTTGCAGAATCGCGTGAAAAATAAGAGAGTCCACGATTTTAACCACCGGCAAATCCTCCGCCATTTTTTTGAGCTCGGCTTCGGATTCCCGTCCGACCGAACGGTCGTCCGGGCGGGTTTCTCCTTCTTTACCATAATCTTTAAGTGACTTCGCTTCTTTTTGGATGATGTCCTGAAATTCCGCTTTCAGGCTCTGCCGGTATTGCACCAGCACGGCTTTGATGGAATTTCCGTCCGTCAGGCGCGGCAGGATTTTCAGCCCGGAGCGCTTCTTGATGAAATCAATCACTGGCAAGTCGTCCACGTCCAGCATCGCCACTTCCAGACTGTCTCTGTCTTTTTTATAGGCAACAATGTTGGAGTTGCGAGCGATAGGCTCGGGAATGAGCGAGAGCACCGCGAAATCAATTTTGGTCTTGGCCAGGTCAACAAAAGGAATCCCCAGAACGAAAGCTTCCATCCGCTTCAGGTCCGGCTCGGTAATTTTGCCTTCCGAAAGTAGAATGCTACTCACTTTTTGCTTTTTTTCTTCCGCCAGCTTAAAAGCATCCTCCAAATCCGACTTGGAAACCAGTCCGGAGTCCAAAATATATTTCTTTAAATGCTCTTCGTTGATTTGCATCAACTACAAGTATAACACAAGAGCAATTATTTCAGATTTTATTTCAAGAGATATTAGTCTTCAATGAAGATGGGCTGTTTCTTGGTTTCGGAACAGCTGGCATCCGCTCCGCCGTTGACACCGGTGCAAATCCAAGTCCACTGGTTAGGCGCGCTGACTGTATCTTTGGGGGAGGTATTCCTGTCGCCCAGAGCACAACCATAATATTTTGGCGCGCAAGCTCCGGGCTTCGCCACCGGATTGGCGGAGCAATCCTGCGTGCCGAAGCAGGCCTGCTGGGAGTCTCCAACGCAGAACTTGCCGCCACCGGAAGGTTCGGGGTTGGTGCAGGTGCGTACCTGATAGCCCACTTCGTTAGTGCAGGTCGCGCTGCAGCCGTTAATGACCCCGTTATAGCTCCAATCGCTCCAATCACCGTCCGTCACTCCTTCTTCCTCTTCGCACTCGGCGCCCTCGCAGGCAGGCAGTGAAACTGTCACACTGGTCCATTGAGGACTGCAGTTGTTGTCTTCGTAGCCCTCGTCAATAGTGCCGGTTTCTCCGGTCTCCGATGGACCGCTCTCATCGGCATCGGCGCAGGCGCGGACATACCTTTGCCCAACGCTCGTGAAGGTGTGGGCGTTGGTAAGCTGGACACTGCCGCCACCCGCCGGAATCGCGCTGGTAGAAATTACTTCCACATTGGCTACTCCGGAAGTGTGGTTGGAATCTTCATCATACTGGAAAATGTGGGTAACCGAGCCGGACACTTCCGCGCCGCCGTTGTTCTGGATGGTAATCGAGAAGGTCCGCGGTTCGTCTTTGACGGCGTTGTAGGGAGTGACATTACCGGCAATGAGGTCCGGCAACTCTCCTTCCGGGGGCGGTGCTTCGGAAACTTCCACCTCCGTCCACGGGTCGGTGCAGTTGTTGTCCTCATTGGATTCAACCACCGTGCCATACTCATCGTCCGCCGAACTTTTGTCCGCGCAGAGACGCACATATTTGGTGCCGGCAGTGCTGAAAACATAAGGTTCGGAGGAAATGTTTACCTTGCCGCCGGCTGGAATAATAACCCAGGTGGTGACCCATTCGTCAATCACTTCGGAGTGGTCAGCATCTTCGTCAAACTGGAAAATATGGGTAACGCCGACCGGAGCGTCCGCTTCGCCGTTGTTGATGATGTCACCGGAGAAACTCGTCGCCACGCCCGCAGTCGCGGTAGTTGGAGCCACCGCGGAAGCGGTCAGGTCGGGCAACTCAGGGTCTGGCCCGCTAGATACCGTAACCTGCCGCGCGCCGCCACAGTTGTCGTTTTCATTGGATTCGGTAATCACTCCACCGCCGGCGGCCGAACTTTTATCGGCGCAGGCGCGGACATACATAATGCTGGGTGTTCCAACCGGAAAAGTAATAGATTTTGAAGCAGTTGCGCTGGCGCCCGCGCCGAGCGGAGACATATCGGTAGCGCGATAATCGGTTACGCCGGAGGAGAAATTGGAAACGGGCGAGGTTTGAAATAAGATGGGGAAGTTCACGCCGCTCGGAGTCGGAATGTTGCCTAAGTTGGTGATGCTGGAAGTGAAAGTTTTAGGCACATCCACCTCGGCGCTATTTTGGGAAGACGGCGGGGTGGCGGCGGTCAGGTTAACATATTTATTTTCGGTGCAGGAGGCGGTTGTGCCACCGTTGGAACCGACGCAGTTCCATTTGAACTGGGTGGCGGTGTCGCCGGTAGAGCCACTGCTGGTCCCCGCGTTGCAGTTGTAGTGCAGAGGTGAGCACTGGCCGTTAATCGGCGCGGCCGCGACCGTTATTTTGATCCAGCCTGCTGGATCCCCTGACGATGAATCAAAACGGCAGTTATTACCCTCGTTGGATTCAACCACCGTGCCGACAAAAGAAGTGTCGTTGTCGGCGCAGGCGCGATAGTATTTGTCGCCAGCAGTGGCAAAGGTATAGGAAGTGGACACAGAAGCTGTCCCGCCCAACGCGAGTATGGTGGTGGTAGTGTTGGCGGTTTTGGCAGTGTTGACGGTATGGTCCAAATTTTCATCAAACTGAAACAGGTGGGTTATCGTGCCGCCAGCATCGGCATCGCCGCTGTTCTTTATAGTAGCGGTAAAAGTTATGGGACTGCCCGCAACCGCGGTGGTATTCGTCATAGAGGGAACGGTCAGGTCTGCGTATAATGCAGGAGCAGAACATTTACTGCCATCCCAGGGGGCAACGGTTGGACAACTGGCGGTGGCGGTGCTTTGGGCGAGAGTTATAGAATTATTTTTGAGATAAAATGTTTTTGGAGATGAGGTGTATGGAACGGGAAAAGCTTGAGAGCCGGAATTGCCGCTGGCTAATTCGTTTCCTTGAGAATCAACAATTTTAGAAACTGCGACGGGGTTAGTGGTCGTCCAAGAAAGGGTTGCATCACAACTACTCGCTCCAGCGAGAATAGTGCAAGCTGTCGGAGAAGGAGTAAGTGTCCCCCGCATGAACTTTACGGACACATTGCAGTCGCCGGTTATAGACCCGGTGGTGTATGTGTAGGTAGGGGAGCTAAAGGGATCGGTAATAGTATTCAGGGTCAGCGAACCTTTGGGGCAAGTGCCTTCAATTAAATTAAGGTGGGGATAGTTATTGGCATTCGGAGTAATGGTAAAACTCGCCGTAGCGCCGGAATCTACATCCACAAACCCGGGAGAAACTGTGCCACCAGTGCCGTCAACACTGGAGGTAACGCGATACTTAACAGCGAGCGGTTCGGCCGGAATTACAAAAGATTTTTTCTGCGTCCGGCAGGTTCCGGTTTGGGCGCAGAGAGTCAGGGACAAATCATAAGTGCCGGCGGTCAGGGTAGAAACATTCAGAGAACCCGAAGCGGAAAAAGTTCCCGGGGTGCCGGGGTCAATGGTGCTGCCGGTGACGGATCTTTCCGGGTCACTGCACTCAACGCCCGTTTCACCGTTAGTTTTTTTAGTAATTGCGGGAGTGCCAGTAATAGAAACAACCGTGGCCGTCCCGCCGGACATCATGTAGGGATTAGTTATGGTAAAGCCGCCGGTATATCCCGAACCGGTTTGCTCATCAAAGGGAACAAATGGTCCGCAATCATCCCGCTCATATCCGGCAGTTTCCCCGGCGGTGTAACTGACGGTTTTGGTGGAAGAATTGTAGACCGGGTCATTTAGAGTAAACCGAGGGGCCACCACATCCGCCTCGGCCCGAGAAAAAGGAATAAAAACTGCCAAAAGAAACGCCCCGAAGAGTAATTTTTTCATAAGGTTAATTATACTAGAAATCAAATGTCAAGATAAGACACAGCCCTGTGGATAAAAACCCCCCTCCTAAACCCCCTTGCATTCCCCCTTATCAGGGGGAAATTATTCGCCTCCCCTGACAAGGGGAGGTCGGGAGGGGTTGAGAGGGGTCGGGGAGGTTAAGGGTGAACTCCAATTTAGCGGTATTCTTAATCTATTTTCATCCGCAACCCCTTAACTTTTTGGAAGAAACAATGTAAGCTCTACCTATGGAAGATTTATCAAATAAGGCCTTCCCAAATATTACGCTTCAAACTACTACCCAAAGCAGTTAAATTGGTTGAACTTTCTACAACTTATCAAGAATTTGAAGAGACCCTAAAAGAATTTGAGGTGAAGAGTTATAAGAAAAGAGTTAAAAAAACCAAGCCCGTAAAATATTGGGGAATAATAGCAATTATTGACGGAAGAAAAATTAAAGTAATTATCAGAAAAAAGGGTGATGAGGGATTATTACACTTCTGGAGCATTGTGCCCGCTTGGACAACCAATAAATATCGTGATGCCAAATTCTTCACAACTATGAAAGGCAACCCGGACGAAGATTGAAACAAAAACACCACCCGAAGGCGGTGTTTTTGTTATGCTTGCCTTCGGCTTATGTATTAGCCGAAATAGGGCTGACGCCCCACAAGCACAAACTCATTATAGCAAACTTTTGGCCTTGAATCAATAATCTGTGGATTCCATAAAAATGGCCTTAAATTTCTCCCCCTCCTTGGGAGGGGGTCGGGGGGAGGTCTCCCCCTGACAAGGGGGAATACAAGGGGGTTAGCGGGTCAGGCACCGATTCTCATTGCCGGAAACTCTATGCATAGAAGTATAATTGGAAAACAGCGCCAGCATCCGCCAATTCTCCCGTTGGTCCTTGACGCCGCTAGGCGTCTTGGTGCCAAGATAATTTATATTCGGATTCGCCCAGTGCGGAGAGTGGGGACAGTCGTTGGGGCAGACCGCTCCGGCACCCACCATCACCCCGCTGGCCACCCCGTTGACATAGTGGTCCACCGCCCAGACGGGGTCGGCACCAATCCAGCTTTCTGGATTGTGTCCCATCCCCCAGAGTATATGGCCATTCTCATGAGCGATAGTAAAAGCGCCACCCTGCGTGGCCGTAACCGCATGGCCGCTGATTTCATTCCCGGGTAATGTGGCAGATCCGCAAGCTTCTCTGCCACAACTGCCAACCAACAACATAACCGCGTCGGCATTGTATTTATTCCGCAGTTCCGCCACCTCCGAAGATTCATACGCCCACTGCAAATCGTCCCCTATCCAGCCCTTCGGCACAAGGGAACCCGCATCCGTGTGGTTAACCTTCTCTGTGCCAACCAGATTAAGCCGATACTGCCATTCGTTGCCGGTGCTGTTGATGGTAACCCCGTTGGTCGCGTCCACCGAGTTCTGGGCCGCCGCTCGGATTTGCTTTTCACCTTCAGTGGCATTCTTGCTGAACCAATCCTGCGCCTGCTGGGTGTAAATAACCAGCTGGTCAATATTTTCAATTTCTTCCCCGGTGCACCAACTGGGGCGGGAGACGGGCCGCTGGCGGCTCAAAGTGGTAGCGAGAGCATTGCTGGCCGCTACAATCGGATTGGCTTCCAAAACATCATTGGCCAAGCCCCGGCTGATTTCATTTTCATCCCAGGTTACCAGATATTGTCCGCCGCCTCGGGACAGGACGGAGTAGTGTTTGCCGGACGCCAACCAAATTTCTCCGGCGATGGCGCCGTCCACCACCGCGAAATGCGAGAGGACCGAGGCGCCCTGCACCTTGCCGAACCAAGAGTAATTGTTGCTCCCGCGATAGTCTATGCGTTCTTGAAAAAGTTTGTAGTCCCGACCGGCTATCTGAATGGTCAGGTCGGCGCCGGTCTTGCCGGACATAATTTCCAAAGCCGCGGGGTTAATCTGCACCGCTTCCACCGTTTCAAAAGTCGGGCCCCAAACCAAGCGGTTGGACTGACTGGCTTGATAGGACAGCAAGGCGTTGGCGGCCAAGGCGGGCAATATGGGAGTTTCCACGCGAGAAATTACATTTTCTTCTTTTGGGTTTTCTTCCTTTTCTTCCTTTACAGTTTTTTCTTCTTCTCTTACCCTTCTCTGATGTTTCGGTTTTTCCGGCACGGATTCTTCGGAAACTGTCGGCTCGGTATGTTTCTCCGGAATTATTTTTTCTTCTTTGGGAGTTTCGGAGCGCGGAACGGTATGAGCGCGAGCGCGAGCGCGGGAAATCGTGGTGGAGGTGGTCGCCTCTCTAACTTCCGGAGCGGTTTCTTCTACGGTCGGCACGGTTGGCCGGGTAACCGTATGAGTTCGGGATGTAGTCGTGGTAGTTGTCCGGATTTTCGGAGCAGTTTCCGCGACCGGAGTTGCCGGACGCGGCGCGGCGCGGCGCAAAGCGGCCAGCGCCGGCTCGGCGGAAGCTACGCTGAAAAACACGCTGGCGAGAAAGGTCAGCGCCAATGAGACCCGTCCGAGATTTTTTAAAAATTCCGGCCTCATAAAACTGCGCTGGAAACAACGGCATTATATATGAATCAGGTCAAAATGTCAATGCGTCCTTAAACCCCCTTGCCTTCCCCCTTATCAGGGGGAAATTATTCGCCTCCCCTGACAAGGGGAGGTCGGGAGGGGTTGAGAGGGCTGGGGTGAGGTTCTGGTTGCATAAAAATCCGCCCGTGCTATACTGCTAGGGTCAAGTCCTGTCGCAACAGGGCTATTTTATTAAAATAACGAGCAGGGCGAGTATATTTTAAAAACCCCGCCGACGGCGGGGTGACGATTTTAATAATCGCTTCGCTCTTTTAAAATCAGTCATGTTAGACCTAAAAACATTCAAGTCGGCGCTGGAACAGCTGGAAGAAGAGCGGAAAATTCCGCAGGCAAAAATACTGGAAGCCATTGAGCAAGCGATGGCGGCCGCCTACAAAAAAGATTACGGCAAGAAGGGGCAGATAATCCGCGCCAAGTTTGATTTGGAAACCGGCCAGACGGAATTCTTCCAGGTAAAAATCGTGGTGGATGAAAGCGTGGTGATAATGCCGGAGGAAGAAACCCACCCCCTAACCCCCTCCCCAAGGGAGGGGGAACCGAATAGAGATATCTCCCCTTCCTTGGGAGGGGGACGGGGGGAGGTTCCGGAGGAGCGGGCGCATTTCAATCCGGAGCATCACATTCTGCTGGCGGATGCGCGCAAAATAAAAAAGGGTGCGGAACTGCACGACGAAATTATTTTCCCGCTGGAAGCCAAAGACGACTATGGTCGCATCGCCGCCCAGACCGCCAAGCAGGTCATTGTGCAGAAAATCCGCGAAGCGGAACGCTCTTCCGTTCTGGATGAATACGGCGGCAAGGAGGGGGAAATCGTCTCCGGCGTGGTGCAGAAAGTGGAGCGGGGCAATATCTATGTGGATTTCAGCCGGGCCACGGGCGTTTTATCGGCAGAGGAACAAATCCCGGGCGAATACTGGGAGCGCGGGCGGCGTATCCGCGCCTACCTTTTCAGCGTGGAAGACACGCCGCGGGGCATCAATCTGCGCCTGTCCCGCACTCATCCAAAATTTTTGGAGCGGCTCTTCGCCATGGAAGCGCCGGAAATTGAAAACGGCGCCGTGGAAATCAAAGCGGTGGCCCGGGAAGCCGGCGCCCGTTCCAAAATCGCGGTGCTGTCGCACGACGAGCATATTGATGCGGTGGGTTCCTGCGTCGGCCAGAAAGGCACCCGGGTCAATACCATTACCGCGGAACTTTCCGGTGAAAAAATTGATATAATTCCCTGGTCGGATGACCCGAAACAGTTGGTCGCCAATGCCTTGTCGCCGGCCAAAGTTATTGCGATTGACATTAACGAGGAGGAGCACAAAGCTTCCGTGGAAGTAGCCGACGACCAGCTGTCGCTGGCTATCGGCAAGGGCGGGCAAAATGTGCGCCTGGCGGCCAAGCTGACCGGCTGGCGGATTGATATCAAGGGTGCCGGCGGCGAAACGGCGGTTGAAGATGAGGGTTTAGAATTAAAAGCCGATAAAGAAAATAGTCATGAATAATTTTTTGTGGTTCGCTTTAGTCAGCGCGGCGATAGCCATCGTCTACGGTTTGCTTTTAGCCAAATCAATTTTGAAAAAAAGTCCCGGCAACCAGCGCATGCAGGAAATCGCTCAAGCGATTCAGGGCGGCGCCGGCGCCTATCTCAACAAACAATACCGAACCATCGGCGTGATTGCCGCGATTCTTTTTTTAATCATCGGCTTGGTGCCGAAACTCGGCTGGACGATGGCCTTTGGATTTTTAACCGGCGCAACTCTTTCCGCGCTGGCGGGCTACATTGGCATGAATGTCTCCGTGCGCGCCAATGTCCGCACCGCCGAAGCGGCGAAGACGGGTTTGAATGCGGCGCTCGCACTGGCGTTTAAAGGCGGCACGGTTACCGGACTTTTGGTGGTCGGTCTGGCGCTTTTGGGTGTCACCGGATTTTATGCGATTACCAGAGACATCACCGCGCTGGTCGGGCTCGGTTTCGGCGCTTCGCTGATTTCCGTTTTCGCCCGGCTGGGCGGCGGAATTTTCACCAAGGCGGCGGATGTCGGCGCGGACTTGGTCGGCAAGCTGGAAGCCGGTATTCCGGAAGACGACCCGCGCAATCCGGGCGTGATTGCCGACAATGTCGGCGATAATGTGGGCGACTGCGCCGGCATGGCCGCGGACCTTTTTGAAACTTATGCGGTTACCTCCGTGGCGACAATTCTCCTGGGCTCGCTGATTTTTCCCGGATTTGAAAACGCGCTCCTCTATCCGCTGGCTTTGGGCGGCGTGGCGATTTTCGCTTCCATCATCGGCACTTGGTTTGTGCGTTTGGGGAAAAACAAGAGCATAATGGGCGCGTTATATAAAGGATTGATTGCTTCCGGAGTTATCGCCGCGGTCGCTTTTTATCCCGTTACCAAATTATTGATGTCCGGCAACGGCACGTATGAAGTTTCGTTCCTGTTTGTCTGCGCGCTCGTGGGCTTGCTGGTGACCGGTGCCTTGGTGGCCATCACCGAATATTTCACTTCCACCAAATACTCACCGGTGCGCTCCATCGCTCTGGCTTCGGTGTCCGGCCACGGCACCAATGTCATCCAGGGCCTGGCGGTGTCAATGAAATCTACTGCCCTGCCCCTGCTCACCATCGTGTTGGGAATTTTAACGAGCTATTATTACGGCGGGCTTTATGGCATCGCCGTGGCCGCGATGTCCATGCTTTCTATGACCGGCATTATCGTGGCGATTGACGCTTACGGACCGATTACCGACAATGCTGGCGGCATCGCGGAGATGGCGGGACTGCCGAAGGAGGTGCGCGCAGTCACCGACCCCTTGGACGCGGTCGGCAACACCACCAAGGCGGTGACCAAGGGCTACGCTATCGGCTCCGCCGGCCTGGCGGCGCTGGTTTTGTTCGCCGCTTATACCGAAGAAATTATTAAGGCTGGAAAAGACCTGACTTTTGATTTAAGCAACCCCTATGTGATTGTCGGCTTGTTCCTCGGCGGACTTCTGCCATATTATTTTGGCGCGCTGTGTATGGAAGCGGTGGGCAAAACCGCGGGCAAGGTGGTGACAGAAATTCGCCGGCAATTTAGAGAAATAAAAGGAATTATGGCGGGCACGGCCAAACCGGATTATACCCGAGCGGTCTATATCATCACCGGCGCCGCCATTAAGCAAATGATTCTCCCGGCTCTGATTCCGGTGCTGGCTCCCATTTTGGTAATTATAATTTTCGGAAAAAACAACGGGCTGGTCGTTTTGGGCGGACTGTTGGTCGGCTCCATCATTACCGGTCTCTTCGTGGCCATCTCCATGACTTCCGGCGGGGGCGCCTGGGATAACGCCAAAAAATACATTGAGTCCGGCAACTATGGCGGCAAGGGCTCGGAGGCCCATAAGGCCGCCGTTACCGGCGACACCGTCGGCGACCCCTACAAAGACACTGCCGGCCCGGCCATCAACCCGATGATTAAGATACTTAACATAGTTGCATTGCTTTTGGTGGCCTTCCTGATATAATGGTATATTGGGTGGAGATAGGTCTCATTATTAACTTAACCCACTAAAAATAATTATGAAAAAATATTTAAGTTTGTCGTTAGTTTTGGTGATGTCGGTCTTCCTGGGCGCCGCCGTTGCCTTGGCGGAAGAGAACGGGGACCGGGATGTTTTGAAGGAGCAAAGGGATGCGTTGCGACAATCCCTGGAAGTCAAGCGAGAAGAAGTTAAGACCCAGAGGGAAGAGTGGCGAGAGGAAATAAAAATAAAGCGGGAAGAAGCTAAGGCCAAGATGGAGATGTTGCGCGAGGGTATCAAGAGCGAGCGGGACGCCATTAAGGCCAAGGCCCAGGAGGCCCGAATTGTCGGCCGGGAAAAAGCATTGGAGAGATTTGATAAAATAATAGAAAAAGTCGGCGAATTGAAGATTAAGATTGCCGAGAAAGCAATCAAGTTTGAAGCCAAAGGGGTATCGGTGGCAACCGCGGAAGAACTGCTGGCCACGGTAGAAACGAAACTGGACGCAGCCGAAGCGAAAGTCGCGGAAGCCAACGCTTTGCTGGCCGCCTCGGCCGATGAGCTTTCTTTGGAAAACAAAACCGCCTTCCGAACCCTGGCTCAGGAAGCGCAGGCACTGATTCGGGAAGCCCATCAGGCGCTGAAGGACGCAGTCAAAGCGCTGAGAGAATCCTTAAAAGCCAAGATTGAAGCGGACAAAGCCGCCCGGGACGCCGCGGAGGATGCGGAGGATGATGCAGAGGATGCGGATGACGATGCGGAAGATGACGGAGAAGATAATGAAGAGGAATCGGCCGAATAAATTATTAATTTAACAAACAAAAATTATGGACCCAGAAAAAAAATCAAACGGAGCGCTGATCGGTGCAGTTATCATTATCCTCATCCTGGTCATCGGCGGAATCTACATCTGGCAGGCGAAGGTCAAGAGCTTGCCGGCGGGAGATGGCCTTGAGTCCGAAAGCGTCGTGCCGGCGGACACCAAGGAACTGGACGCTTTGGAGCAAGAGCTGGATGCGACCGAACTGGACGTAGAGGCGAATGTAATCAACAGCGTGGAGTAAAGACTTCGCATGTTAAAAATAAGCGTGAAGAAACTGCCGCACAGCGAGGTGGAGGTGGTAGGCGAGTTGGCGGCGGAAATATTTGAGTCCTATTTTGACCAAGCGGTAAAAAAGCTCGGCGAGCGTTTGGAAGTCCCCGGTTTCCGCAAAGGCAAGGCGCCGGAGAAGATTTTGCTCTCGCACGTGGGGGAAGCGAAAATCCTGGAAGAAATGGCGGAACTGGCGCTGGCAGAGCATTATCCTAAAATTATTGAAGAAAATAAAATTGACGCTATCAGCCGGCCGGAAGTAGCTATTCTTAAATTGGCGCGCAAAAACCCGCTGGTCTTTAAAATAAAAACCGCGGTTCTGCCGGTCATCAAACTGCCGGACTATAAAAGAATCGCGCAGGCTGTCCTAAGGTCGGACCTGGAGAATTCAAAAAAGTCCGACCTGGAAGTTTCCGAAGAGGATTTGGAAAACACTATAATGGATATCCGTAAGTCTCGCGCGCCGAAGGTGCATATGGCAACCCCACCCCAAACCCCTCCCCAACAGGGAGAGGCCCCTTCTCCTTCGGAGAAGGCGGGGGATGAGGTCAAAGAGGACCTGCCGGAATTCAACGACGAATTCGTGAAAAATTTGGGGCCGTTCACGGATGTGGCGGATTTTAAAGCCAAACTCAAAGAAAATATAAGACTGGAAAAAGAAAATATGGCCCGGGAAAAAACCCGGCTGAACATCGTGGAGAAAATAATCGCGGCCAGCGAGATTGAC
>CAZPJV010000003.1:40253-41507 GCA_964586975.1 uncultured Candidatus Saccharibacteria bacterium
TGGCGGAAATAGGCGGCGCGGGGGTCTTGGTCCACTTCTTTTTCTATTTCATTTATTTTCGGCAACGGGTGCATGATGATGGCGTTCTTTTTTAACTTTTTCAGGTGTTCTTTTTTGAAAATGAACAAGTCCTTCACTTTTTCATACGCCGCAACATCTTTAAACCTTTCTTTCTGAACGCGAGTGAGATAAATGATATCCAACTCGGGCAAAACTCGTTCTAGGTCAGAAGATTCTTCAAATTCTACGCCGCTTTTTCGCAAATCCGCGCTAAACGCTCTCGGCAATTTCAATTCTTTCGGCGAAAGAAAATAAAATTTGTTGCCGTCGTAGAGACGCAACAGCGGCACCAGAGATTTGACCGTCCGGCTGTTCAACAGATCGCCGCCGAAGCCGATTTTTAAGTTATCCAGCTTTTTAAATTCTTTTTTGATGGTGTACGCGTCGAGCAGTGCCTGCGAGGGATGCTGGTTGGCGCCGTCGCCGGCGTTGATGAGCGGCTTGGTGGCCACTTTGGCCGCCCGCTCCATAATTCCCGATTCCGGATGGCGAATGACAATCGCGTCGGCGTAATTGCATAAAATTTTAACGGTATCTTCAATGGTTTCACCTTTGTGAGCGGAAGAATTTTCCATAGCGTTCTCCGCGGAAACTACCTGCGCCCCCAGCTTTAGCGCCGCGGTCTCAAAAGACAAGCGGGTGCGGGTGGAAGGCTCAAAAAAAATGCAGGCAATAATTTTATCCTGCAGAACTTTTTTTAACTTGCCGTAGTTCAGGTCTTTTTCCATTGCCCACGCCCGGGTTAGAATATTTTCCAGCTCTCTCTTTGTAAATTGCTCGGCGGAAATTATATTAGGCATAAATTAATTTAAATATTCCCGGTAGGATTTAATTTCCAATTTTTCTACCGGATACCGGGCCAGCGCTTTAATAAACGCGCGGGCCAGATGCAGGTCGGTAAAAAGCGGTATTTGATTGTCCACCGTTGCCCGACGGATACGGAAACCATCGGTTTGGCTGTGCCTCGCTTCCCCTCCGGCTGCCGCTCCCGGGGCTTCTGCCTTGCTTAAATTTACCACAAAAGACACTTTTTTGCTCAGAATAATGCTAAGCGCGTTGGGAGATTTCTCCCGCGCCTTGCGCACCATTTGGCATTTGATATTTTGTTTTGCCAAAAATTGCGCGGTGGTATCCGTAGCAAAAATATTGTACCCAAGCGCGATCAGAGTTTCCGCCGCTTCAAGGAATTTTACT
>CAZPJV010000004.1:0-40287 GCA_964586975.1 uncultured Candidatus Saccharibacteria bacterium
AAATAAGAATTGCCCGTCTTTTCCACCAGCTTCCATTTCTCGCCGAGGGCCATAAGCTCGCCTTCGCGAGAAATGCCTTCGTTATAAATAATGTCAAATTCCGTCTGCTTGAACGGCGCGGCCACTTTGTTTTTCACGATTTTAACCCGCGTGCGCGAGCCCACCACCTCTTCTCCTTTTTTGATTTGCGCGATTTTGCGGATGTCCAAGCGCACGGAAGTATAAAACTTGAGCGCCTTGCCGCCGGGGGTGGTCTCCGGGTTGCCGAACATTACGCCGATTTGCATGCGGATTTGGTTGATGAAAATTACGCAGGTCTTGGAGCGAGCGACAATAGCGGTCAATTTTCTAAGCGCTTGCGACATCAACCGCGCCTGCTTGCCGACATGATACGCGCCCATATCGCCCTCAATTTCATCGCGAGGCGTCAGGGCAGCCACAGAGTCAATGACAATAACATCAATCTTGCCAGTGCGCACCAAGCTCTCCACAATTTCCAGCGCCTGTTCGCCGTTGTCCGGCTGGGAAATCAACAGGTCGTTGATATTGACTCCGAGTTTTTTGGTATATTCCGGGTCCATGGCGTGCTCGGCATCAACGTAAGCGCAGATGCCGCCCTTCTTTTGCGCTTCGGCCACGATATGCAGAGAAAGAGTTGTCTTGCCAGAAGATTCCGGCCCGAAAATTTCAATAATCCGGCCGCGCGGGATGCCGCCCACGCCCAGCGCCATGTCCAGGCCGATGGAACCGGTGGGAATGACATTAATATCCACCTTCGGCGTGTCGCCGAATTTCATAATGGCGCCTTCGCCGAATTTCGTCTGGATGGCCTTCAATGTATCGTCCAGCATCGCCACGCCCAAGCCCTTTTTCTCCTTTTCCTCTCCCTTGGTTTTTTTCATCATTCCAAATAAATTAATTTATAATTTTTTTCGTCCGCATACCCGAATTTATCCGCCGCTTGGATACTTATTATATTATATCCCGGGTTAAGGGCAACTGTCTCGTTGAAGTTTCCCTCTAAATCAATGGATATCTCTCGGCCGTTGAGAATAAGGTTGACGGCGTGCTTGGCGTTGCCGGTGATGTTTAGGACGCTTTCTTGCCGCACTTCGCCGTCAGTTATGTTCACCCCCCGGATTTTCACGCCAAATATCAAATCGGTGGACCGGGAAAATCCGTAAGAAATAATAAAAAGAAAAAAGACGCCAAATATAACCAACTTTACTTTTTTCGCGTCTTCTATCATTCCATTAGATTGTTGCCGGCTGCGTCTCTTTTTATTTTTTCAAGCACCTCCCGCGGCTTGGCGCCTTCGCCCGGCCCGATGACGCCGCGCTCTTCCAATTTGTCCATCAGCCGCGCGGCGCGGGCATAGCCCAGTTTTAATTTTCTCTGCAAGTAGGAAGTGGACGCCTTGCCGGCTTCAATCACGCAGGCGCGGGCCTCTTCATACATTTCATCATCGTCTTCCATATCGTCTTCGCCCAGAGAACTTTCGAAAATGCTTTTATCCGCAGATATAGATCCAACCGCAAGCGATATTTCTTCCGTGATTTCGTCGTGATACTCGTCCGCCAGATATTTTACCACTTTCTTCACCTCCGATTCGGAAATGAAAGCGCTTTGCAATCGTTCCGGCTGGGCTTCGCCCGAAGCATAGAGCATATCGCCCGCACCCAAAAGTTTTTCCGCGCCGCCGGCGTCTAGGATGGTGCGCGAGTCCACTTGCGATGAAACCTTGAGCGCCACCCGGGCGGGAATATTCGCCTTAATGAGACCGGTAATGATATTCACCTCCGGCCGCTGGGTGGACAAGATTAAGTGAATGCCCACAGCGCGCGACATCTGCGCCAAGCGCACGATGGCCGCTTCCAGTTCCCGCGGATAGGTGCTCATAATGTCCGCCAGTTCGTCTATAATGATGACTATATACGGTAGGCGGTCAACCCCACCTGACCTCCCCTTATCAGGGGAGGTATCCTGATTCTTTCCCCC
The DNA here is from genome assembly GCA_964586975.1 of uncultured Candidatus Saccharibacteria bacterium. GTDB lineage: Bacteria > Patescibacteriota > Minisyncoccia > Phycocordibacterales > UBA9973 > UBA9973. The sequence continues at coordinate 1,999 of CAZPJV010000004.1, forward strand.
TGCCAAGGGGGAGCTGGAGGGGGTCTTTTCCTTCTTCCCCCAAACATTGCTGTGATAAGACTCAATGTCGCGCACCGATTCCGTTTCCAAGATGTCGTAGCGGCGGTCCATTTCCTTGGCCGCCCATTTGAGGGCCAGAATTGTTTTTTTGGCTTCAGTGATAACGGGAGTCAGCAGATGGGGAATATTGTTGTAGAGCGTGAGCTCCACCCGCTTGGGGTCAATCATAATGAATTTTAGGTCATCCGGGCCGTTGCGATAGAGCAGAGAAGTAATCATAGAATGAATCGCCACAGATTTTCCCGCGCCCGTGGCTCCAGCTACCAGAATGTGCGGCATTTTCGCTAGATTGCCGAAAACCGCCCGTCCGGAAATGGCGCGGCCGAGCGCGGCTAGCAACGGCTTGTGCGAATTTTTAAATTTTTCATCGGAGAGCATGGTAGCCAGACCCACGATGGATTTGGACCGGTTCGGAATTTCAATGCCCACCAGCGACTTGCCGGGGATGGGCGCTTCAATGCGGATGGGGTGCGCCGCCAGCGCCAGCGCCAGGTCGTTCTGCAATCCCACGATGCGGGAAAGCTTCATGCCCTCCGCCGGTTTGAGCGCGTAGCGGGTAACCGTCGGCCCGACGGTGATTTCATCCATCTCCACTTCAATGCCGAAGTTTGCCAAGGTGCGCTTAATAATGTTGGCGTTGGCTTTGATGTCGCCGGTATTGGGTTTGCCCTGGTCTTCTTCCAGCAGGGCAAGCGGGGGCGGGGTGTAGGCTGAAGCTAGCCCCTTTCTCTTGCGGATAGGCATCTCTTCCTCTTCGTCTGTTTTATTCTTTTTTAAAAACCCCTCCTGCCTCCCCTTATCAGGGGAGGTTTCCGTTTCTCCCCCTGACAAGGGGGATACAGGGGGTTCTGGTTCGTAGTCATATTCATCTGCCACTTCCGCTTTTTCTTCATCGGCGGCGCTTTTCTTTTTTGAGAAAAATGCCCAGATTTTTTTCAAAAACTCCGGCAGGGCCAGCCGGGCGTCAAACATTATGAGGATTGAAATTATCAAAATAGCAAACAAGAAGGCCATCGTGGCATAAATTTCAAACAGGGTGATAAACGGAGCGGCGGCAATCTCTCCCAAAAAACCGCCGGCATGCCTGTCCGCCGTGGTGGAGTTGACGGAGATTACATCAATTATGCCGAGTCCGGCAAACAGAAACATCAGTCCGCTCACGAGACGCGCCCAGCCGAACTCCGGAGCGGCGGATTTCAAGAACGAGGCGCCGAGCAGAACCAAAAGCAAGGGTAGCAGCACATAGCCCACCCCCAAGAGATAGTAAAGTTTTTCATACACGAATTCTCCCGCCATGCCCGCCGCGCTGAAAGCGGACATCAGGAAGAACAGCGCCAGTGCGAAAAGGATTACCGCGAGGATGCCATGCTTGGTGTGAGTCTTGAGTCCGCGCGAAAATTCTCTTTTGATTTTATTTTTCTTCACAACTTCTGTATTTTAGCACATCCGTTTCTAAAATTCTCCTCTTGAGGAGTACCCGACTCGCCTTGCCGAAGCCTTCGGCGAAGCGCAGGAGAGGGAGGTGGACATTTCTTCCACCCCGTCTCGCAAGCTCGCCACCCCTCAAGAGGGGAATATTCGTGCTTGCTTTTTTCCTTGTCCTATACTCACACACTTATTAACCATAAAGGACTTGCAATAAGTGTCCGGGTGTATATAATGGACAAATGTTTCGGGATGAAAAAAATCTCAAGGACACTAACTTACCTAACCCCAACCCTTCCCAAAGGGAAGGGGGATACTCCTCTCCCTTTGGGGGAGGTGCAGGAGGGGGTATGTCCTATACCAAGACGAATAAGCTTATTACTGCACTCTATATGGTCACGGACATCATAGATAAGGACGAGCCGCTCCGGAACAAGTTAAGGACATTGGGCGTTCAAACCATATCAGACATAAATTATACTCCCGCTTTGGCCTGTGGTAGAATTTCAGAAATAATGTCCTTTTTGGATATTGCTTCCGCTATGAACATAATTTCTCTTATGAATTGTAATATCCTGCGGAAAGAATTTTATGAACTGGATCAGTCTATCCGACAATCCACCGGTAAAACTCAAATTTTAAGCAAACAAATAGACCTGGAGGAATTTTTGAAATCCGATAACCCCACCCCATCCCTCCCCAAAGGAGAGGGCAGAAATAGAGATGCATTAGCCTCCCCTTTTGGGGGAGGCTACGGAGGGGGTAGTCCAAAAGGACAGACACATTTGGGTGTCCAAAAGGGGAGCACTTTACTAAAATCTATAAAGGACATTTCTCATGTGTCCGAGATTTCGAAAAGACAAAGACGCGAAGACATATTATATATAATAAAAACAAATGGCGGGAGCGCTACTATCAAGGACATAAAGGACAAAATACAACTGACTCCCGATAAATTCAACTCGCTGGCTTCCTGTGGCGAGAAGACACTGCAAAGAATGTTGTTTTCTATGGTTAAAGATGGTGTCCTTTTGAAAGAGGGCGCTAAACGCTGGAGCCGCTATTTTCTGAAATAACCCCTACCCAGCCTCCCCCTTATGTAAGGGGGAGGAGCAAGGAGGGGGTTAAGCAGAGTCTTGCTTTTCTTTAGTAAATATGCGACCATAAAAAGGTCGGATACCGCCCCCTAAATGAGGGTTGGAGTTATCCACATAGTATGTTGCCTAGCTTTTAGGGGATATATTATAATGTTGATGTGTTTACAGGGCGCGCCAAGCGATAGTTTGGGTGTGCTCTGTGTTCGCAAATTTTATTTCGCTCAAAATTTCGTCGAAAAAATTTTGGGTTGAAGTAAAAGCCCATTGAAAACAAAATACGTGTTTTGTTCTCAATGTTTACCCAACACACTTATACCTATAAGTGTATGGGTTTAGTTTAACTCTGTTCGCTGTTCGGTATCGCCACATTATTATTTATTAAAAATTATTGGCGCGAAAAACAGCGATAAGAACAATACGCTTTTAGTTTTTCCGCCGATGAGGTGGAAAGTCGAAACTAATTAATGGCGTAGAAAAAGAAAAAAAATTATGAGTAAATTATTAAAATCAAAATTCTTGCTGGGAGTTATGGTTGTAGTAGCTTTGGTGGCGTTTGGAGCGATAACCGCTAACGCCGCTTACATGCACACCGTAACTTTGAAGCAAGGTTCGTCCGGTGCCCAAGTGATGGCTTTACAGCAAGCGCTTGGCAACTTGGTAGCTGACGGCGCTTTTGGTCCTTTGACTAAAGCGGCGGTGATGGCTTACCAGTCTGCTAACGGCTTGGTGGCGGATGGAGTTGTTGGTCCGCTAACTGGCGCAGCCTTGAGTGGCGCGGATTCAGTTGCATCCGGATGTTCAGCCGGTCAAGTATACAATCCGATGACTGGCGCACTCTGCTCCAGCGGAGCGTTGCCGGCGGGTTGTCTGCCTGGATATGCATTCAGTCCGACCACTGGCGTATCTTGCACCCCCGGTGCAGCACCATCAGGTCCTTTGGCTGGCGGAGCAGGCGATATCACTCTAACTCTGCGCGGAACTTATTCTAGTGAAGAAGTTGGAGAAGGAGAGGAAGACGCAAAAGTTATCCACGTTGATGTTGAAGCCGACGATGACTCTGACGTAGAACTTAATTCGGTTAAGGTTGAGTTCTTCCAGGCAACGACAGCTGACGACCGCGACCTGCCGGATTACGCAAGCGAGGTGTCAGTATGGCTGAACGGAAAAGAAGTTGGTCGCGCTGACACAAGCGACTTCACAGAATCGTCTAACTACTTCTCTAAGTCAATCAGCCTTAGCGGCGCGATTATTAGAGCGGGAGACGAGGACGAGTTAGTTATAGCTGTTTCAGCTAATAACAGTCTAGACAGCGGCGATATTGACACAGATGCATGGCAAGTGGATGTTATAAACGTTCGCTTTACCGATGCTGCTGGAGTTACTACCACCGAGGCAGGTTCAGCCGCGGCTACGGCGGGAGCTGGCACATTCGGAAAACTGTTTGACTTTGCTTCTTTTGCTACCGCAAATGACGCAGAGTTGACCTTGACTCTTGAGGATGATGAAATTAACGATGTCCATCTTCTTGACTCTGATGATACCCTGGACACAGATCACGCGATTTTATCAGTCCTTTTTGACGCATCAGGTGATTCAAATATCTGGGTAGATGAACTTCAGGTAACTGTTACAACAACCGGAGATACAACTGAATCCAACATTGTTGTCTCTTCCTGGATAGAAGTAGACGGAGTGCGTATCAGTGAAAAGGAGGATGTTCCTGACGCAGGAGCTGTGACCTATGATGACCTTGACCGCTGGATTGACGGTGGAGATGCGGAAGAATGGATTTTCTGGGTAACTATGCAGGATGTTAATGGAGCGCTTGACGAAGGCGACACCGTGCAGATGACCCTAGATACTTCTGACACTGTGGCTGAAGACGAAGTTGGAGATACAGTTACAGCTGACGGGACAGATCCTGTGGGTGGAGTGCATCTCCTGTACAATGACGGTATCCGACTTACTGGAACTAGTCAGGTCGCAACCGCTTTCACTATTGACGGTGCGAACAATGACCGCGTAGAACTTGAGCTCATCTTTGATGTGTTCAACTATGGTGATGTAACGTTGTATATTCCTGATGGCGACACCTTGACTGGTACCCCATCAACGAGCAGTACAACGACTGCACCAAGCACAACTGAGAAGGTTGGCTACCATGTCCAGACCTCTGGAACGGTAACCCCGCCATCAGCTCAGATTTCTGCAGTGTTGACGGAGACTGACACGGATCTTACCCTAAAGACCAATTCATACGAATTGAAAGCGGGCAAGACCGGAACATTCAACTTGAAAGTTACTATTTCCGCGGATGAAAATCCTTCAATTGATAACGTTGGATTCCGAGCATTACTAGCAGGACTTGGTTGGGCTACAAGTGATAGTGCCACCGCTGCTGTAGTGTACACCGCTGACTTAGGAGACTACAAGACAAATTACGCAACAATTGCTGACTAAAGTCACTCTTGCTACGTAGTTGCTTGATAGAATCAAGTTAGATGGACGACGAAAGTCGCTCCAACGAAACCCCTCCCTGTTAAACAGGGAGGGGTTTTTGTTTTTCTTGAGTTTCAGATTTAAATAAGGTAATATAATGTCTATATGGACGATACTGAAAATAGTCTATCATTGAAGATATTACGGGTACTATTAATTGGTACTCCCTTTCTGTTTACTTTGATATATATTCCGGGATTCACATTTCCCGGAAGTTTTCCGAAAGCGATATTCTTGTATATAGCTGTATCCATAATACTTATTGTTTGGCTAATAAACATATATAGCTCGGGCGTTATCGTATTAAAAAAAAACTGGCTCACTATAGCCGTATTCGGTTATATTTTAGTGCTTTTTATTTCAGGCATAGCTGGCGGGCATTTTGAAGAGTCCTTTTTCGGGACTATTAGCCGCATGACCGGAATTGCTACTATGTTATACATTTCCGGTTGGTATCTAATAGCTTCTTCGGTATTAAAGCCCCGTGATTGGACATATGTATTTCGAGGATTGCTATTTTCGGGAGCTATTTTAGCGGTCATTTCTTTCTTGGGGCTTAACGGTTTTAATTTAAAAGCGTTTAGCTTTCTGGAGCAAGGCGGGTCGTTATTCTCCAACAACACGTTTTCTGGAATTTATTATGTCTTTGCTTTTTTCTTTGGCGCTATATTATTTGTCAAGGAGGACTCATTGAAGTGGCAGATATCATATGCGCTAGCTATGCTGGTTATTCTCCTAAATCCTGACATTTTCAATTTTCAAATCTGGCAAAATATTGGCATGATTAAAGAACTTTTTAGTCAGCCAACGCTTGTTTTAGGAACGGCGCGAGCTTCTTCTGCTGTTGTGGGCATAGGGATCATTCTTACTTTCGTGCTGTATGTCATTCATAGAGTCCGTGTGTCCGTTGCCGTTAAGGGCGTTTTATTTTCTTTTATTGTACTGGTGCTCACAGGGGTTTCTCTCGGGTTTGTAGGCTCTGCGATTGCCCAAAAAGGGTTTGGAGCTGATTTTTTTGCAAGTCAAAACGATGTTCATCGCCCGACAGCTTGGAAGCAAGTAGCTAGCGGATTTTCAAACAGGCCACTGCTCGGATACGGTATTAATAATATTGAATATGCTTTTCAAGACACCCTGGGCCCGGAAATTCCATTTATCAAAGGAGATAAATGGTTTGATAAGGCGCACAACATTTGGCTGGACCTCGCATTAGAAACAGGCATATTGGGTATTCTGAGCGTGATAATTTTATTTATTTCAGCTTGCCGGTATTCATTTAAACATTATCGTGAGACACGCGACTTTTCTGCCCCCCTTGTTTTATTGCTGCTGGTCCTGCATCTTATTCAAATACAAACCTCGTTCAATATTGTTGCGAGCTTGTTTATGATATTCATACTATTTACATATGTGTCGTCATTTAGTTCGGAAACTATTTCTTATAATGTCTCGCACGGGACTAAATCAATAATACCGTGGGTTGGGGCGGTGCTCATTACAGGCGCAATGATATTTACCGCAATTATCCCCGCAAAACATAGCCGAGAACTTGTCGGCGCTCTAACTTCGGCTAATTTTGAAAAACGGATGAATATGTATAAATCGTCACATTCCATATATGGCTATCCCGCAGATTATGCTTACTTCATAACTGAAAGATTCACAAATGCATGGCTTGAGAATCCGGAAATATTTGATAACCCCACCGCCAGGGCAGGCATAGCGACCGAGTATAACGCCATGATTGATTTATACGAGGCACATTATAATCAGTATAGAGACAATTTGAGATACAATATAAACTATGCAAATACCATTTTTCTTGCAAGATTGTTTGGGGTAGATCGTTTGGCTCGCGCCGGAGAATTGATTGCGCGAGCCAAAGAACTCTCAACCTCAATTCCCCAGGTATTTTGGTTAGCATCTCTCCAGGCCAAGTATACCGGCAATGAAGAATTGGCTTTTGAGGAAATTGATAAAGCCATTGAATTATACGATGCTACCCGAGTGAAATTTGATGAGAGTCAACTGGGTGATTTCGGTCCTTCGTCATTGGCTTTACGCGCTTTTCTGGAGACAACGAAAGGCTCAAAGCAAAAACTCTATTTTCACTTACAAAAGATATAGTATTTATTATGAAAATAATTGTAACCGGCGGAGCGGGGTTTATTGGGTCGCATATTGCGGATGCGCTTGTTGACGAGGGCTACGAGGTGCATATCGTTGATAATTTATCTGCCGGTAAAAAAGAAAATGTAAACCCGAACGCAACTTTACACACTGTCGACATAAGAGACAGGGAAAAGCTGATACCGATTTTCAAAGATGCCAAATATGTTTTCCATGAAGCGGCATTTCCCCAAGTTCAATATTCTATTGAGAATCCCGTGGAGACGAATGAGATAAATGTGATTGGTACGCTTAACATTCTAGAACTAGCGAAGGAGAATAAAATCCAAAGGGTTATTTTTGCTTCTTCTAGCGCGGTATATGGCGATCAAAAAGTTTTACCGATAACCGAGAATATGCAGGTTAATCCGCTGTCTCCCTATGGCGCCCAAAAATATATAGGGGAAATTTATATGAAACTTTATGCGCAAATTTACGGACTGGAAACCGTCTCGCTTAGATATTTTAATGTTTATGGTCCAAGACAGAGCGCCACTGGCGCCTATGCCTCGGTAATTCCTAAATTCATAGAATTTTGTCGGAAAAATGAACCGTTGCAAATAACCGGCGACGGAGAACAAACCAGGGATTTTGTAAATATAAAAGATATTGTTAATGCCAATATTTTAGCCATGACCAATGACAAGGTTGGCGCGGGCGAGGTAATAAATATTGGAGGAAGTAATCAATATTCCATCAACCATATAGCCAAGTTGGTAGGCGGTAAAATTTCTTTCATACCTCCGCGCATTGAGCTTCGTAACACGCAGGCCGACATAACAAAAGCCAAAGAGTTTCTAAATTGGGAGCCACGTGTTATGTTAGAAGATGGGCTCGCAGAATTAAAGGCGTATAACAATACTTAAAACATGAAAAATAAAAAAAGAGCATTAATTATAGGCATTACGGGTCAAGACGGGTCATATTTGGCCGAGTTTTTACTGGAAAAGGGTTATGAAGTTCACGGTATGATTCGGCGTTCCTCCAGTTTCAATACTGGAAGATTGGATAAAATATACGAGGATCCGCATGTTGATAATCGTCACTTGATACTCCACTATGGAGACTTGTCTGACTCCAATAGCATAAATAGCATGATTAATAAAAGCAAGCCGGATGAAATTTACAATCTGGGCGCGCAGAGCCATGTGCGGGTGAGTTTTGATATACCCGAATATACGGCGGACATAGATGCCCTCGGGACTTTGCGGCTACTTGATGTTATAAAAGAGCAAAATTATCCGATAAAATTTTATCAGGCAGGGAGCAGTGAAATGTTCGGGAAAGTATTGGAAACTCCGCAGAAAGAAACAACTCCGTTTAATCCGCAGAGCCCCTACGGTTGCGCCAAAGTATTTTCGCACATGATATGTAAAACTTATCGCGAGGCTTACGGTATGTTTATCTGCAACGGCATATTGTTTAACCACGAATCACCGAGAAGGGGTAGGACATTCGTTACCAAGAAAATAGTGGAAGGCCTGGTTGATATAAAACTAGGCAACAAGGACAAAATATTTTTGGGAAATTTGGAAGCAAAAAGGGATTGGGGTTATGCTCCCGATTATGTGCAAGCTATGTGGTTAATGTTGCAACAGGACAAGCCGGATGATTATGTGATAGCGACAGGAGAGACGCACTCGGTCAGGGAATTTGTAGAATACGCCGCGTCATTACTCAGTTTTGAAATTGCCTGGCAAGGCAAGGGTCTAAAAGAAATAGGCGTAGATAAAAAAACAGGAAAGACGCTGATAAGCATAGATAAAAATTATTATCGGCCATCTGAAGTGGATGTGTTGCTTGGCGACGCTACTAAAGCCAAAGAAAAATTAAACTGGAAAGCGGAACTAAAATTTAAGGACCTTATAGATTTAATGATTAAAGAAGAATTTGAAGTTAGGGGATTATAAGATAATTATTATTCACGTGAATAAAGAGGAATTAAAAAATTTAATAGTTTATACAGGAGTTTTTTATCAAGACAATGAAACTTACAGAACTCGTTCAAAAATATGGTTTAAAACTTTTGATAATGCGGCAAAGTTGGGCGTCAGGGTAGTAGTCAGGAATGATGGAGGATTGCCAGAGGAAATGCTTGCAAGAATAAAAGCATACTCCAACATCACTATTGTTGAAAAAACTGGGCCAAATACCTTAGGGGGAGGCAGGCGAGAAGCATTAGAAGAAGCTATCAGAATTGCCGGAAGAGAAGGAATAGCTGACCCTGTTTTTCTTTGGACTGAACCGGAAAAGGATGATTTGATAACTGAGAAGGCCTTATTGCCACTAGTTCGAGAAGTCAACGCCGGCACCAATATCGCCGTAGTTGAAAGGAGAGAGAAAGCCTGGGAACAATTGCCCCCATTTCAGCGCTGGGTAGAAAAAAGAGCAAATAAAAGGGCAAATCAAGTAGCTTTCCAAGGTCCAATTAAACCCGGACAGGAATTAGATTTTTGGTTTGCACCCAGAGCTTTCGACAAAACTGGAGCCCAGTATTTCCTGAATTATAATTCTACTAAAGACAGGTTAGATTTATGGGATGCTATTTTTGTGCCAATAATTGATGCCATAAAGGCAAGACTGAAAATAGAAGGTGTGCCAGTAGATTTTCTTTATAATGAAATTCAAATAAGCAATGAGTCTGACGAATCAAATAGAGAAATTAAAATAAAAAGAATAGAACAATATGCCCAGATTTTAAAAGAATTTGGAGATCCTAAGTGGGAAGATTTTTTTAGAGATGCAAAAGTTGAACTAGAAAGAATAAGAGAATTAAATAAGGACCCAGGTGGTAATCAAAATGAATTAGAAGAAGTAAAAAGATCCCTGATGGGTAAATTTTTTAAGTAATTATAATGGATAAAAATGCAAAAATATATGTGGCGGGGCATGCGGGGTTAGCAGGCTCGGCTATTTTGCGAGACTTACAGAAAAATGGTTACACAAATCTTATAACCAGAACCCATGCGGAGTTGGACTTGACCGCTCAAGAAGCGGTTAAAGAATTTTTTGAGAAAGAATTGCCGGAATATGTTTTCTTGGCTGCGGCCAAAGTCGGGGGAATACTTGCGAATGACAGATATTCTGCAAATTTTATTCGGGATAACTTGATGATAGAAACCAATATTATTGATTCTGCGTATAAAAATAAAATCAAAAAACTGCTTTTCCTCGGGAGTTCTTGTATCTATCCAAAACTCGCACCACAGCCTATAAAAGAGGAATACATGCTCTCCGGAGAGCTTGAGCCGACCAATAAAGCTTATGCAGTGGCTAAAATTGCCGGAATTGTAATGTGCCAGGCTTACAACAAGCAGTACGGCACAAATTTTATTAGTGTGATGCCGACCAATTTATACGGGGAAGGGGATAATTTTGATTTAGAAAGTTCGCATGTCATTCCCGCTATGATTAGAAAATTTGACGATGCGAGACAAAATAATTCAACAGAAGTTGTTTTGTGGGGCACAGGCCGTCCGAAGAGAGAATTTTTGCATGTGGATGATCTTGCTTCGGCTTGTGTGTATTTGATGAATAATTACAATGCCGGAGAAATAATAAATATCGGGGCTGGAGAAGATTTGTCTATATTAGAATTGGCAAACATGATAAAGAAAATCGTGGGGTATGAAGGAAATATTGCTTGGGATACATCAAAGCCGGATGGCACACCGAGAAAATTGTTGGACGTATCTAAAATAAAATTACTTGGCTGGAGCCCAAGTATAAGTTTAGCTGACGGTATTGCAAAAACTTACGCTTGGTATAAAGAAAATGCAAGATAATGATAACTGTAAGATTAAAAGGCGGACTAGGTAATCAAATGTTTCAATACGCCCTGGGGCGTGTTTTGTCTATTAAAAACAAAACAAATTTAAAGTTAGATATTTCCTTTTTTGATTTAAGGCTCAGTAATATGACAAAAAGAAATTATTATTTGGATGTTTTTAATATTAAAGCCGAGGTGAAAAATAAAAATAAAATACTAACCAATATTTTTTCTTTATTTAGAAAGATAATGGGAATACATGGTCAGGAAAAAAATTTTAATTTTGATCCCTATATACTATCTCTCGGTCCAAATACTTACTTAGAGGGTTACTGGCATAGTCCAAAATATTTTGAAGGCTATGAAGATGTAATAAGAAAAGACTTTACTCTTAAGAATTCTGTAGCTCAAAATATTCAAGATCTGATGAACGAAATTGAAAATCAAAATTCGCTATGTATTCATGTGCGAAGAGGGGATTATGTGGGGAACAAATATTATAAAGTTGTAAATAATGAATATTACAAAAAAGGAATTGAGAAAATTTCCAGCATGACCAATATAGGAAAAATATATGTTTTTTCTGATGACATAAATTGGTGCAAAGAAAATTTATCGTTTGGAGCACCTACAATGTTTGTGGGTGATGAATATGCGGGAATAAAGGGAGAGGGACATATGTCTCTCATGAGCTGTTGCAGGTATTTTATTATTGCCAATAGCTCTTTTTCGTGGTGGGGAGCGTGGCTTTCCAATTATCCGGACAAAATAGTTGTTTGCCCCAAGCAGTGGTTTAGTAATAGCGCCATAGATACTAATGACTTAATTCCAGAAAGCTGGATACGAATATGAATCATATCATTTCTAAAATCAGGAATTTGTCTTTAGAAGAAATAAATAAAAATTTAGTTTTTTTTGCTTTGCTCGCTTTAATTTACAGAGTTGGAAATTTTTACAACACTTTTATTCCCAAGCCATTTGAAATAATAGTTTTACTGATTGTTTTGTTGGTTATAGTGGATATATTCAAGAATAATAAAATAAAAGAGTTTTTCTTTTCCATCCCTAGGGACATCAGAATAGCTTTTATTTGCTTGGTTTTTTCCGTTTTGCTCGGCTGGAGCGCGTCTCTTTTAAAAGGAATTCCATACACTTTTAACGCGCTTCTGGAGTTCGGCACTTTTATGTTTTCTTTAAGCATATTTTTATTGATTTTGATTTACACCAGAAACGATAAAAATTACGTTAAAATATATTTTTACGCCCTACTTTTGCCGGCGGTATATGGGATTTTTATATTCTTTCCCCAAGCAACTTATTATCTCTCGCTTGGAAATGACGGCACTTTTCTAGGTCTTACGATGAGTCCGAATATAATATCCAAGATTTTGCTCATTCCGGCATTTTTTTTCATCTCTTACTCCTTGTTTAAGTCGGAGAATAAGTGGTTGCGAGCGGGATACCTAACGATTTCGTTTCTTATGGTGTCTTTGTTATTCTGGACTGCTTCTCGCGGAGGACTTATTTCACTCCTTTTCGCTTCAATTTTTATATGGCTTGTATTTTCGCTTCACAATTTTAATTGGAAAAAATTATTTTACAGCGGTGTTCTTATCTTTGCAATTCTTACAATAGGGTTTGCTTTGACTCCCGCCACCGGTAAGCAAAGAGTGATTTTGAGAGCTTTATATCCGAGTGGTTCCGATCATTCCAGTTATTTGCCCATTCAAGACAAATCTGCCGGTGAGGTTATCATTAAATTTATTAACGATAAAGTTGGTAGCCCAGCCCTTATTTATTTTTCTAGAGAAACTCGTTTCCAAATTTGGCCATTTTATTTAAGGCAAGTACTGACAAATCCGCTGGGTATAGGCCCGAATACACATTTTAGCTTTAACCTGCTGGATTATAGCGGGGAGTACATAAACTCTGGGCCACATAATACTTTTCTTCAGATCTGGCTGTGGGGAGGGTTGTTGGGTATACTTAGTTTCCTTTACATTTTTATCAGCGCGTTCAAAAATCTCTTTATTAAATTAAAGTCTGACTTTAATCCTTTCGCTTTGGCATTACTTGGCATTCTTTTTGCGGTTAGTATTTCTATTATGTTTGACGACAGCCTGTCTTTCTTTTGGTTTTTTATAATTTTAGCTTTAGCCTTGGGATATGAAAACACCACTGGTTAGTATCATAATGCCTGCCTATAATGGCGCAAAATGGATTAAGAAAGCGATTTTAAGCGTTCTGGCTCAATCCTTTGCGGATTTTGAATTTATTATCATAAACGACGATTCTACGGATAATACTGGAGAGATTGTCGCCACTTTTACAGAACACGATAGGCGAATAAAATATATTAAGAATGAGCGTAATTTAGGAGTGCAAAAAACTCGCAACATTGCTCTCTCAATAGCAATGGGTGAGTATATTGCAGAAATTGACCAGGACGATGAATGGATAGACAAGGACAAGCTTAAAAGACAGGTCAAATTTTTAGATAATAATGAAGCTTATGTCTTGATTGGAACCGGTGTCATCGTGGTTGACGAAGATGGGGCCGAAATAGCCAGGTATTTTATGCCTGAAACTGATTTAGAAATTAGGGAAAAAATTTTACGTGCGAACTGTTTTATTCACTCCAGTGTTTTATACAGGACAAAATCGGTTAAAGAAATCGGCGGTTATACCGTGACAAAAATGTCGGAAGACCATGACCTTTGGCTTCGACTCGGCAAAGTCGGTAAATTTGCGAATTTACAGGAGTACGCGGTCCAGTATTGTTTTAGTCCAAAAGGATATAATTCTCAGGATAAATTTTTGCGTTTAAGGCAAAATTTGCTTTTCGCTAAAGAACATAAAGATTTTTACCCAAATTATTTATTAGCAATAATATTTGGATGGACAAAAATTTGTTTTTACCCCATTTTTAATTTAATGCCCACGCGCTGGAAAGGTATTTTTTTAAAACTACATAAAAAGTTTTAAACAAACATCTCTGATGTATTCCTCTATTGGCAGAGTATTTTTGAAGTGGATGGCTTCCACAATTTTATTTTGGGAGTAGGCGGTAGTGTTAGTGAGGGCCTTTAGTCTTGAAAATGTTAATGGGTTTTTTCGGCGAGTTATGGAACAAAGCAAGGTTAGTATCAAGGCGGCCAACCAAGCAATAGAATAAGGTATGGTCTTGGTCTTTTTGGTAATAGCCGGAGGCAGACTCTTTACCAAAATGTCTAGATCTTTAAAAGTTATGGGGTTGTTGACCAAATATATGCCACCGTATGGAATGTTTGCTTCGGAAAGCTGTATCATTGCCTTAACTACTTCGTCAATATGAACAATGTTATATATTCCTTGGCCGATGTTTTTATAGGAACCGTTTCGCATGCTTTTTATAAGTTCTAAAAAACTGTTTCCTTCTTTATTTTTTCCCGGACCAAAAATAGTGGTTGGTCTTAATATGCGCGCTTTTAGGCCAATTTTTATTCCTTCCAAAACTATTTTCTCGCCTCTGTATTTCGACCATTCGTAGGCATTGTGCGGGTTTATCACCCCGGCGCTGGAAAGATGTATTAGTTGACAATCGTTTCGTTCGGTAATCTCGACTATATTTTTTGTTCCCAACACATTGACTTTCTCCATTTGTTCGGTTTCCCAAATAACTCCCGCGCAATGGTAGATAGTGTCAATATCGGGCGGTAAGTTAATCGGGTCGGTAATATCGCCAATGATTATATTGATATTTTTGTTGCTGGAAAAAATAGGAGATTCTTTTCTCATTAATACATATACCTGATGCCCTTTTTCAATAAGAGAATTAACAAGATGTTGCCCGACATATCCTGTGGCCCCAGTGACAAATTTTTTTTTCTGAATCATGATTTAAAAAAGTTTTTATATTTTTCCTTATTATCCAACAGATATTTCGGCAAATCTTTTTCGTCAGTCCAGAATTTGAAATGTCTGCCCATATAGTCTTTTTTACCAAATCTTTCTTCCAATTTTTCCTGAACTTCTTTTGTATTATAACTATCATCCGTATAACTATTGTTCAATTTTCTACGAACCTCATCAATTCCTCCCATGCTGGTAAAGTGCCACCCTCCATTTTCTATGTAAACATATTTTGTTTTGCCCTTGGTTCTTAAGTGATTTAAACAGTTGTTTTTGATATTTTTGTATTTGGTCGCAATAGTTCCGGCCCAGGGTTCATTAGATTTATTATTCAAATAATATACATAAACTTCTTGTCTCAATTTAAAAACATCATCTTTTGTGTAGTCAATTAAAACTTCCGGATTCCATATTTCATCCACATCTCCAATGAAGCATATGTCCTCATCCCGTAGGTGGGTGAGCGCTTTTTTAATGCTTTCTTTTTGATAAAATTCCCTTCTCCAGTGCTCTGGCCCATTTTTGGGAACATTAGAGCTTGAATCAGCAAGTTCCAGTAATGCTGGGTCGTTTGGGTAATCGTCTATCACAAAATATTTTATTTTTTCCACAAATGGCTTAAAACGCTCTTTTTGGTCTTGAAAATATAGTGGTTTACTTAACCCGGAAAATGTTGTAGGCGCTTCAACAATAATAAATCGGTCTACAGTATCATAGAGAATATTAAGGCGAATTTCTAAAATATCAGCTTCGCCATTATAGGTGAAGATATCGTAAATTTTTATTTTTTTTCTATAATTTTTAATTTCTTCTATAGTTAACCAACTCTTTTTATTTTTATCAGCTCTGATTGTCTTTAATATGTTATTTATAAAAAAACTTAGGGCCTTTTTATATATTCTATAAAATAAATTTTGAGGCACTAATTTTAGCATTTCAGGAGCAAATTGTTTATCGGTGGTCCAAAGAGTATACAAAAATCTTTCTATAATTTGGGCCTCTCCGGGAGTAGTTCCATAGTCAATGCATTGCCTTAACTTTTCATAAAATGATTTTGGATGCTTGTGTATGTTTTCTCTGGTGACTATATAATTTGAACCCGGCGCGAATTTTACATATTTTGGCTTTTCTATGCCAAAGCCCCTGATAAATTGGTTGTAGCTAGTGAAATATCTGGCCGGGAATGTTCTTAAATACCAACTATTATTGATTTCATTAAACATTCCATCTTCTCCGTAAAAACAAGTGGGCATGTATGTCTGGTGATTTTTGGTTAAAATAGGAGTGAAAGATGTGTTGTTGCAGATTTTGTCAAACTCTTCCTTAGATATATATCTAAAAAAATTCCCTTTTGCCAAAATAATTATCTCCGGCAGATTATCGTAATTGTCTATAATGTATGTAAATTTATCATAAATGTCCCAGCCGATATTAGGAACTTTTTTTACTTTTGATTGGTCAAATGGTTTTATCCATTCATCCGTATCGCTTCGGTCGTAAATGATATAATTGTCCGTGTAGTCCAAAATCCAGCTGATATCAGCATTATAGTTTGAAACCATTAAGAAATTTTTTGTAATCTTCATAGCAGTTTCTTTAATATTCTTTTCACTATTGCTCGCACGGTCAACGGCGGGAAGTAGGCTGGGTAAATATCTTTCCAATCGTGTTCCCTGTAAGCTTTTAAGTCTTGTATACATTTATCATAATCTTCTAAATTACCTGCACGATCTTGGTACATCCAGCCATTAACTATGTTGTATTCACAGGCCCAATAACCGTCAGAAACATTGTGTCGAGCCCAATATTTTGGCGCGATAACCATTTTTACATTTTGGTTCAACCATGCCGGCATAAGAGCAAAGCTGGAGTTTGAGAGTATTAAATAATTCGCATATTGTATAGAGACATAGTCGCTTGCTATATTGTGAGATATTTCGTATGCAGGGAAAAATTTCCTGGCTGTTTTTACGTCATCTGTCACTACCTTGAATTGCATACTTGGATTAACTTTTTGCATATTTAAAATGGCATTGTCCCAATACTCTTGCGCCAGAAATAATTCTTGTCCACCGACGTATTCTCCACCTCTAAAATTTATAATGCAAAGGTTGTCCAGCAAATTAGTTTCTTTTATTTTTAGCCACTCTCTAATTTCATTTTTTCGGTGTTCAAAATATTTTTCACCCTGAAACTCTCCGTCAATCAGCGTATCATCTTTTATTTTCGCCACTCCCTCAAAATCATAGGTTCTGATGTCGGTGGCGGTATTTTTATAGTTTATCCGCGGTTCGTTGTAAGTGCGATTTAATTTTCTTGCCGGGGTACCCATGTCTATTTGCATGAACGTCAGGCCTAAAAAGTTTTCAGGATTTTGCATTCCGAAATCAAAACCCCTATCTCTGGCGAGAGAGCGCACAAAAACATATCTAAATAATTGGTTGCCCAATCCGGACCCTTTATGAAAAATACCCGCAATCATTTTTCAAAATTTGGGTAAATTTTATTGCGACCTTTGTGTCTATGAAACACGAAAGTTTTTTCCACGTCTTTATTTTCCGGTATTTCCAATTCTCTAGAAAAATATTTTGCTACTTCAAGCGGAGCGAATCTGCATCCATGTTCTTCAAAGACATGTCGCATATTCACCGAGATATATCCATCTTCGTTATAAAATCCGTGAAAAGATTTCCACTCCATTCCAATTTTCTTTGGTAGTTGTAAAAGTTTTTGACTCCTTAAAGATACGCTATTGCCGACTCTCTGAATTTTTCCATTTACATCTCGATAAGAAAAATTATCTTTAGGCAAGGGAAATGGAGCGCCGATAAAGTCGTATTTCAGCCATTCGTCATTCCAAACTTCCGGATGCACCACGAAGCCGTCCGGATGTATGAGCAGGGCGAATTCTGTTTCTATGTAATCTCCCAAGTCATACACAACTGCTTTGTTCCATTCGTCAATTGTATTAGTATTTACTATTATATTTTTTACTGCGCCGAACTCTATATACTTGGAACTATAATCCAGAGCTTTTTGCTGGGATTCCTTATATTTAGGTGCGCCAAAACAGCATAAGGTCACCTGTGGCAGTTTAAGTTTACTCATAATCTGTTGGGGTTGGGACTCCTGTTTCTTTTATGTAGTCTTTCACGCTATTTGGCTTAACGTCCGGGCGCGTGCGCTTAGCAAGTTCAAACATTGTTTTTCTACCCGTTCCCAAATATTCTAGCTTGCTTGTTTTTTTATTCCACTTTTTTATTCTTTTGACCAGCAATTTCGCGATTACATCTACATAATCGCCTTGGGTATATTGATCTTTGTATGCTTTTGGGAAAGGAAAAGGAGTTGGCTTAAACAAAGTTCTAATAATAAGATGATTTGGATGTGATTCTACAACTTCCTCACCAATTTTTTTAGTCAAAGCATAAACACTAAGAGGTTTGCGGGCGTATTCGGTGGAAATAAAAACAAAAGGGGTATTTTTATAATGCTCTACAAGGTTGAAAGTCCCGTAGACATTTGCCATAAAACACTTTTTTTTATCTTCTAATTCAGCTTTTTTTACATTTGTATATGCGCCTGCGTGTATGATTAAATCATACTTTTTTTTAAGCATAATAGGTTTCGTGAAATCAAAATCTTTTCTACTTAAGTAGTCTCCCTTGAGATGTTTTTTTAATTCTGTGGCAAGTCTGCCGTTGCCGCCTGTAATTAAGATTTTATTTTGCCTCTTTGGCATAAAATTCTTTTACTTTTTTTATAATAAATCTTACTTCTTTATTGGTTAAAGCGTTGTGAACCGGCAAGGTAAGCAGTTTCAGCCAAACTTCGTCATTTACCGGTAAGGGTCTCTTGACGGCTTTCTTCCAATAAGTCATTTCTGAAAGCGGCTTGAAGTGAACCGAAGTGACAATACCATTGTCTGCCAGAAACTCACTTAACTCATTTCTATTTTTGCACTTCATAGTGTAGTACTGAACGGTGTGGGAATATTTCGGCGGCTCTATCTCCGGCATATTTTTAAAAGCTTGGTTGTATATTGCCTGAATTGCTCGGCGGCGCTTGTTGGTCTTTTTAAGACGGCGCATTTGACCTAGGCCTACTATGGCTTGAGTGTCGGTCATATAAGCTTTGATGCCTTGGCTCTGGGTGATGTCGTAGTCCCAGGTATATCTACCTTTTTTGGCTCGGTCGTAAGTAGATTTTTCCACACCCAACCACGTCAAAGTGCGCAGTCGGTCGTAAATTTTCTTGCTGTTGGTGGTTATCGCGCCGCCGTCCCACATAGGCATGGATTTTACCGCTTGGAAACTCCAGATGGTTATGTCAGCATCCTTTCCTGCGCCAGGGGTGTACATGGCATGGGCGGCATCTTCAATTATTAAGCCTTTGAATTTTTTGCGTATGCCTTTAATGTCCGCAAGTCGGCCGTGGGAGTCAACCGTAATTATTGCTTTTGTTTTCTTGGTGATTACCAAAGATTTTGGGTCAAGGCACAGAGTATCCGGATCAATATCTGCGAAAGTTACATCCATATTATTCCATTCGCCGACAATTGCGTCGGAGACGAAAGTCATCGGTGTGGTGATAAGCTCTCCGCCTTTTATACCATAAACTTTTAAGCACAGATCAAGCGCCGATGTCCCTGAATTCATTCCCACACAGTATTTTGCGCCGACATACTTTGCGAATTTTTTCTCAAATTCTTGGGTTTTTGGGCCAAAACCCCACCAGCCCGAGTCCAGGACTTTAATAAGTTCTTTTTTGGTTCGCGCATCTATGGTTGGCTTTAATACGGGTATCATATTGGGCTATCTTACCACAGTTTTAGCCAAGATAATAGCCCCTGCTTGTGTTTTTTCCGCAGGTAAAAGTTCTCCCTAAGTTTGACAGATGTTTTCAAAATATTTGTTACTTGGTGTTTACTTATGCCAATGACTACATTTATTTCCTTCAGAATAACCGGCTCGCCGTATTTATCGTGAAGTCTTTTATAATAATCACAGTCTAGCAACCACGTCATATTTTCATCAAAGAGCAGCGGATTTTCATTTTTTATCGCCAGAACCGACGGTGAGCCGATGGTGTTTTTACCTCTGGCTATCTTATCCTCGTACTTAGGGTAGTGAGGATCGTATCTACGCGTGCCGTCATCATGCTCACAACCAGTTACTAACCAAGAGCCTTTGAAGTTTTTCACTATTCTCTCTAGGGAATTTTCATCCGCGAGGTAATCATCCATGTATAGAATTTTTACTATCTCGCTCTTAGCCTGCAGTATCGCCGCATTCGTATTTTGAGCCAGGCCCTTACGCGAATTTTTAAAATAGTTTATATTTAGTGTTTGGTATTCGGGGCTAGCGCATAAATTTTTCACCACATCATCCTCGGAATTATCAGAAATAACCACTTCAAAATCTTTAAAGGTTTGTTTTTTCAATATATCAAAACTTCGCACTAGCACTTTTTTTGCTTGTCCGCGCATTTCATAGGTTGGAATACAAATGCTTAACTTTAGTTTTTCCATTTTTTATACCACTCAATGGTTTTTCTTATGCCTTCTTCAAAAGACACAGAAGGCTGCCAGCCTAGCTCTCTGGTAATTTTTGAATGATCCATGGCGTAGCGCATATCATGTCCTTTTCGGTCTTCTACAAAGGTCTTTAACTCTTTTGGCTTATTTAGCAAATTTAAAATAGTATCGGCAATTTCTACTCCGTTTTTTTCGGCATCTCCGCCAACGCAATAAGTTTCCCCCAATTTACCCTTGTGGATGATTAGGTCTAATGCTTGACAGTGATCTGTTACATATAGATAGTCGCGCACAGCTTTACCCTCACCATAGACTGGAAGCGGTTTATTTTGGAGAGTGTTGGTTATGAAGAGGGGAATTATTTTTTCCGGAAACTGAAACGGTCCATAATTGTTGGTGCAGTTTGAAATAGTGGCTGGGAAATTGTAAGTCTCAATGAACGCCCGGACTAAATGGTCGGAGGCGGCCTTGGATGCGGCATAGGGAGAGCGGGGAGAGTATGGCGTAGTTTCGTTGAATTTTTCTTCTAAATTATCCAGAGATAACGTGCCGAAGACTTCGTCTGTGGAAACATGGTGAAATCTCTTGAGGTTTAATTCTTTCGCGACTTCCAATAAAATTTCAGTGCCGACAATATTAGTCTGGATAAAAATTGCCGGTCCGTCTATAGACCTATCTACATGAGACTCTGCGGCAAAATGAACCACTAAATCACACCCCGTCATTGCTTCCTCTACTGTTTTTCTGTCGCATATGTCGCCCTGGATAAATTTATAATTTGGATTATTTTCCACACCTTTTAAATTTTCTAAATTGCCGGCGTAGGTTAATTTGTCCAGATTTACGATTTTATATTCAGGATATTTCTCCATCATGTGAATGATGAAATTAGAACCGATAAATCCTGCGCCGCCGGTAACTAAAATTTTCATAGGTTTATATCACAATCTTTTAATAGGGGCGAGTTTTTGTCTCTTTCTAACAGGATAGGCTCAGGATTGCCCCAATCTATACCAATATCCGGATCATTAAACCGAATACTTCTTTCCGATTGTTTGTCGTATGCATTATCAACTTTGTATAGAAACTCAGTATTATCAGTCAAGGATAAGAATCCATGGGCGAAACCTCTGGGCACAAAAAGCTGTTTTTTGTTTTCTACGGTTAGTTCAACCGCGACCCATTTTTTATAGGTCGGAGAGTGTTTTCGTACATCCACGGCCACATCTAAAACAGCGCCTCTCATACAGCTGACCAGCTTGGCTTGAGTAAAAGGATTATTTTGAAAATGTAGACCCCGCAGGGTTCCGGCTTTTTTTGTGAAAGAAAAATTATCTTGTACAAATTCACTACTAATGCCCGCTGCTGCTAACTTATTTTTATTATAAGCTTCCAAGAACCATCCGCGGTCATCTTCAAACACGTCCGGTTCTATAATCAGCACTTCTTTGATTACCGTGGGGGTTATTTTCATAGTGCTATTATTCTTTACGACTTTCTTTTACGACTTGCATTAGATATTGCCCATAATCAGACTTCTCATATTTTTGGGCGATTTTCATGAGCTCACTCAATTTTACCCAGCCATTGCGATAAGCGATTTCTTCCAAGGCGGCAATTTTAGTATTCTGTCTTTCTTCTATAATTCTAACGAAATCATTTGCATTCATAAGCGAGCTAATAGTGCCAGTATCCAGCCAAGCAAATCCGCGACCCAGTAATTTAACATCTAAATCACCGGCTTTTAGATACAACTGATTGATATCTGTTATTTCTAATTCTCCACGACCGCTTGGTTTAATCTTTTTTGCGAAATTAATAACCCTATTGTCGTAAAAATAAAGACCGGTAACAGCGTAATTGGATTTCGGTTTCTTTGGCTTTTCTTGAATAGAAACCACTTTTCTTTGTTTATTAAATTCAACTACACCGAATCGCTCCGGGTCATTGACGTAGTATCCGAAAATAGTCGCGCGATTTTTATTCTCTACCGCTTCTTGTAAAATTTTTACTAAACCATTGCCATAAAAAATATTATCACCGAGAATCATGGCTACATTGCTCTTGCCAATAAATTTTTCACCGATAATAAAAGCTTGCGCCAAGCCATCCGGAGTTGGTTGCTCCGCGTATGATAGTGTGAGCCCCAGATTTTTACCGTTGCCTAAAAGTTTTTTAAAGTTTGGTAAATCATGAGGCGTGGAAATTATCAAAATTTCTCTGATGCCTGCGAGCATCAAAATGGATAGAGGATAAAAAATCATCGGTTTGTCATAAACAGGCAAGAGCTGTTTACTAGTGGCAAAGGTGAGCGGATAGAGTCTGGTTCCGTTCCCCCCCGCCAATATTATACCTTTTGTAGCGTACTTTTTCATTTAATAGTGATTTTTATTGTAGCATGGATTTATAAAATTTCATCAATTTTTGTTGTCAGGCAGACATTAACTAACCGCTCACGATTTCTTTTAGTTCCGTGAGAATGGATTTTTTTATCAGAAATAAAATCCAGAAATAGATGAAGGAAGAAATTATAATGTTTAATATTACCCCAATGCCAAAGTATTTAAGAATTAAAATTATCAGAGACATAACCACGACCGGTAAAATGACTGTTTTTAGCGCGGGCAATATCCCAAAATAATTTATTTTTTTCATTTTTCTCCACATAGTCAGAGTAATACTTGCTGTTGAAGCTAGGGTGGCTACCGCTGCTCCAGTTATTCCAAACTTTGGAATTAAGAAAAAATTTAATATCACATTCACAAAAACACCTAATATATTTACCAGTACTAATTTTTTTTGTTCATTATATACGAAGATTGAATTTATTAGCACAATTAATGGAAAAGAAACTAGTAGCATTATCATAAGTATTTGAAATACAGGAATTGCCTCAAGGTATGCCTGGCCAAAGACCAACAAGATAATTTGATTAGCTAGAATTAGTCCACCAAAGGTAATTGGAACCCCTATCATCGTAAAAATTTCAAGAGTCTTTTCTAGAACCATTTTAAACTTCACGTTGTCTTTGTCAGCTAATCTAGCCATCAAGGGGAATGATGCGGAGGCAATCATTGAAGGAACAATTATGATAAATTGAAAAAATCTTTGAGCCGCCGCATAAAGGCCGATATCTTCGGGAGCTTTCCATATGCCGAGCATAAATATGTCGGTATTAGCCATTATGCTTCCAACTAAGGCTATAACAGCAAACGGCAGAGCGGTTTTTAAGACGAGTTTTACAGCTTCCATATTTGTTTTTGTAATAAATTCAGCTATGTTTTTCCGAATGAAAGATATGATTAACAGAGCGCCGGT
Source organism: uncultured Candidatus Saccharibacteria bacterium (assembly GCA_964586975.1). GTDB lineage: Bacteria > Patescibacteriota > Minisyncoccia > Phycocordibacterales > UBA9973 > UBA9973. The sequence continues at coordinate 25,763 of CAZPJV010000004.1, forward strand.
AGCGCTTCCCGTCGCATAAGCTATGGCCAGCGACAGGGGAGACGGGTTCGTGCTTATTAAAACGATTCCCAATCCCAAAATGACAAAATTCATGATTACTTTTATCATCATTTCTCTTTCCATTTTTTCCATTACCCGATTGATGGCAAAACCCATATTTCTGATTACGTCAAAAAAGAAAATAGCGGCTATTGTGAGAAATAGCCCCCCGGCTTCCGTTATATTTGATATGTACGGACTTATGAAAATTACCAAGGCGATACTTATGGTTAAGATAATGCTTTTTAACAAAAAAGCCGCCGAGATGAACACCTCATGGTTATCTTTTTTTTGCGATATTTCTCTGGCCACCAGATTTTCTATTCCTATATCGGAAAAAATCATCAAGAGCGATGCAATAGACAGTGCGTAGGCAAAGATTCCCCAGCCCCCGGTTCCCAGCTCTCTGGCCGCATATACAATAAGACCCAGTTTAATCAGACGCCCCAAGGTTTCTCCGGCAAAAAGCCAAAAAGTATTTTTTATTATAGTTTGTTTTGTATTTGAGTTCTTTAAAAAAAAGTTTTTTATTTTTTCCATATTTTACCTTATTAAGTAAATATTTTTGCAATTGTTTTAAGAATAATCAGAATATCAAAAAAAACGGTTCTGTTTTTTATGTAATAAAAATCATATTTCAATTTTTCTTCCGCCTCTACAACAGACGCGCCAGCCTTATAGTTAACCTGCGCCCAGCCCGTTAATCCGGCTTTTACGGAATGTCTTAAGTCATAGTATAGTATATTTTTCTCTAACATACTCACGAATTCTGGCCTCTCCGGTCTGGGCCCTACGAAGGAAATATCCCCCTTTAATATATTTGCCAATTGCGGGATTTCGTCCAAATGTGTCGCTCTGATGAACTTGCCGACTGGAGTAATCCTGGGATCTGTTTTATGGTCAACGGTCCAGACGGCGCCATTCTTTTCGGCTTGTCCACCCTCGGAAATTGCCACCATACTTCTGAATTTATATAAGGTAAAAACCTTACCATTTTTACTGATGCGTTTTTGTTTAATTAAAGCTGGCCCTCGAGACGTTATCTTTACTAAGATCGCCAGAATAATGAAAATCGGCACTAAGACCAAGATTAATGTCAAAGATAAAATAACATCTACAATCCTTTTTATAAAATTAAAGGTCGTTCTATTTTTGCTCAAATAATCCACCACCGTATCTTTGTCTATCTCTTCCGTGGGCACTTTCTGAAATATCTCCTCATAGAAATTATTTATAGTATAAACGGAAACATTATTGGTTATAAGCGTATATAGCTTATTAAAATCGCGACCCTCTATTGTATTGATGACCACTATATCTGGTTTAAGATTTAAGATTTCATTTATATCAATTTCACCAGTTTCTTTCACTATCCTATAACCAATATTTTGATTCTGCCTTAATTCATTAATCAGATTATCTGTCTCGCCGCTAACCACAACTATTTTTCTATCTATATGTTTTCTTACTAAATATCTCTTGATCAATATTCTTAAGTAAAAATCAATAATCCCGAAAATACCAGTGAAAATAACCAAATTTGTTTTTGGAGTTAACTGGAAAAGTCCTCCGAATATATAAAAAATTAAAATGGAAAAAACAAAAGAGACCACCAGACTTTTCATGAAAGAATTGGTGAACTCCGTTATGTTTTTGTTAAAGCGGAAAGAATATAAATTAAATATATAAAAAACCAATATGAATAATAAAATAATTATGGAAAAAGGCACTAGGTGCGCGCTCACCTGATCTCGCCAGCTCCCCGCACCATATCTGGATAAAAGCATCAAAAAAAGTGCGCCGAAAGCCACCACTACATCTATAATAAAGATTAAAAACATCTTGAATTGTGCGAGCAAAGCGTTCATTACTGATATCTTTAAAGACACATACTAAAGGTATGGATACCTATGTAATTTAGCACAAACGGGGGATTTTTTAAAGTTTTTTCCGTTCTTGAAATTTTTGGAAAAAGTTTAGAAATATCTATTAAGTCCTATCACAAAACCGCTCCGACTTTGGTCGGAGCGGTTTTGTGATTTCGGCATCTGGGAGTAGAATAATGGTATGTGGGAACTCTTGTTTAAAATCTGGTTTGCTGTGGTAATCCTGCCGTGGCTTATTCTCAGCGAGGGTCATGAAAAACTGAAAGCCTTTCTGTGGCGGCGCTACGGCATCAAATGGGACTGGTATAAAATGACCCTCGTTCTTCTGCTCATCCTCCTCGTTATTCTTCTCCTCAACGGTTTCCGCTGGTAGTATTTTGCGCAAGGTTAAACCTTGCGCAAAGGGAAAAGCCTGCCCCGTAGCGAGTTCCGCCCTGCTTCGGGGTTTTCCACAGGTTTTTTTGCCTTGGCTCTTCCGTAGTGGAGCAGTAAATGCGATAATCGGTCCATGCGCTTGTCCCGAAAATTCGGGCTATTAATTTTTCTCCTCACTGTTTTTCTTTATGCATGCGGTTCCGCTCGGGCAGAGGCTACTCCTTTTATTGAAGTTGCCGAAGATATTACACAAGATACTACTTGGACTAAAGCCGAAAGCCCGTATGTTCTTAGGAAAAATATAAGTGTTTTACCTGGCGCGATGCTTACCATCGAGTCGGGCGCAGTTATAAAAATCGATGGTAGCACTCGCTTTTTCGCAGGGCTATCAGTTTATGGAATACTTAACGCGCTCGGCACTGTTCAAGAACCAATATATTTTACATCCTTTTACGACGATGAAGTCGAGGGGAATATAGACGATGAAACATTTTGTGATATAGACGAAGAGGGAAATGATATAGAAAGCACTTGCGAGAGTTTTGACTTGGGCGATCCGCTTGCCGGAGATTGGTATGGGCTTTATTTTGATAATTCTAGTTCTGTATTACAGAATGTAGTTATAAAGTACACAAAAGAAGCTTTTGATATTTATAAATCTGATTTAAAAATTACAAATTTGAGTGTAGCAGACAGCAATTTGGGTATTGTAGCGTACGAGAGTAGTAGTGTTGAAATTTTAGGTGGCAATTTCAATAATCTGGACGACGAGGCAATAACTATTTTTAACGGGAGTTCTTTAACAGCGGATAATTTAAAAATTGAAAATGTTTCTTCTTTCTTCAATGATGCCATAGTCCTATTCAATGATTCAGATTTGGTGCTAAAAAACTCTTTATTTAGAGACTGTCCAGACGGTGGATGTGTCACCTTTTTTGACGGGCGCAGTTATATTGCCAATCCCTCCAGCGTGGATATAGAAAATACTATTTTTGAAGGAGGTGTAGGTTCTGCTCTGCTTACTTTCAGCGACACCGATATCACTGCCAATGTCCGAAACTCTTCTTTTAGCGGTTTCGATTTTTTTGCCGTTGAAAACTACGATGACTATACCATAGGGGCGAAGAACAACTGGTGGGGCGACCCGTCGGGACCTTATCACGAGATACTAAATCCGGAAGGTTTAGGAGAAGCTATTTTAGGCAACGTTTCATTTGAACCCTGGTGCGAGAACGAAGATTGCAGAACACGCAATCCAGTCCTAATAATTCCCGGCGTGCTGGGGACGGAGATATTTAATGGGGCGGAACAATTATGGTTAAATTTAGTTGATAATTTTACGGACATAGGAGATGAATTTATGGATGTGTTAGCTTTTAATAATGACTTAACCCCAGTAAATATAGGACTCGTTTTGGGAGAAATAGTGCGAAAGAAAACCCTCGATATAGTTGGAATTGAGTTCACACCCCTAGATTACTCTGAGGGTTTAATTAATGAGTTTATTAGTCAGGGATATACCGAAGGCACGGATCTTTTTACTTTTCCATATGATTGGAGATATGGAATTAATAATACAAATGTTGAGAACTTAAAACAAAAAATAGCTGATATTCTAGCGCAAACTGGCAAAGACAAGGTTGATGTTGTAGCGCACAGTACCGGCGGGCTTTTAGTAAAAAAATATGTCACAGAAAATCCCGATGCGCACAAAATAGACAAGGCCATTTTTGTCGGTGTGCCCAATACGGGAGCGCCTAAGGCAATCAAGGCGCTGGTAGCTGGGGATAGTTTTGGCAATCCGTTCCTTTCGCAAAACGAAATGAAAAAACTGGCCCGCAACCTTCCCGTGGTATATGATTTAGCTCCAAGTTTTGAATATTATCAAAATAAAGGCAGTTTTGTGCGAGTTATAGACGAACATTTGTCGGGTTCGGACACCCACGACCTGACTTTTAATGAAACTATTAATTTCTTAAAAAACGACCATAATTTGAACGAACAAGCTATCACAAATTCTTACAATTTACACACTTCTGCTTTTGATAATTTTGATCTTGGAGATTCAGGTGTGGACCTTTATAATATTGTTGGTTGTAAAGCGGGAACGATAGGTAAAATTATTGAACGGCGCGTGGATACACTGCTCGGCGGTACGGCTATAGGCTATCTGCAACCGGAAATGGTCCCAGGCGACGGCACCGTGCCGCTGGAAAGCGCCACCAACTTGCCGATTGACGAAGACAACAGGTATTTTGCCCTAAAAGCTAGTCACGGGACGATGTTGACCCAAGACGGGATTCGCCAGCAAATCGTAAACATTTTATCTGACAGCGAGCTTGGAACAAATGGTCTTACACAGAATATTGAAGAATGCAAACTGAATGGCCGAGCTATTGCGGTCTACAGCCCGATATCCATAGATGTGATTGACCAAGACGGAAATCATCTAGGCCTGTCTTCCGATGGAGTTTCAATAGAAAATAATATTCCCAACGCAAATTTTGAAATTATAGGTGAGGAGAAATTCGTGTATCTGCCTGATGATGACGGGCAAACCTATGAAATCAATCTCTTGGGTGCAGGAGTGGGGACCTTTACCATTACCGATACTCAAATTGAAAATAATCAAGAGACCGAGGTTCAGAGTTTTATGGATATTCCGGTCACAACCCAAACACAAGGAGAAATAATTTTTAATGACGGGCAAGCTACAGAATTAAGGCTTGATGTTACCGGCGACGGAGTGGATGACTTTAACATTACACCAAGCGACAGCTTTGACCCTGTATTATATCTGCAAATTGTAAAAACTACGATAAACTCACTAGATCTCCCAGAGGCAAAAAAGAAAGCGTTTAGTAATAAGATAGATAATATTCTTAAGAAGATAGAGGAAGGTAAGATAAACAGGGCAGAATTGAAGGCAGAAAGATTTAAAATAAAAATGGAGAAAATATTGGCAAGACCAGACCCCAAAAAACCGAAACCCAGAAGAATCTCAAAAACCGACGCCCAGCTTCTGCTTGATATGTTGAATGGATTATTAGATAATTTAAATTGATATGAGACAAAAGATAATTCTTAACACCCTAATAATTATTGGTGCATACATAATACCTCTTTATTTTTTAAATTTTTATGAAGAGAATATAATTATAATAAAAAAAATTCAGATACCCCTTTCTATAGTTATATTACTGGGCTCCATTTTTTTGACATATATAAATTTCAAAAACAGAAAACAAGAGCAAAATTACAAAGCCCTTTGGTTTCTGTTTTTTATGATAGGAGTACTAGGCATAGCTTTATCTGGGGGTGTTTTATTTCTTCTGTTTTCTTTAAGACACGGAATCGGTTTCTAATTAGTTCATGAGTTATGCTATAATAGAGCTACGATGACTTCGCATTTTTTTAGGCTGCTGACGATATTTGTGGTGATGATAGCCCTCGGGCTGGCCGGGGTGTACTTGGTGAATACTTACGGGCAAGAAAAAGCGCCGACGGCGAATGTGCCGGTGGGAGTTGAAGAGTAGTTGCTTTAGTTTTTGAATGTGTTATATTGAAAAGTACCGCAAAGACAATAGGCAAACAGTAAGTCCTATTTAGTGGCCTGCCTCGCCTTACGCGAGTCAAGGCGGGGTCGATATGATTGCGGCTTAATAGCCGTTTTTTTATTGGAAAATTATGTTACAAAAATCAAAAAAAGAGGAAATTATCAAAGACCTGAAAAAGGCCATCGCTGATTCCGAGTCGTTGGTGTTTGTGAATTTCAAAAGTCTCAATGTAGGCGAAGAAACCAAACTTCGCCGGGAATTACGGGACAAAGGCGTGACTTATAAAGTTTCCCGCAAAACTTTGCTTCGCCGCGCGCTAGAGGGCAAAGCCGAAGGGAAAATCCCCGAGTTGCCGGGAGAAGTTGCCGTTGCGTTCTCCAAAGACGCCATGGTTTCCGCCCGCGAAGTTTACGGTTTCCAGAAAACGCATCAGGGCATCTTGGACATTATCGGCGGAATCTTCCAAGGAAAATTCATAGGTAAAGAAAAGATGCTGGAGATTGCCACCATCCCGTCCAAGGAAGTGCTTTTGTCCAAGCTCGCATTTCTGTTTAAGTCGCCCATGCAGCGGATGGCAATCGCGGTGAGCGAAGTTGCGAAAAAGAAATAACGATACCAACATACGAACGTGTACCAATTATACAAATTCGTATCATTAGTAGAAATTAGTATTATTAGTATCAGGAAAAATTTATGGATAAAAATACATTATTAGAATGGTTAGATAAAGCAACCGCGTTGGAACTCAATGAGGTTGTGAAAGCTATTGAAGAAAAGTTCGGTGTTTCCGCGGCAGCTGTGGCCGCGGCGCCGGCCGCTGGCGCGGCGGGGGCGGAAGCAGTTGAAGAAAAGAGCGTATTTACTGTTGTTCTCGCTTCCGCCGGCGAACAGAAAATCGCGGTGATGAAAATCGTGAAAGAAGCGCTGGGCCTCGGGCTGAAAGAAGCCAAGGATTTAGTGGATGCCGCGCCCAGCACCCTAAAAGAGGGCATGAAGAAAGCCGAAGCGGAAGAGGTCAAGAAGAAAATTGAAGACGTTGGCGGCAAAGTAGAATTGAAGTAAAATACGAGATATAATATAAGCATGAGAACCGCTCTAATATCAGTCTATGACAAGACCGGTATAACCGAGTTTGCCAAGGGCTTAATTTCTCTGGAGTTTAAAATTTTGGCCTCCGGCGGCACCGCGAAATATCTTAAAGATGCGGGAGTGCCGGTGGAGAATGTGGCGAATTTGGTTGGCGGCGAAGCGATTTTGGGTCACCGCGTGGTGACCCTTTCGCGTGAAATTCACGCAGGACTTTTGGCAAAGGACAATGACACAGACAGAGAGGAATTACACAGGCTCAAGATTCCTTGGATTGATTTGGTCTGCGTGGATTTGTACCCGTTGGAAGAAGAAATTGCAAAACATACCCCCTCCGCCTCCGGCACCTCCCCCTTCGCAGGGAGAGGCCGAGATGCAGTAATTGAAAAAACTGATATTGGCGGACCCGCACTTCTGCGTGCCGCGGCCAAGGGCCGGCGCGTTACTATTTGCGATGCGGGGGACCGGGAGAAAGTACTTGAGTGGCTGAAAAACGGCGAGCCGGACAGGGAAGAATTTTTAAATAAACTGGCAGCGAAGGCGGAAGAGGTAGTTTCAAGATACTGCGCAATTTCTGCGGCATATCACAGCGGCGGTTTGTATACGAGTATTTTTGGCAAGCGCATAACCGAGCTTGTTTACGGAGAGAATGCTTATCAAAGTCCGGCATTTTTATACCGCTTGCACGACGGTGGCAATGACCCCTTGGCGATAGTCAACTGGCAACTTCTGGAGGGCAGTCCGCTTTCTTACAATAATATCTGCGATTTAGACCGGATGTTGCAAACGATGACGCATATTGCCGCGGGGTTGGAAAAAAACTTTCCGCCAGAGGCGGACCAGCCTCAGGCTGGCGGTGTGCCCTTTATCGCCATAGGTGCAAAGCACGGCAACGCCTGCGGCGCGGGCCTTGATGAAAATGAAATAGAAGCAGTAGATAAAATGCTCTTGGGCGACTTGCGGGCGATTTTCGGCGGCTCGGTGATGCTCAATTTTCCGGTGGATGAAAAAATAGCGGAGGAACTTATCCATAAATTTTCCGGGGAAGGGCAAAGAAGACTTCTGGATATAGTGGCGGCGCCGTCGTTTACACCCGAAGCGGTGGAAATTCTTGCGCGCAAAAAAGGCAAGTGCCGGCTCTTGGCGAATCCAGCGATAGAGCAAGCCGGAATGTCTGCGCTAGATGTGGCAAGAAGATTTCGCTATGTGCGCGGCGGATTTTTGGAACAGCCGAATTATACTTTCTTGCCGGAAATTAAAAATAAAGACGCGATACTTGCTTGGGCAGTGGGTTCCACTTCCAATAGCAACACGATAACTATAGTTAAAGATGGCCGGCTCTACGGCAACGGCGTCGGTCAGCAAGACCGCGTCGGCGCGGCCAAGCTGGCGATTTTCCGCGCCGACGAAGCCGCCAAGTTCGCCAGTGAGAGTCTAAAGCTCTCACCAGAGGAAAAAAGAGCAAATTTAGAAGAAGCTGTCGCTTACAGCGACAGCTTCTTCCCGTTCCCGGATGCGGTGGAAGTTTTGATAAATCGGGGCATCAAAACAATTTTTTCCACCTCCGGCTCGGTCAACGACGAGAAAATAAAAGCTCTTTGCGCCACAAAAGGCGTAAACCTGATTCTTCTGCCCGACACCGAAACCCGCGGCTTTTACCAGCACTAGAGGTTGACATACTTACCTTAAAGTCAGATAATTTAGGCATGAAAAAATACACAATGTTTTTGGTCGCTTTTGCCTTTGTTTTCGGGCTTTTTAATATTAATGTTGATTTTACCAGCGCCCAAACCGGAACCACTCCCGTGGGTTGCCAGCTGGGCTATGTGTATAGTCCGACAACCGGCCAGCTTTGCAGTACCAGGTCCAGAGGAGTCTCTCGGCCTTCTACGACTCCGGTAATCTATTCTATCCTGCCGGCCGGCTGTACTTCCATTGAGGGATACAGTTATCTGACTGGCGAAGCCTGCACCAACAATCGTTCAGAGGCAAATTTCGAAGACCTGGTTTATATTTTTGGAAAAGATTTTGGCGGTGTTTATGTTAGAACCCAAAGTACTACTGATGGCAGTTATATTAGTCTGCCTACGAATTTTATTTCTTCCGCCTTGCTTAGTTTTAAAGTTCCCTCTGGCGCTGGTAGTGGACGGCATGATATTTGGTTGAAAAAGACCAACGACGATACTTTCTTAAGTAATAGCATAAGCTTGAGTTTTATTAAGGTTCCAGTTGCCCGAACTCTCCCGGTTATCAGCGGAGTCAAAGGGCCGCAGTCGTTGGAGGTTAATAAGCAGGGAATTTGGTCCGTCTCGGCTTCGGACGAGGGCGGAGGCAGTCTTTCATATTCAGTTTCTTGGGGAGATGAAGGTTCCCAGACCACCAGCGGATTGGTTACAACTACGCCAGCCCAGCAATCCGTAACCTTTACCCACAGCTATTCGCGGGCCGGAACCTATTACCCGACTTTTACCGTGACCAATGAAGCCGGCCGAAGCGCTAAGACCAGCATCAGCGTGAAAGTGGGAGAAACTTCTTCGTTTGCTGACATAACCATACGTCCAGTTAACCGGAAAGAAAAAATATATAAGTCAGGACAGAACGATGTAATTCTGGCAGAATTCAATTTCTTATCTTCTCCCAAAGCTGATGATGTAACTTTCAGCGGCTTTAATTTCTGGGGCTTTATGGCTGATGCAAACGGCGAGTATTACAAATACAGTCCGTCCTATCCGACGCACTTTAAAAATTTCCTTCTAGAGGCTGATGGAAAAGCAATATCTCAGGGCAAGGTAAGCAGTGATGGTGTTATATATTTTCCAGATAGTGAGTAGACGATATCTTCCGGCGATTCGTTTAGGCTTGTTTTGAGAGCTGATGCAATCTCTGGAGTCTCTAATGATGCAGTGTATGTTTTTGCCATAACGGGCTACAGCAATGACGGTCATCCAACAATTGATTATCTGGACGAATCCGGTTTTGCCTTTAGTGGTAGAGATTCTGAAGTGAGAATTCTCGGAACTATATCTGGCAACACCGCTCCCAAAATTACCACCGGGACCTCTCCGATAAATGTCCAGTCGGGTCTGCCAGCCTCTTTCTCTTGGAACGCGGAAGATAAAGACAAGGATGATTTGTCCTGGTATATGGACTGGGGAGATAATCCCGACGGCGACTCCAGACCTGTTTGTGGGGTAACTCCGGGCACTCCGCACAACGGCACCGGCCGAAATTGGTACTACGCCGCTTCGCATGCCTGGGAAAAAGCAGGCAGATATACGGCTACGGTATATGTGGAAGATTGTTTCGGCGGAGTCTATTCGCAATCCTTTAATGTGGATGTGGAGGAGGCTGGTATAGTGTTGCCCACTATTCCCCTAACTATTACCACCCCGGCTCGCTTGCCCAAAGCTAGAGTTGGAGACCCCTATCTTACTTCTTTTTACGCCAGCGGCCTGACTGAACCGACTACCGGCCTGTCCTTTTTCCTGGAAACGGGTCCGAGTTCGCTGCCTCCAGGTATCAGCATGGTTTCGGATTTCTCTTGTTCTGTCCTGTCCTGCCTCGGTTCCATCGGTGGAACTCCAACCACCCACGGTACGTATCGGTTCACTTTTACTTTGACCGAAGGTTATCGTTCCGTCTCTAAAACTTTCACCCTGACAGTGGCCCGGCAAAGGCCGGTGGTGCTCGGCGCGGAAACCTTTAACTTTACCGAAAGATTAAGCCTGGGTTCTGCCGGCGATGAAGTTCTGGAATTGCAGAAGCTTCTGAACGCCTTCGGTTATAACAGCGGGATGGCGGACGGCAAATTCGGCCGGAAAACGCAAACGGCCGTCGTGCAGTTTCAGCTGGAAAATGAGCTGAAAACCGACGGCATTGTGGGTGTTCAGACTCGGGCGTTGCTCAACGAGTAAACCGATTTTCCCTCCTTGTTTTTTATAGAAAAAGTCCTACAATGGATAGATGGAAATCCTGGGCAAAATCTTTGGCGGTTCGGCGCGGGTCAAGATTATGCGGCTGTTTCTGGTCAATCGGAGTAAGAGTTTTTCCAGCAAAGAAGTAGTGAAGAGAAGCCGGGCCAGCAAGAATGTGGCGCGTCGGGAGCTTGGCCTGCTTTCGGCGGTGGGGTTTATCAAAAAACGGGGGAAGAGCTGGTCTTTCAATCAGCTCTTCCAATACGCCGCGGAATTTGAGAGCCTCTTGCTGGGCGCGGATATTTTAAACCAAGAAGCAATTTTGGCCAATTTTAAAAAAGTCGGCCGGGTCAAGCTTCTCATAATTTCCGGCATCTTCATCAAAAACCGAGATAGTCGGGCGGATTTGCTCATTGTCGGCGACCGGTTGAGACGGGGTAAGATTGAAGCAGGCGTCCGAAAGATTGAAGCCGAGCTCGGCGGCGAGCTTTCTTACGTGGTTTTTGACACCAAGGAGTTCCTCTATCGTCTGGATATGAATGATAAGCTGGTTCGGGACATCTTGGATTACCCGCACGAGGTGGTTTTGCAGTCCAAAGAGTTATCCACACAAGTCTTAAAAAAAGCTTGAAAACTGATATAATTAGGTTAGCACTTTAATAAGGTCGAAAACTTAAAAAAGTATTATAAATCAATCATTAGTTATGACAGATAATATTTGGGTTGCTTGGAGCGATGTGTTTACCCAGTCTCTCCAGACCCTGTGGTGGAGCTTTGTGCAGTTCACTCCCAAGCTTGTGTTGGCAATCGTCTTCTTTGTGGTCGGCTGGTTTTTGGGGTCTCTTATCTCCAAAGCCATTGAGCAGGTCTTTCACAGCCTGAAGATTGACAGCCTTTTCACCTCCATCGGAGCGGACCATTTCCTGAGGCGCGCGGGCATGAACCTGAACAGCGGGCACTTCGTGGGGGAGGTGGTCAGGTGGTTCGTCATCATCGTCTTCCTTCTGCCTTCGCTCAATCTAGTAGGCCTCTACGATGTTTCCTCTTTCTTGAGGAATGACGTTTTGGGCTACCTGCCGCAGGTAATCATCGCCGCCTTTGTTTTGATAATCGCGGCAATTGTTTCCGAGGCTCTCGGCAAGGCGGTGTTGGCCACGGCTAAGTCTATGAACCTTCGAGCGGCCAATATGCTCGGCACCGTTTCCAAGTATGCCGTTTGGGTATTTGCTTTCATCATCGCGCTTGGCAAACTCGGTTTGGGTGCTTACATGAGTATTCTCTTCTCGGGCATTATCGCGATGCTGGCACTGGGCGGAGCCCTGGCTTTCGGCTTGGGCGGCAAGGAGGCGGCGGCGCGCTTTATCGCCAAGCTCGGTGAAGAAGTAGCGGAGAGGTAATAAAATTAGGTTTTAGGGACTAGGTTCTAGTTTCTAGCAAAAAAGATGCCGAGGCATCTTTTTTGCTTATTGTCCGGCGAGGTGTATACTTTGGTGCATGAATAAGAACAAGGGTTTCCACGAAGTCTTAATTTTAATCATACTAGTCTTGGCGGGCACGTTGGGATATTTTGTCTGGAATAAGGAAATAGCTGGTCCGGCGGAGGAAAATGAGCTTGTAAGTGCGATGGAGGGCAACAAAGACGACCTTGTTTATTTTTCCGTTTCGCCGGGCGATACCGTTTCCGGAGTTTTAAATTTTAGCGGTATAGTGCAAAATGGTTATTTTTTTGAGGGCAATATCGGCATTAATATATTAGATGAAAATAAAAAAGTGCTGAAGAGAGGCAATGCTATGGCGACCACGGAATGGATGACTGCCGAGCCAGTTTCTTTTGAGGGCAGCATAGACCTTACCGGCCTTACTCCGGGTTCGGGATATATCCAAATAGCCAACGACAATCCTTCCGATATGCGGGAGAACGATAAATTTATTTATATTCCTATTATTATCAGTCAACCAAAAACCAGCGATAAAGTTTTTTCGGAGACAGAAGTCATTGCGGATTTAAAAGCCAACTGGCAAACTTTTCAAGCAACTTTTGAAAACCGACCAGTGCACCCCGACACTATATCTTGGGTAGGTCCCTACTCAGTTCAGTTTATTGGAAAAAATAATTTATTAGTTGGCTATGAGGATGGGTATGTCGCCAGTAAGAATGTTTTGAATTATGAAAACGGAGAATTTAAAACGTTAGAAACATTTAATAATCGTGGTTTATTTACTCTTTCCGAATGGAAAAATTTAATAAATAAATATGGCGATTCCTCTTATTCTGTCAGTTCTTATAGTATAAACGCAATAAGGAATAATGAAATTATTAGTTTTCCAGAACTGACAAAAGTGCCAGAGAATGTTTTCGTTAAAAATTTTCCTATAAATTAATTTATAGGTTGGCCGCAAAATTAGCTTAAAAATAAGCATTTTTGCAAAAAAGATGTCCACACCCATTCGCGGGTTGACATCTTTTTTGGTTTAGATTATACTCTCTCTATCAGTATGAATACCACAAAAAACAAGTTCAAAAGGCGGCCATAAACGTTAGCGTTTGCTTGCGCCGCCCGAAAGGCGGTTTTTTTGCGCCAAAGGCGCATCAGCCTCGGGCTGAATTTAATCCATACTGTGTATCTTTGAAAACAAAACCCTGTCGCGCATTGTGAGTGGAGAGGTCTTTTCGCGTCCCGTCAAACGGGACAAGCGCAGACAGAGAGCCTAGAAGCCCCAGCGGTGGGAAACTGTAGGCTATACAAATTGTGAATGTGATTTCTAAATTTCTTAACAGGAAATTTAAGGGCGTACGGTGGATGCCTAGACTAAAAGTGGCGATGAAGGACGTGGCGTAACTGCGATAAGCTCCGGGTAAGTGTGTAGCAACTGTTAATCCGGAGATCTCCGAATGGGGAAACCCTATCAAGCAAACCTTGATAATCCCGAGCGTAAGCGAGGGACGCAAACCCTGGGAAGTGAAACATCTCAGTACCAGGAGGAAAAGAAAAAAATATTTATTTCCCGAGTAGCGGCGAGCGAAAAGGAAGAAGCCCAAACCCGTCGCACTTACTTTGTTATTGATTTTTTCGATGACAAAGTAAGTGTACGGGGGTTGTAAGGTAGCAACGTAGATTACTAGAGGAGTCAAAAAATAAGTTATTAGCTTAAGCTCTTGGAAAAGAGCGCCATAGAAGGTGATAGCCCGGTGAGCGAAAATAACTTGTCTCTTTTGTTGTTACTCTTGAGTACCCCAGGACACGAATGGCCGGGGGGAATCCGGCGGAACTAACCGCCAAGGCTAAATACACTTTTAGATCGATAGTGAACTAGTACCGTGAGGGAAAGGTGAAAAGCAGCCCGATTAGGGTGGTGAAATAGACCTGAAACCGTATGTTTACAAGGAGTCGAACTCCGGATTTATCTGGAGGACGGCGTGCCTATTGAAGAATGAGCCAACGAGTTTATGCATGTTGTTGACTAAGCTCGTTAAAAGAGCGGAGTCGCAGGGAAACCGAGTGTGAATAGCGCGCAGGCTGTCTTAACTGACAGCATAATAGGATGCATAAGACCCGAAGCCAGGTGAGCTTGCCATGAGCAGGATGAAGTGCCGCGAAAGCGGCATGGAGGTCCGAACCCGTTTGTCGTACAACGCATTGGGATGACTTGTGGTAAGGAGTGAAAAG
>CAZPJV010000005.1:0-21646 GCA_964586975.1 uncultured Candidatus Saccharibacteria bacterium
GATTAAAGTTTACCAAGAACGGGAAAATAATTTCCCGCAAAGCGGGTTTTAACCATTTCAACGCCAAGCAATCACGGAGCCAACAGCTGGCCGGCAAAAGGCGCGCAAATTTTATAATTAAAAACAAGCCGAAAAGCCACCTATTACCATTTAGTTAAAATTCATGACCCGAGTCAAAAAAGGAGTCCACGCATTAAAGAGAAGGCGAAGCATTCTGAAACAAGCCAAGGGATTTCGCCACGGCCGAAGCAAGAAGGAACGCCAAGCCAAAGAAGCCCTGCTGCATGCCGGCAACTATGCTTTCGCGCACCGGCGCGACCGCAAATCGCACAATCGCAAACTTTGGAATATAAAAATAAACGCCGGCGCGAGGGAGTTGGGGGATGTGTCCTATTCCAAGTTCATAAGTGGGCTCAAGAAAAAAAATATAATGCTGGACCGCAAGATACTCGCTTTGTTTGCCGAACATCATCCGGAAACCTTCGCCAGGATTCTTGAAAAAACGAAATAAAAATTGCTACTGCAAATCCGCCGCAAGGGGCCGGGTAATCCTATATTCCGCCACTTTGTCTTTTTTTATCAGAGCAATCACGTCCTCCACCAGTTTCCTGGGGTCATCGCTGGAAGCAATCTTGGCGTTGGGCCGGTGGCCTTTTTCTATAATCATTTTAAGTTCTTCGTCGGTTTCCCAAGAGCCTTCCAGGATGCCGATCGGTTTGCCGTCTTCAAAAGCTACGGTAAATTCGTGAATGGTGCCTACGCGGCCGCACCCGCAGATGACCGCGTCCGCAGTGCGGGTCAGAAGAATGTCGCGGCCGGGATAGCCGAACCCGGTGTAAATTACCAAATCCAGATAGTCCAGCGGCAGTTTGAAAACTTCCACGTGCTCCCGCTCGGAAGCGGCCGGCGAAACGCCGATGGAAATCCCGCCGGCTTCTTTGGCGCCCATGGCCGCCCACAGCGGAAAGCCGGTCGTAGCGCCGGTAATCAAAATCGCGCCCTGACGGGCAATTTCCCGTCCCAGTTCTTTGGCTTTATCCAGCGCGTCAATGCCGCAGTGTCCCGTTTCCGCCGCGCCGGAAACACAAATCTTTATCTGACTGTGTCCATGCTTTATACTAAAATTAGTCGGGGTATCCATGCCCGTCTATTGTAGCAATAAAAAAAGAGAAGTCAAAAAAAATTAATCCAGCGGTAACTCCACGTTCTGCCCCCGCTCCGGCGCGTAGGCTTCTATGCCCAAATTGTCGCGAAGTTTCTGCACTAAAAACAAGGACGCCTTCGGCTCGCCCATAACCACAAAAACTTTTCTCACGCTGTCTTCCAGATCCAGCACGAAATTTAAGAGCCCGTTGCTGTCCTTGTGCCCGGAATAACCGGAGATTTTTTCTATATGGGCGTGGACAATGACATCCTCGCCGGTAATGTGCACTTTTTTGAGTCCTTCTTCAATCAGACGCCCGGGTGTGCCGATGGCTTGGTAGCCGGTGAGCAGTAAGGTGTTGTTCGGGTCGGGCAAATAATTCTTTTCATGGTGCACCACCCGGCCGCCGGTGGACATGCCGGAACCGGCAATGACAATTTTCGGTCCGGGAACTTCGGCAATCATTTTGGACTCTTCGGTTTTCAACGTATTGTGCAGACCGGGAAAATCAAAAAGATATTTGCCGGGCGACATGGCTTTCTGCGCCGTTTCATTAAAATAACTTTTGTATTGCTTGAACACATCGGTCAGGCGGATGGCCAAGGGCGAATCAAAAAAAATCGGCATAACCGGTATGCGTTTGCCCTCGTGCAGGGCGTCCAGTTCAAATAAAAGTTCCTGCGAACGCTCCAGCGAAAAAGTGGGAATAATCAGAGCGCCCTTGCGTTTGTAGTTGTCTTGAATCACCCGCGCCAGCATCGCCCGGCGGCTGTCTCGCGACTCGTGATTCCGGTCGCCGTAGACGGATTCCATCACCAGATAATCCGCGTCGGTAATTTTGTCCGGGTCGGGCAGGAGCGGCGAAGGGCTGTTGCCCAAATCGCCGGTAAACAGAATCTTTGTCCGACGCGCTTGCGCAATCGGACTCCCGACTGAAACGTCGGGATTGCTCACGGTAAATAAAACCATCGCGGAACCCAGGATATGCCCGGCATTCAAAAAAGTTGCTTGCAAGTCCGGCGTTAAATTTATCGGCTCGTGATACGGCAATCCCTGCCAGAAAGAAAAGGCGCGGGCGATATTCTCCGCCGTATAAATTTTATCCAATCCCAGTTCAATATTATTATTTAAAATACTGGCGGTATCTTCCAGCATAGGCAAGGCGATGCCCTTCGTGGGCTCGGTGGAATAAATTTGGCCGCGAAAACCCTCGGCGATAAGTTTGGGAATGCGGCCGATATGGTCCACGTGTCCGTGGGTCACAAAGAGCAAGTCTATCTGCCGGGGGTCGTAGGGAAAGGGGTCCCAATTCACGTCGTCGGCGACCTTGGTCCCTTGGGTCAAACCGCAGTCCACCAAAATTTTTTTGCCGTCGGCTTCCAAAAGAAAATTCGCGCCGGTAACTGAGCCGGTGCCCCCGTAAAAAGTAATTTTAGCAGTTTTATGCATCAGTTTGATTCTACCTTATCAGGGCCGCGAGTCCTAGTTTTGCGCCGGCAATAGAAGAACGCCGTTACGCCCCCGGCCAAATCGAAAAATAGGTCGGAGGCGATATCAATCCTGTTGAAAGCTTCCAGCCCGATGTAATTACTCGTCAAAAATTCACCGGCTTCCCAGGCTATCCCAATGAAGAGCACAAATAAAAGCGTCTGCCGGAAGGTTTGCGCGCTCGTATCTCTAAGCGGCCTTCTTAAAAAAGGCAACCGCACCACGGAAAAATACCATACGAAAAATATACCCACCCAAAATCCGCCCAGGAAATGCACCGGTATGTCAAACCACCCAATGGAATAGTACCAGTAGAATTTTTGGGCTAGCGTATCAGCCAGGAACAGGAAAAGCATGAGATACACCAGTGGTTTCAATAATTTGGTCCGGTCCATTTTGTTAGTTTACCTTAAAATTAAGAAAAAATCCCCCGACGGGAGAGTTTTTCTTAGGACTATTTCTGATATATTACCGTAGCTTAATGCTAGGTGGGTGCCAGACGTTTAGAACCAAGGTTCTAGCCGATCGAGGTTCCCATAATTTAGTGTTCTAGGTAATAATCGGAAATAACCCTACTTTCACTATACTCTCCTCTTAATTTTTGGCAATCTGGACAAAAAATTTTTCGTGTTTCCGAATTTTTGGCAGTTAAAAACGCATATCCGACCAGTTCAGTTTGTATTCTTGGTCAATTAAAAACCGCTCGCCAATGCCGACACTTTTGTGCTGTTCTAAATTGAGTAATTGTATCGCTTCTTGCACGTGCCCATGGCTTTTGCCTTCAATTTCCAAATACGCCGGCATGCCGGGATACTGGTCTAAATCAAAACGCCACCCTTTGTAGCTCCAGGAAACACGATCTTTCTCTTGGTGGGCATAATGCGCCAATCCAATCTTCTCAAAAAGCTCGCCCATCTGCTCTGGGTCATCGATTTGCACGTTAATTTCTTCCGCGTGTTTGGTGTTGCCGGTTATTTTTAGCAAAGATTTTAAACTTATCTCACTTTTCCCTTCTGCGGTTGTGCGAATTCTCAAATACCAGGCGTGTTCGCTTTTGCCAACGCCCGGAGGAGAGTACCAATCCACTACCAGCCTAGTATTTTGTATTTCTGCCGCGCCCAGAGATTGTAATTTTTGTTTTATCGCCTCCACATCAACTTCTAAAACTTTGGTTTCAATTTCGTGCATATCATTCGTCCACCCCAAAACGTTTGTAGTCGTAGGTTTTGCCTTCACCAAACCAATGTTTGATTTCGTGTTCCGCTTCTTCCGGGGTTTCGGAGCAATGAATGATATTCATCACTGCTCTTTTTTCTTTATTAGCGAGTGCAGGACTATCAATCGAAAAATCTCCGCGGATTGTGCCCATATCCGCTTTATAGGGCATAGTATCGCCGGCAATTTTACGAACTACATCCACCGCGTGCGTACCCTGCAGGACGATTTTTACCAATGGCGCGGATTTCATATAATCTACCAACCACTTTCTTATCTCCGGACCGATTTTTTCCGCTTCGGTGGTTCCAAAATCGGCTAAAGCGTCATAACCATACTTTTCATAAGTGGCGAGAGTTTTATGTCCCAGCCGGGTAATCCATTCTTCGTTTTTCGGATAATGACTGTCCAGTTGCTCGTGCGACGGTTGGAACATTTCCAACGCCACAACTTTCAAGTCCCGCTGTTCAAAACGGCGGATAATTTCGCCGGTCAACCCCTTACGCACTCCGTCCGGTTTTATCATCACAAATGTCTTTTCTTCTTTAGGATGTTTCATAAATATTATGTTTGCATTATATTAATCATGTGGCAACTTTTTAGGTCTTTTGTACGCACGCACTAATGCCTCTATAATATCTTCAATTTTTCTTTGAAATATTTTGTCAGCATACCCAGCCCCTGGTTTTTTTGAGTCTGCTTCATATTGTCTTATAGCTATTTCCAAGGCTTCCCGCGCCTTGTTTAAAAGTTCGGAGTCCACTCTGCCTTCAAATAAAAGTAGGGCGGCCTGCAATTCTGCTCTCGCTTTGTCTATAATTTGCTCCGTTCTTCGTTCATTACTCCCATTTGAGGATTCATTTTCTATGCCCATAGCGTAGAGTATAGCAGAAAAAGGCTGTTTTGTAAAATTTTATTTTTTATTCCATCGTTTTATATCGCGCGATGATTTCTTGCTCCACTTCTTCGCGGTCGCGGCCGTATTTGACATAGGAGAGTTCTTTGAGACTGTCTACGATATCGGGATTGCCTTTCTCGGGAGCAAGAGTGCGAATGTTAAACGGCTTGGTCGGCTGGCCATTGACCAGCATGCTCATATAAGCATTATAGTTTTCCAGCTTGGTAATATCGTGCGCGGTAAATTGCGGTTTGAATTTGGGCTCCAAAAATGTCGCATCCTCGGTGCCCACCCGGAACACCGCCATAGAACCGACATTGCCAAAGACTGCATTCTTGATTGGCTCTTCCAGTTGGGTGATATATTGGTGCGCGATGTTGAGCGCCAGCCGGTACTTGCGCGCCTCGGAAAGAATGGAGGCGATGGAATCGGTGGTAACGTTTTGGAATTCGTCAATATAGAGATAAAAATCATTCATCGGTTTGCCGAACATGTCTACGCGAGAAAGTGCGGCCATTTGAATCTTGCCAACCAAAACAAGTCCGATTAAGTTGGCGTTGATATCGCCCAGCCGGCCTTTGGAGAGATTGACCAGCAGAATTTTCTTCTCGTCCATTATTTTCCGGAAGTTGAAAACCGAATTCTGCTGCAACACCACCGGCCGCATAATGTCGTTGGAAATAAAGTTGTCAAACTTGGAAGAAATGTAGGGCACGAAGTTCGCCAGCGACTGGTCGCCGGTGGTCTGTTCCGCGGAAACCCAAAACTGTTTGATAATCGGATTCTTGCAGCGGGATAGTTTCAAGTCACGGAATTCTTTGTCCGCCAGCACCCGGGTGATTTCCAAGAGAGTGGAGCCGGAGGCCGGGTCTTCCATCACCAAAAAGGCGCTGTTGCGGAAATATTGCTCAAACATGGCGCCGCCGCCGATTTTCATGTCAAAAAGTTTGTTGAAAATTCCCATCAGTTCGTTGACCACAAAAGTTTTCTGCTCCGGATACTTGGGGTCATATTCCAGCATATTGAGCCCCATCGGCCGGGCGGTGTAAGCCGGGTCAAAATAAATCACATCGTCAATTCGCTCTTTGGGAATGCGCGAAAGGATGGTCTGGATATCGGTGCCGTGCGGGTCAATGTAGCAACAACCGTCGCCGTTTTTTATATCTTGGGTAATCATATTGAGCATGATATTGGTCTTGCCGGTGCCGGTCTGGCCGATGACATAAAAGTGCCGCATGCGGTCTTCGCGCGCCAAGTGAATTTCCGTGTCCCGACCGCGATAGCTGTTAATCCCCAGAATGATACCTTCTTGACCTATTTCAATCGGCGCCGGCGCGATGCCCGCTTTGGCTTCTTTAAGCTGTGGCTGGTTGCCCACCCCGACCGGGAAGTGAAAGACGGAAGCCAGTTCCTTCAAATTCAGCGGCAGAATTTTGTCTGGGGCAAAGGCGCGGTAGGAAAAATCGTGAAAAAGCTTTTTTAGGTCGCCGCCGTTCATTTCTTCAAAAACGATAGAGTTGGAAGCGGCGGCGGAAAATTGATTGAAGGCAGATTCTATTTCCCGCAGAATCGCCCGGGCGCGCTCCCGAGTCTCTCCCGAAGCGATGACCCGGAGGTTGGCTTTCATGATGGTGCTTTTGACCTTGTTGCCGATTTTTTCCGCCGCGCCCTCGTCCACCGCGCGCCGACCTTTCATGTATTTTTCTTTTTTTTCTTCGCCGCTTTTGTCTTTGACCCCGAAAACAAGGTCCTTGCCGGCCTGGGTGAAAGCGCTGCGCCATTTGTAGAATTTGTCCGAAGCGTGCTTGACCGACATCCCGTCTTTGACTTCGTCCAGAATCATATGAAACTCGTTGATAAACTTGTCGCCAGCCGGAGCAATCAAAAGTTGGATGGCCGCACCCTCGCCCGTTTTTTGCAACTTGGAAAAGACGTTCAAAATCGGATTCATCGGGTCGTGCTCTATCTCGTCGTAAGTTTTAATCGGCATCACCGGCCGTTCGGTAAACGCCGCATAGGCGCCCGCCGAGCCACCGGTTTCATTGAAGATATTGTAGTCATCGGTCACCTCGCGGATTTTGGCATTATGATAAAAAGCCAAAACTTGCTTCTCAAAAAGCGAAAGATGTTTGTCCGGCACCCCAGCGTAAATTACCACCTCGTCGCCCTGGTTGCCCAGCGCTACTTCCAGAGTAAAATAATTCTCTTCTATATTGCTCTTGCCTTCCGAGATAGAGTGCATGCCGGCGTAAAATTGCTCCATGGCCCCGATAAATTCCTTGAAACTCTTGGACTTGTCCGCTTCATCCTCCGGCGGCGGCAGAGTTACTTCAAAAAGAGTCATGTTCAATGACTTGTAGAGCGGATTGCCTTCTTTGAAACCTTTGATGTGCCCGGTTTTGAAATATTGCACCAGTAGCCGGTGGAAATCATCGTCAATGTGCGGGTTGTCCATCTTGGCCACAACCGCCAGCGCGTTTCTGATGCCCTTGGTAATAACAATCCCCAACAGTTCTTCCATAACGCTGTCGTGAGGCTCCGGTTTTAATCTCAAGACAATGTTTTCCGCATCCTTGTCTTTCAGGACGTTGTCCACATGAACCGCTTTTTCCACCGGCACATTTTTATACTCGCTAATCAGGTCGCGGGTGGCCATTTCCGCTGTGCGTTCTACGTGCCCCACATCCAGTAGCTCTTGTTCCCGCTTTTGCACATGCGCGCGCAAGTAATCCAGCTCCTCTTCCGGAGTCTTGAACTTGGGCATCTCTTTTAGAAAAGAGGGGTGCATTCTTAAATTATAGCACAGTCAAAATTTCTGGTTCGCCTGCGGTGATTAAAATAGTATGCTCAAAATGCGCGCTCTTCTGGCCGTCGGCGGTGCGAATGGTGTAGCCATCCTCGTCCATGGTCACCTGTTTGGTGCCGAGATTCAACATCGGTTCCAGAGCAATAATCATTCCGGGTAAAAGTTTGGGACCGGTGCCCTTTTTCCCAAAATTCGGGATGAAGGGGTCCTCGTGAATTTGATGCCCGACTCCATGGCCGGCCAACTCTTCAACAATTCCGTACCGGCCGCCGACAAATTCCTCAATGGCATAACTGATGTCCCCCACTCTGTGCCCCGCGATGGCGGCTTCAATTCCGACATCCAGAGCTCGGCGCGTAGTTTCAATAAGTTCCTGATGTTTCTTTTCTATCTTGCCCACCGGCGCGGTCAAGGCCATGTCGGTAAAAAGCCCGCGGTGCTTTATCCCTAAATCTATGGAAACAAGGTCGCCTTCTTTTAAAATTTTATATTGGCGTGGAATGCCGTGCACCACTTCGTCGTTGATCGAGACGCACAGCGTCGCGGGAAAGGGCTTCCGGGCCCCGGCCGGCCGATAATTTAAAAAGGCGGGAGCATCTCCCATCTCCCGGATTAATTTTTCCGCGTACATATCCAGTTCCTTAGTGGAAACTCCCGGCGCGATTTTTTCCTTCACCTTATGAAGCACGGCCGCCAAGCGCTTGCCGCCTTCGCGGATGATTTCTATTTCTTCTGGGGTCTTGATGGCTATCATTCAAATCCCAGAGCTTTAATAATATCCCGGTGCACATTCTCAATACTTTGTTCCCCATTGATGGCAAGCAGTGTATAACCGTCTTTGCCTTTGAAATAATTCATCGCTGGAATAACATTATTTATATAATCATCAAATCTTTTCGCCAGACTCTGTTCTGTATCATCAGCGCGACCTCTCAACAGATTACGCTTTTTCGCTTCTTCTTTCCCTATTTCAATATAAATAATTTTTATATCTTTTCTTTTATAGAACGCCATCATTTTTTCAAAACTCATAGACTGGTCCACGGCGCGCGGGTATCCATCGGCTATCAAATTCTTGTCCGCCGATAGCGAAGAAATAAGAATATTTGTAACAACTGCATCTGTTAAAAACCCCGGGAGAAGTTCGCCGCGAGCAAGGGGTTCTCTCACAAGGGAACCGGTGTAACTGCCAGATTCTGCCAATTTCCTATATTCCGTCCCGGGATAAGCATAAACAACATCATGCCCGCCATGATTTTTCAAATAATCCATTAAAAGTTTTACTTGGGTTCCCTTCCCAGAACCCGTTATGCCGAAAAATACAAAAGTTTGCGGTTGCATATGTGTTATAATAGCATAAATTATGCAGAAAGAAATTATCACCATTACCGGCACTTTAGGTAGCGGCAAGTCCAGCACCGCCGACAAGGTGGCAGAAAAACTGGGCTACCGGCGTTTTTCTTCCGGCGATTTTATGCGGAAGCTTGCGGTAGAGATGGGCCTCTCCCTAAACGAATTAAGCGTTAAAGCGCAGACCGATGAAAGTGTAGATATAAAGATAGATGAGGAAGTCAAAAAGGCCGGTGAACAAAATAAAATCGTCATCGATTCCCGCTTGGCGTTTCATTGGATACCGAAATCCTTTAAAGTTTACCTGGACCTACCGCCAGAAATCGCCAAGCAAAGGATTTTGAATAATTTGAAAGAGAACGCTCTGCGCAAGCAAAGTGAAAGTTCACAAACTCCCGAAGAAATTGAGAAAAAAATAGACGCCCGCCTCGCGAGCGAAAAGAAAAGATACAAAGACCTCTACGGCATAGAAAACCACACCGACAAAAGCAATTTTGACCTCGTTATAGACACCAACAAAAACAACCTTGCGCGGGTTGTGGACATCGTCATCCTGGAATACAAGAAGTGGCTTAACCATTAGTGTTTACTATCTTCGCGGCCGTGAATATAGTAAACTTTAGTATTCTCGCATGGAGATTTGGGCATCCACTTTTTTCAGCAGGTCCAGAACGACGGAGACCACGATGAGAATGGAGGTGCCGCCGATGGCCAGCGAAGCGATGCCGGTCAGGCGCTGCATAATCAGCGGCAAGACGGCGATAAAGCCTAAGAACACCGCGCCCAAGAGGGTGATGCGGGTCAGAACTTTAGAAATATGCTCCGAGGTGGAAGGGCCGGGGCGGATGCCGGGGATGAAGGCGCCGTTCTTCTGTAGGTTTTGGGAAAGCGCTTCGGGGTCAAAGGTAACCGCCGTGTAGAAATAGGTAAACATAAACACAAATGCGAAGTAAAGCACCGCGTAGAGCGCGCTGGTTTGGGAAAATGTGGACAGCACGCCGGAAATCTTCACGATAATCGGATTGGAGAAACGCGCCAGAAAGGTGCCAATCATTTGCGGGAACAGCAGGATGGAGAGCGCGAAAATTATCGGAATTACTCCGGCCTGATTCACGCGCAGAGGCAGATAGGTGGAGCCGCCGCCGTACATTTTCATGCCCCGCACGCGCTTGGCATAGGTCACCGGTATCGGCCGCTCAGCCTCGGTTACCACCACGATGCCGGCAATGATTAGAAGCGCCGCGGCGGCAAAACCGACATAGAGGGGCAACTGGGAGACTTCAAAGGAAAACACAAGCTGGCCTACGGTCGCGGGCAGCTGGGCAACTATGCCCGCAAAGATGATAAGCGACACGCCGTTGCCAATGCCGAATTCGGTTACCAGCTCTCCGACCCACATTAAAAGGATAGAGCCGGCCACCACGATAAAAAGATTCGTAATGCGGTCAAAGGCGGTCAAAGGCACCAGAATGTTTTGCTGTTCCAAAATGAATAACAGGCTGAAACCCTGAATCGCCGCCAGAGGCACGGTGAAGAGCCGGCTCCACTGCGAAAATTTTCTCCGGCCCGCCTCGCCTTCTTCGTGATACAAACGCTTGAGCGCCGGCACCATCAGCGTCAACAGCTGCATAATGATGGAACTGGTAATGTAAGGACCGACGCCCAGCATGATGATAGAAAGGTTAGAGAGCCCGCCGCCGGAGAAAATATTCAGGATGCCGAAAAATTGGTTGTTGGCAAGGAAACGGGAGAGCGCCGCGGCATCAATCCCCGGAATGGGAATGGCCGCGAGCACGCGGAAGATAATCAGCGCGAAAAGCACGAACAGAATTTTCCGGCGCAGAGCGTTGTCCGTCCAAACCAGTTTTATTTTGTTCCAAAAATTTTGCATTACTTGATTTTTATCTTCCCGCCTTTAATGCCCAGGCGTTTGCGCATACTTGAAAACATTTCTTTACTTTCCACTTTTTCCTTTGCTACTTCCACCACACGATTTATGGATTTGAAACTATAGCCGCGGTTTTTGGGCAACTTCTTAATTATATCCCGAAGTTCCGGCCGGCGCTTGTTGCCCGCGCGCGCCGTCTGCCCCTTACCGCCCCGGCCGGAAGTTTTGGCGTGCTTACCGCCCCGGCCCACCAGCCGGTCTTTCTTATTCTTATGGGTTCTTTTTAAATTATGTATCTGCATAAAGTTGTTTATGCTTCCTTAACGGCCACCTCGGCCTTCGGTGCCGCGTCCGCGATTTCGTTCGGGATAGGTTTGGTGTATTTGGAAGAAATTTCTTTCAGCGCTGACATAACCGCCTTGGCGTTGTTGAGCTTGTTGGTGCTACGGGATAAAATCTTGCCGGTGATGTCCTTGGCGCCGGAAATATTTACGATATCGCGAATGACCGAGCCGGCCACCAAGCCGCGGCCCTTGTTGGGATAAAGCGCGATTTTGGAGCTGGAAAACTTGGCCGAGAGCTCGTGCGGGATGGACATGGTTTTGGTAAGATTCAGCTTGACCATATTTTTTTTGGCGTTGCGCAGAGCTTTGTTAATCGCCAGCGCGGTATCCCCCGCCTTGCCGAGTCCCAAGCCCACGCCGCCTTTCTTGTCTCCGGCCACCAGCGCCACCGAGAACGAAAATCTGCGTCCGCCGGCCACCACCCGGGTTACCCGCCGGATATCTAGAATCTTCTGGTCAAACTCCGGCTTGGGTCGACCGAAAGAGCCGCCCCGGCGCCCTGTATTCCTTTTTTCGTTTCTTTTTTCCATAATTATTTTTTCTTAAAATTCCAGCCCGCCTTTTCGAGCCGCGTCCGCAACTAACTTGATGTGTCCGGTGTATTTAAAGCCGTTGCGATCAAACACAACTTTACTAATCTTTTTGCTTTTGCACAATTCCGCAATCTTCTGTCCGACATCGGTTGCGTTTTTCTTCTGCGCATGCGCTTCTCCTAAAGTTTTTCTCGAAACATCATCAATTACTTGCGCATACATAAATTTATTGGAACGGAACACAGACAGGCGCGGGCGTTCCGCGGTGCCTTTTATTTTGGTCCGGATTTTTTTCTTCAGTCTTATTCTTTTGTCTTGTTTATTTTGCATTTATTTTTGTCATTGTAATTCGTCATTTTTTTCTATACCGTCTTCTTGCCCTGCTTGCGGCGAATAACTTCGTTCTCATAACGCATGCCTTTGCCCTTATACGGTTCCGGTTTCTTGAGCGCCCGCACCTGCGCCGTAAAACTGCCGACTAGTTCCTTGTCTGCGCCTTCCACTGAAATCATGTTTTTTTCCGCTTTCATCACAATGCCTTCCGGAATCTTAACCACCACCGGATGCGAAAAGCCCAGCGCCAAGTGCAACTCTTTGCCCTTTACATCTGACTTAAAACCAACACCTTCTAAAATCAATTTCTTCTGATAGGGCGACTGCACGCCTTTAATCATATTCTTGATGTGCGACGCGTAAGTGCCCCAGAGCGCTTTGGAAAACTTGTCGTTTCGCTTGACATTCAAATTTATAGCCTTGTTGGTAATGGCGATAGTTATGTCATCGCGGAAAATTTTTGAAAGCTTGCCCTTTGGGCCCTCTACGGTAAAAATCCCGTTGCTCTGCGCCACTTGGATGCCCGCCGGTATTAAAATTTCTTG
The DNA here is from genome assembly GCA_964586975.1 of uncultured Candidatus Saccharibacteria bacterium. GTDB lineage: Bacteria > Patescibacteriota > Minisyncoccia > Phycocordibacterales > UBA9973 > UBA9973. The sequence continues at coordinate 12,545 of CAZPJV010000005.1, forward strand.
TTTGCCGATTCTACTCATAAATTTGTCATTGCCCTACCATATCTTAAATAAAGCTTCGCCGCCGACCTGCTCTTTGCGCGCGTCCTTGCCCGACAAAATTCCTTTCGGCGTAGACAGCACCAATAATCCCGCGCCGTTGCGGACCAGATGGATGTCTTTCATTTTGAAATACACTCTCCGAGATTGCTTGGAAATTCTTTCCACTTCCGTAATTTTCGGTTTCTGATTCACATACACCAGCCCAATTTCCAGCACCGGATGGCCCTTTTTAACTTTCTTGGAAAGTTCGGAAACATAGCCGGCTTTCTGCAGGCACTCGCCGATGGCGTTTTTCATTTTAGAATACGGGACAATAACGGCGTCTTTGCCGGCCAGCGAGCCGTTCTTCAGCACTATAATCATGTTGGAAATTGAATCTCCTACCATGACGATTTTCTTACTCCTGGTAACATGCCTTCGTTCGCCAACTCTCTAAAACAAATGCGGCAGATGCCGAAGTCGCGCATAAAAGCGTTGCCCCGCCCGCACTTAAAACACCGGTTTTTCTTGCGGGTGGAAAATTTCGGCTTCTTTTTGCTTCTGGCAACGGTTGATGTTTTAGCCATAAAAAATTAACCCTCAGCATGGGTGATGTCGTGTGTTTTTTCTTAAAATCCCTATGGACCTTAAGGAGAAACACAGATCACTCCGCACCGTAAGGTGCTTACGATACTAGCAGAAAACCCGAGCTACGTCAACTCTACGCTACGGCACGTATATCCGGTGAATAAATAGCACTTCCCCGTTTTTTAATACCAGCGTAAAGGGCGGATAATAAGGGTCGTCGGTTTTGCCGTCAAAATAAGACACATAGAATTTGTACCCCCACTCATCCTGGCCGTTCATAAATTCTTCGGGAGATAAAGTGTTGAAGTCGGGAATGCTGCCATACTCTTCAAGCAGGCGTATTCGCACTTCAGGTGAAAGTTTATATGTTTTAATCTGCTCATTCTCGTTTACTATGACATACCCGTTAGGCCCGCAGGCCGGACGCGTTTCCGTAGATGGAATTGCTCCGTTAGGAAAATAGGATGGGAACACGCAAGAATCTGCGTCATCGGCGCCATTGCCAAACCATTTAAATTCGTCGGCATCTATAAAAATTTTTCCATCCTTTTCATAAACATTCTTTATGTAGACCGTTAAGGTCTCGTCCCCAGCCTTATATTCTTGCAAAGCCATAGAGTTCACTAGGTTTTGATGCTCCAGGTTAGGCCCAGAAAACGTTGCGCTATCTTGTGTTATCTCTACTTCCGCTTTATCTTTAATAAAAAGCTTCGGGATAAAAACCCCGAGGAGCAAAACAATAATTATTATTATCCAAAATTTTTTCATATTACTTTTTCTTGGTTTTCGCATCAATTATAGAAATCCCGCGGGGGACGCGCTTGACCATAACGCGCTGTTTCTCGCGCCAGCCCAAAGAGCGCACCATTTCGGCTGGGATAACAACAGAAATCGAGCCGGCACGACCAGTGCGGGTAAGCTTTCTAATATTGTCTTTTTTTCTGGTCATTTTGGTATAGAGATATCTCTGGAGATTTTAGGTGGGCTGCACGAATTCTCTAGCGAGGTCTTTTATTAGTTGTTCATAAGCATTATCATACTTCCCTCCTGTCTTTAGATAACTTAAATGGTCTCTTCTAAAGATACCTTGAAGCAACAATTCCTCATCCTCAAGATCTAAAATGAACACGACTCGAAACCCACTGGACTTACCTTGCTTCCGAATTTTATCAGGTAACCTCGTAACCCAACATTCATAACTTGTATTCTTAAATATGCTTGTTTGTCTGTTGTGGGGTAAGGGAACGTTTTTAAACTCCTCAAGTGCTTTTTTGTGAAACTTATAGTTGCTATCGTTGACATTTTCTTTTTTCCACCATTTATCAAAACTATCCGTTCTCTTAATCTTCCAGGCCATAGTTTAGGTAGAGGCTAGCTCGTTGGGGAAAAACTCAATGTCGTCAGAATTTTTATAGTCAAGAGGTTTGTTAACCTCGGAAAAAACCCACGGGGCTTCGCTATGGGTTTGGGCTATCATTTGCTCGGTACTCCAATCCTTAAATTCCTTACAAATATATTCCAGTAATTTCTTTTCATAATCGTCGAACACCGAAAAGTCTACGGCGCCGAGAGATTGGAATCTGTTTCTTTTGCCAAACTTAACACTCTCCTCCTCGTCTTGAGTAATAAGCTTTTTGTGTTTCGCTTCTTCTATTACTTTATCTTGTAAGTGAGAAGCGAACGGACCCATGGGTAGACGAAGGTAGGTTTCTCCTGTAACGGTTTCCTTTCTGTCTCTAAAAGATATAAAGTCAAGGTAGTAGAAAAGCTTGTTAAGCTTGGTTATGCCCAACTTTTCATTGCCACATTGAGAGATGAAGTAGAGTAATGCATTTATATATTTTTCCTTTTTTAGGGCCATATTTGTCAGCCTTTTGTTTATTATAATCAATTACACAAGATAAGGTGGGTAAGGTTATCCACAGCACGAAACTGGCTTGCAATATAAGCCTATTTTGAAAATAAAAACAATTCTAGTCTTTCTTAAACGGAATGCCGAGATTTTCGAAGAAGGCTACGCCTTCGGCGTGGGTTTTGGCGGAGGAAACTATGGTAACGGAAAGTCCGAAAACGTCGCGGATGTCTTCGTCCGCGGTTTCCGGAAAAATCGTGTGCTCCTTAACACCGATAGTCAGGTTGCCGATGTTGTCCACCGAGGCGCGCGGGATGCCGCGGAAGTCTTTGGTGCGGGGCAGAGCCACATTAATGAGCTTTTCCAGGAAAGCATACATTCTTTTGCCCCGCAAAGTCACCATGGCGCCGATGGGATCGCCCTGGCGGACCTTGAAGGAAGAAATGGACTGCTTGGCGCCGCGCAAGGCCGCTTTCTGCCCGGTAACTTTCGCCAAGCGGTCGGCAATGGCTTCGTTCTTGTTTTTGTCTTTCTTCATCGCGGTGCCGGTGCCGGTATTAACTACCACTTTTTTGACTTTCGGCGCGGCCATGGCGTTTTTGTAATGAAAAGTTGCTTTCATTTTTTCAAACACTCCGATTTCTTTTTCTTTAACAGTTTGATGTTTCATAAATTAAGCCGTTTTTTTGACATTGGAAACGTTTATGGGCATAGACATGCTGATGACCGTGCCCTTCTCGCCGGACTTTCTCGGACGCTGGTGCCGCTTGGTCAGATTCAGCCCTTCCACCACCACTTTATTTTTCTTCGGCAAAGCGCGGACAACTTTGCCTTTTTTGCCTTTGTCTTTGCCCGCTATAACTATTACGTTGTCGCCTTTTTTAATTTTCATATTATTATACTAAAATTATGCGAAAATTTACGAAAGTCTGCGAAAATTTTTGTTGTTTTTTGTAGCTTTCGCATAGTTTTCGTATTATATGACTTCCTGCGCTAGAGAAATTATCTTCTGGTATCCTTTTTCCGCTAATTCCCGCGGAATCGGCCCGAAAACGCGGCCGGCTTTCGGATCCAGCTTGCCTTTTTCCAAGACCACCACCGCGTTGTCGTCAAAGCGGATATAAGAACCGTCTTTGCGCCGGTAGGCTTCCCGCGTGCGGACCACCACTGCCTCCAGCACATCCTTCTTCTTTATCATTTTGCGGGGCGAGGCCACCTTGACCGAGATAATTACTTTCTCGCCCAGAGTCGCGTAGCGCTTTTTGGAAGAACCCAAAATTTTGAAAACCTTGCCTATGGTTCCGCCGGCGTTATCCGTTATTTTTACCAATGTTTCATTTTGTATCATAATTTTTTAAACGACCCGAAATTTTTTATCCTTGGAAATCGGCCGGGTCTCCACTATTTCCACTTTATCGCCGGTTTTATATTTGCCGCTCTCGTCGTGCACCTTATATTTTTTGATAACTTTATAATATTTGCCGTACAAAGGATGCTTAACAAATCGCGAAACGGCTACCACCACGGTCTTGTTCATTTTATCCGAGACCACCACCCCCTTTAAAATTGTGCCTTTGTTTTCTTTCGTTTTCATATTATTTGCTTGCCGGTCTTTTGGCGCGGCCTAGTTCCGTTAAAATCCGGGCAATATTCTTTTTCAAATTGGAAAGCTCCTTGACATTCTTGGAACGCGCGCCTTCGGCCTTGAAGCGGATGCTTCTCTCTTCTGCTCGCCAAGCGACAAGTTTTTTTTCAAGCTCGCCTTTCTTCATTTCTTTGAAATTGTCTTTCTGCTTCGCCATTTTTTTATTCTTTATGTTCCCGGCTGACGACGCGGGTTTTCAAAGGAAGTTTGGAGCCGGCCTTGCGCAAAGCTTCGCGCGCCACGCTCTCTTCCGCGCCATCCACTTCAAAAATTATCCGACCCGGCAAGACACCGAAGCAATAGCCCTGCGGATCGCCCTTGCCCTTGCCCATGCCCACTTCCGCGGGCTTGGCGGTGTAGGGCCGGTCGGGAAAAATGCGCACCCAGTACTTGCCGGCTTTGGTCAGGGTGCGGGAGATAACTTTGCGGGCCGCCTCTATCTGCTTGGATTTTACTCTGGCTTCGGTTTCGGATTTGAGACCGAAAGAGCCGAAAGCAAGCTTGGTGCCGCGGGTATCCGCGGTAGTTTTCTTGGGATTGCTCCGGTGGCTCTGCCATTTTCTGAATTTTACTTTTTTTGGTAATAACATATAATTATCTTAGTCAATATTTTTTACCGACGCTTGCGGTCGGGCTCCCGACTCCTCTAGTCGTCGGGACTTTTCGGCAAAAATCTTACCGCGGTAAATCCAAACTTTAATGCCAATCGTGCCGTAAGAAAGAACCGCGCGCTCGCGCTTGAAATCTATGTCCGCGCGAAAAGTCTGAAGCGGAATGGAGCCTCGTTTTAGTTCTTCGGTGCGAGCGATTTCCGCGCCTCCCAGGCGCCCGGAGAGCACTATGCGCGCTCCTTCCACGCCATGCGCATTCATCACCTTTTCAATCGTCTGCTTAATCACCCGCCGGTAGGGCAAGCGCTTCTCCAAACCTTCGGCAATCATATAGGCCACTATGGCCGCGTCCGCTTCGGGGTTTTGAATTTCCATTATCTCCAGCTTAAAATCTTCCGGCCTCGGAAGCTTCAGGCTGTTCATCTTTTTTAAAATATCGTCCTTGAGCTTGGCCGCTCCCTCGCCGTTGCGCCCGATTATTAGCCCGGGTCGGGAGGTTTTGATGATAAAACGGGTAGCTTTCCTGCTGCGTTCAATTTCAATGCTTGAAATATACATTCCACGAAGTTTTTTCTCTAAATGCTCCCGAAGCAATACGTCACCCTTGAGGTAAGTGACATATTTTCTCGGATCGGCAAACCAGCGAGACTTCCAGTCCCGGAGAATTGTCAACCTATGCGCGTATGGATGGACGATTTTGGACATAAATTATTTTTTCTCCACTAAAACTATCTCTATGTGGCTGGTGCGCTTGTTGATGCGGTGCGCGCTACCCATGGCCGCCGGCATCATTCTTTTCATCACGATGCCCTTGTCCACCCGGAGCTCTTGGATAAATAAATTTTCCGCTTTAAGGCCTTGATTTTTCGCGTTGGCTACCGCCGAAAGCAAAAGTTTTTTAATCGGCGTTCCGGCGCGCTTGGCCAAAAAATCCAGTTCGGTCAGCGCCTCCGTCACCTGCTTGCCTTTGACCAAATCCGCCACCAGCCGAACCTTGCGCGGAGATTGCCTGTAATTTTTCAAAAATGCTCGCATGTTTTTACTTTATACTTTTAACTTTCTACTTGGCTGTGGCCTTGGCGTCTGCCGCCACCGCCGTCGCGGCTTGCGCCTGCGCTATTTCCGCCTCTTTCTTCTTCATCTCCAGCTCTTTCTGCATCTTGCCGCCGTGTTTGATGAATTTCTTAGTCGGCGAGAATTCACCCAGTCTGTGCCCGACCATGTCCTCGGTCACCAAAACTTCAATGTGAGCTTTGCCGTTATAAACGCCGAAGGTAAACCCGAGCATCTCCGGCGAGATTACGCTAGCCCTCTGCCAAGTCTTGACCATCGGCGTCTGCAAGGGGTTTTTGCCGGCTATCCTTTTGAGCAGGCGTTCGTTGACATATAGTCCTTTTTTAATTGAGCGGGTCATAATTTTTTCCCCTACATAAACAAAAGGGCTCTCAATTTGAGCCTTGAAAGATAATAGCAAATCGGGTAAAAAAGTCAAATTGAGCAAAAGAAAAGGGCGTCCTCCAGTTGGCGAGACCGGAGGCGCCCGATGCCAGGACCCAGGGTCGCGCGACCCCAGATCTCGGCCCCCTCTACCGCGTCCGGCCGACGAGTCGGCCGAGCGAGGTAGAGCCCGACCAGCCCCGAGGGGCTGATCGGGCAACGGTGACTGGTCGCGGCCTTGCCGGCGGCTTCGCCGGCGGGTTCGACTTAGTCATCGCTCCCCCTTTCTGCGGAGTCGTCCTTGCCTTGTGGGGACAACCCTGCGTGTGCTACATCTATATCTTTACAACTTTTACAAAATAAAGCAATAGCGGGTGGGGAAAAAGAAATACAACCCCCTTAATCCCCCTTGTCAGGGGGAAACCAAAACCTCCCCTGACAAGGGGAGGTTTGGAGGGGTTTGCTATTTATTTTTTCCAGTCTTTCGCCTTGATACCATAAACACATCCGAGTATTTTTTGGGGTGCCGGGTCTTGCGCCCGCCGGTAACTTTGCCCCACATTGTTTTCGGTCGCTTGGTGCCGCGGCCTTGTCGGCCTTCGCCGCCGCCGTAGGGATGGTCCACCGGATTCATGGCGGTGCCGCGCACAGTCGGGCGGATACCCTTCCAGCGGCTGCGTCCGGCCTTGCCGTAATTTTCCAAATGATGCTCTTCGTTGGACACGGTGCCAATGGTCGCCCAGCAATTCTCGCTGACTTTGCGCACTTCCGTGGATGGCATCTTGATATTGGTGTAGCCCTCGGCGTTGGCGACCACTTGCGCGAAAATCCCCGCGGAGCGGGCGATTTTCGCGCCACCCTGCGGTTTCAATTCAATATTATAAACAAAAGTTCCCACCGGAATATTTTTCAATGGCAGACGATTACCCGGCTCCAGCGGAGCTTTGGCGGAAACCACGAAAGAACTTCCCGGCTTCACCGCCTTCGGCAAAACCACATATCTTTTCTCGCCGTCTTGATAAACCGCCAGGCCGATAAAAGCGCTGCGGTTCGGGTCGTATTCCACCGATTTTATTTTTGCCGGAATTTCTTTTTTGTCGTAAAGAAAATCCACCTCGCGGTAGAGCCTCTTGTGCCCGGAACCTTTATGCCGCATGGTAATCCGCCCCTGACTGTTGCGGCCCACACTGCGGCAAAATCCGTAGGTTAGGGATTTTTCCGGAGACGCGGCCGTCAAAACTCCGCGGTAATTCACGTTGGTCATCTGCCGGCGCGATTTGGTTGTTGGTTTATACGTTTTCATAATAATGTTACCAATATACTAATTTTTACTAATGATACGAATTTTATTTGTATAATTGGTACTCATTCGTATATTTGTATCTTTAAATAAATTCTATCTTATCGCCAGCTTTCAAATATACGAACGCTTTCCGGCCCCCGCCGTGCAGGCCGGCGCGCCCCCTTAAATTTATTCTTTTACGGGGAATGGCGAGTACGTTGACCTTGACCGGGCGCACTTTGTATAAAGCGAATATCGCCTTTTTTATCTCTGTCTTGGTCGCGGACCTAGCCAGGTCAAAAGTATAGACATTTTGCTCCAAGGAGGAGCTGCCTTTTTCAGTGACTCTGGGATTTTTTATAATGTTATTATTGTTCATATCATTTTTACCCCCTCCTTGCTCCTCCCCCTATATAGGGGGAGGCTGGGTAGGGGTACTATCCTCTTGATTCTAAAAACTTTACAGCTTTCTCGGGAGCTTCAATTAAAAGATATCTGTGATTCAAGACGTCCAGCGGGTTCAGATTTTTCACAAATACCAGTTCCAGATTTGAAATATTACGGAAGCTTTTTTCGGTCGTGGGTTCTCTATCCGACAGGGCAACCAGGGTCCGCCCTTTGAGCTTCAAATTGTTTATAACCGCAACGGCTGTTTTAGTTTTTATTTCGGGCATTGCGAGAGAATCTATAAAAATTATCTCCGCGTCTTTAAGCTTTTTGGAGAGCACGGAGTAAAGCGCCTGCGCTCGCATCGTTTTTGAAATTTTTCTTTTGTAATTTTTCTCCGCCAGCGGACCGTGAGTGACGCCGCCCCCAACCCAAATGGGACTGCGGCTGGAGCCGTGCCGGGCGCGCCCGGTGCCTTTTTGTTTCCAGGGCTTGCGGCCGCCGCCGCGCACCTCGCCGCGGCCTTTGGCGTGCGCGGTGCCGGCGCGCTTGTTGCTACGCATACTCTCTACCACCTGATGCACCAAGTCCGCGCGCCACTTGGCGCCGAAAACTTTCTCGGGAAGGTTCACCTGGCCGGCGGCTTTGCCTTTTTGATTGTAAATTTTTGCTTCCATTTTTATCTCTGAATTATTTCCACCAAAGTGCCGCGTTTCCCCGCAATGGCGCCCTTAATCAGCATTAATTTATTTTCCCGGTCCACCAGCACGACCTCTAGATTCTTCTGGGTGATGCGGTCCGAACCCATCCGGCCCGGCATGCGCATACCCTTCGGCACATGGGTCCGGAGCCCGCCGCCGATGGAGCCCGGTTCGCGTTCGGAATGCTTCTGGCCGTGAGTGCGGGGCCCGCCGTGAAAACCGTGTCGTTTGACCACACCCTGGAAACCTTTGCCTTTAGAAATACTGGAGACGGTCACTTTATCGCCCGGAGCAAAATTCGCAACGTCAATGACATCTCCCACTTGCGTCCCCGCCTCACTTCCGGCTTTCAGCCGAAATTCTTTCCGTTTTGTATTTTTGCCTTCACTCCATTCAACCTGCACCGAATCATAGCCGTCATGCTCTTTGGAAAATATTCGCTGGACCGCGACCGGCAAAGCGGAAACCACCGTCACCGGCACAACCGTGCCATCCTCTTTGAAATACTCCGCCATATTTTCTTTTTTGCCCAATATGAATTTCATTTTAGCTAATGCCCAGCGCCTAAGGCCTAGTGCCTA
>CAZPJV010000005.1:21746-25967 GCA_964586975.1 uncultured Candidatus Saccharibacteria bacterium
GCCTAAGGCCTAGTGCCTATATTATTTACATCATTTTGACATCAATATCCACTCCGGAAGGCAAAGACAAATTCGTCAAAGCCTCCACGGTCTTGGCGTTGGGATTTATTATGTCAATCAGGCGCTTGTGCACCCTGATTTCAAACTGTTCGCGGGAGTTCTTGTAAATGAAGGAAGAACGATTGACTGTATATTTTTTGATTTCCGTGGGCAACGGCACCGGGCCGATTATTTCCGCATCGTAGCGCGTGGCCGTATCCATAATTTGCTTGACGGAGGCATCCAGAATTTTACTCTCATAAGCGCGAACCCGGATGCGCAGCACGACTCGGCCCTCACCGGAACTGACAGATTTCTCCCGCTTCGGGGAAACTCTCGGCGCTTTGACCGTCTTGGTTGCGACCTTTTTGGTCGAAGCCCGGACCTTGGTCGGGACTTTTTTTGTTTTTGTCTGTGCTGTTGTCATGGAACTTAATTAGCTTCTTGGCTTTTTAGCTAGTTAGCTATTAGCCAGAAAGTTAATTATCCTAATATTTTCGTAACCACTCCGGCGCCGACGGTCTTGCCGCCTTCGCGGATGGCGAACCTCTGGGCTTCTTCCAGCGCCACCGGGGTAACCAGCTTGACCGTAATCTTCACCGTGTCGCCGGGCATAACCATTTCTGTACCCTCTGCCAGCTGCACTTCACCGGTCACATCCGTGGTGCGAATATAGAACTGCGGTTTGTAGCCTTTGAAAAACGGGGTGTGGCGCCCGCCCTCCTCTTTTTTTAGAACGTAAATTTCGGCGGTAAAGCTGTCGTGCGGCGTAACCGTTCCCGGTTTGGCCAAAACCTGTCCGCGGGTAATGTCTTCTTTCTTGAGTCCGCGGAGCAGCACGCCGGCGTTGTCGCCCGCCATGCCTTCCTGCAGGTTCTTGTTAAACATTTCAATGCCGGTCACCGTGGTTTTCTGCGTCGGTTTGATGCCGACAACTTCCACCTCCTCGCCAACTTTTACTTTGCCTCTTTCAATTTTTCCGGTTACGACTGTGCCGCGGCCTTCAATGGAAAAGATGTCTTCAATCGGCATCAGGAAGGGCTTGGTGATATCTCGCTCCGGAATCGGAATGTAAGTGTCCAACGCGTTCACCAGTTCCATGACTTTCTTGGCCCACTCATCGTCCAAAGAAGACGCCTCTAAAGCTTTGAGCGCGGAGCCGCGAATCACCGGAGCGCCGGCGCCGTCAAAGCCCTGCTTGGTCAAAAGCTCACGGATTTCTTCTTCCACCAAATCAATCATGTCCTTGTCGTCCACCATATCGCACTTGTTCAGGAAAACGATAATTTTCGGCACGCCAACTTGGCGGGCCAAAAGCACGTGCTCTCGGGTCTGGGGCATCGCGCCGTCTGTCGCCGCCACTACCAGAATGGAACCGTCCATCTGGGCGGCGCCGGTAATCATGTTTTTGATGTAATCCGCGTGGCCGGGCGCGTCGATGTGCGCGTAGTGCCGGGCATCCGTGGAGTACTCGTTGTGGGAAATGTTAATGGTAATGCCCCGGGCCTTTTCTTCCGGCGCGTTGTCAATCTGGTCCACGCCCCGGAGGCGAACTTGCTTGCCAGCCATATTCAGCACGTGCAAGATTGCCGCCGTCAGGGTAGTCTTACCGTGGTCCACGTGGCCGATGGTGCCGACATTAATGTGCGGCTTGTCTCTCTTAAATTCTTCTGCCATATATTTTATTTAAATTAAAAAACATAATAAATAAATTTGTTATGTCTTCGCTCGCAAATCATGTTAAACCTGGCAGTTTACGCGATATTGCTCACTAGCCATAATAAAAACTGCAGAAAGTGCAGTTATAAAGATAATAGCAGATTATAAGCCGTTGTCAAATGAGTTCTTTGTGTTAAAGTATCAATATGAGTATTGAAACGCCGAGGGTAAATAAGCTAAAAGAAACACCGGTTGACTCGGAAAGGGCGAAAATTGTTGAGGAGGTTTTTAGGAAATATAACCATAAGTTGATTCGTTGGTGCATACATAAAATGGCCAAGAGGAATCTCAGGTCCCCGAACCCTGAAACTGACGCTGAGGATATAGTCGCACAGCTTTTTGAGGAGTTGTTGATGAGTGGGTCTCCGATTGATTTGACTCGAAGTGAATCTGATGTTAGTGGGTACTTGAATAAACTCTTGAATCAAGAAATTGCCAGACATACAGAAAAGGAGAAGAGAAAAAAGCGTATCCCGAGACATAATTTAGTCCCCTTTGAAGAAATCAGAGGTGTTACTTCAAACACAAGCCGAGGCCCTAGGCAATTGACAGAAGACGCGAGAAGAACAATGCAAGATAAGCTTGCTCAAGCTCTTTTAAAATTGGCAGAAAGAAATCCAAAAATGGCAGATGTAATAAGAAGGAGAATGGCCGGAGAAACCGACCAAAAAATAGCAGAAGCTTACGGCAATACTAAATCAAACATACAACAGCTAAGAAAGAAAGCTGAAAGAATTATAAGGGGTATTGTTGAGGGTAGAATTCAAAGCAGTTTATCTATACCTAAAAGAAAAAATGACTTGCGCTAATTAAAGTTCCTAAGTATTGTCAACCTAGGTATTCCGTGATTAAATCGTTTAGAAATTTTTCAATAGAATCGTCCCCCGGGAAATCCTCTTGTGTGTAAAAACTATAACCAGGATCGGCAAATAAATTACTACCGACTAAAGCATGATATAATTCATATCTATTAAAATCTGGATATTTTCCCTTTAAATAATTACCTTGAGCTTGAATCCTAAAAAAGATTTTCCCCCATTGTTGCGGCAGTCCAGAACGAAGTCTCGCGGTTTTGTCTTTTATTTTTTGACCTTCAGGGGTAAAAGGAATGGTCTCATTACTTTTCCGTCCCGGATTTTGTCCTATAGTCATAAATTTATTATATTACTTATTCCTATATTTCCTAATCTCTTCGCAAAGCTTTTGCGCTTCGGCTTCTGAGTCTGGAGCTTGTGTAATTTGTCTGCCAATTACCAAGTAATCAGCTCCATCTAAAAATGCTTGAGCTGGTGTTCCTACCCGACTTTGATCCTTAGAGTCAACCCCAGAGGAACGTATCCCGGGAACCACAAGTTTCAAATCCTTAAATTCAGAATTTTCTCGAAGTAGCTTTATTTCTTTAGGTGAACAAACAATACCTGAGACACCCGCCTCTTTTGCTAACTTCGCCAAAACTAAAACCATATCGTCCACTTCCCTATTGTAAATCTGTTTCACTTGAGCCGGCGAAAAAGAAGTGAGCACCGTTACTGCAAAAACTTCTTTCCCTGAAGCTACTGCTTCTTTCATCATCTCTGCCCCGCCTGACGCATGAACGGAAATTATATCCGCCTCAATGTTTTCCGCACGAAGTTTGACTGTATTGGGAATGTCATAAAGTTTAAAATCTACCCATACTCTTTCTGCGCCAGCTTCTTTAAGCATACGAACAACCTCCGGTCCAAATTTATCATATAAATTATGAATCTTTACGGCATAGACCAAAGGACCAACCCTTTTGACAAGCTTAATTGCATCATCTAGGTTCTGTATTTCATCCAGCGCAAGAATTATTTTTTTCATATTATTTTGGTGAAGCTAAAAACTCTTTGCCGTGGCCAAATTGGGTGTTTAAGGGAACATTTTTTTTACACAAAGGGCAATCTGGCGCGTCATAATTTTCAACTTCCAGTTCGCTCAACGCACTGAGAGGTGCCCCGACCAACGCGCCATTGACAATCTTCGGAGATTTATTGACCATCACCGACACCGCGACGACATTGCCTCCAGCTTTTTTGACGCTGGCGATTACTTTTTGGATCGAGCCGCCGGTGGTAGTCAAATCTTCCAGCACCAGGACATTTTTATCTTTGACATATTTATCATAGCCTCGGGTAAATACCTGATTCCCATCCAAAGTTTTTTCCGTAAACACCGCCAGTATTTCTCTGTCTTTTATTTTTGAAAGAGCGTAGGCTGTGCCTTGAGCGAGAATAATCCCGCCCAAAGCCGGCGCAGCCACAACATCAATCTCAAAATTTTTATTTTTCTCCGCGAACATCCGGCACACTTTTTCCACCTCCAAAACATGCGGAAACAATGCATCTTTGGTGATGTATGTATCCATGTGTTTGCCGGATACACCCACAAAGTGGCTATCCGACAAGATAGCTCCGACTTTTGTCAGCATAGAAATAATATCCA
>CAZPJV010000005.1:26067-27301 GCA_964586975.1 uncultured Candidatus Saccharibacteria bacterium
AGTCGTAGCACACCAGGCCCTCGTTGCCGATATTGGGACAGGATAAATTTGTTTCTAAAATTTTTGCTCCCGTTGCTTTCGCAAGTTTCGCGGCTAGAGCATAATCGGCAATGAATTCTTCCGGTGTCTGATTCTTTTTGACCGTGCCCATAAAACTCAATATGAGCACCTGCCCTTTTCCAGCATATGACATAGCTTTTCGCACATCCTCCTGCCAAAATTCCGGCTTTTTAGAAGGCACGCCGAAAGAATTGGTAATGGATATCGGCTCGTGGAAATTTTTATCCGCCACCAGTTTATTTCGCGCTTTTGCATAAGTTAAATCCCCTTCCACTTTTATATGCAGAACATTCGGAAACGGGTGACACGGAAAAAAGTCCGAGCGGACGGTTTTGTAGACGCAAATATCAAAACCCTTCTCAAAAGCGGCCTGACAAAAATTGCCATTTATCAGCGGCCCCGCCGGAATGCCAAAAGGCGAATTTACCCTTACCCCCAGAAAATCATACTTGAGCAAGGGTAGTCCTTGCTCAAGAATTTCTTTGTCTGCGAAGACGCCAAAAGGCCCTTGCTCAAAGTTGTCTTCGTAGGTTTTTCCGGGGTCATAGAAAGGGGTCTGGAGCATAAATTTATCTTTTGTTAATTGCTGGCACGCCTAAATCTTCGCATATCTTTTTACTAGTGAAATTATTTATTTCACTATGTCTTGGAATAGTTGAAGTTCTACCGGTTATGGGATTATACCAAACGCTATGCGAACCACCTTCTCGCACAAAAACACATCCGTTTTTGCGGATATGTTTTACAAGGTCAACTTGCTTCATAAAAAATTAGGCGAATACTGACAAATTTTCTCGAGTAATAGAAGATTTCCCTTTGAACTTCCTAGATAAAAGACGATTAGTTTCAAGAATAAGCAAAAGCGCTTCTTTTAGATTAGCCTTTGTTTCCGCCAGGGTTTTGCCTTGAGTATTTACACCAGGAACTTCTTCAATCCAGCCAGAGTACCAACGACCCGACTTTTTGTATACTGCAGTAAATTTTCGTTCTGATTGCTTCATAAATACAGTATAGTAAAAATAGCTAAAACATCAAGCTAGCAAGAACGGTCCTTGCTAGTTACAGGAATGGTGGATTAAGCTGCTTTCTTAGCTAGCCTGCCATAAAGAATAAAAAGCGTCATGCCTAGCTCTTCTTTCTTTTTATAAACCGCACTCTCTTCATTGGTAACAAT
>CAZPJV010000005.1:27311-28907 GCA_964586975.1 uncultured Candidatus Saccharibacteria bacterium
ACAATAGAAAATTCTTGTTCTGCTATTTTACCCTGCTTGGCCATTTCTATCCTTCGTTCATTCAGGGACCTATACTTATTCTGAATTTCTTCATTTTCCAGTGAAATTTTGTCTATTGCTTCCTCTAATTGACTATCGTCAATTTTATCCGTTTCTAATTTTACTTTATCATAAAGTTCTGCCGCTAATTCTTCTTTGATACCTGCCGAATTAGCATATCCCCTCCAGGAAAAAATACGCTCAGCCTCTATATCACCCCTAAGTAATGCTGCAACGTTCGTTCTGGGTTTGTTGCTCGATCTTGCCATCGCCTCAGCCTTAAGCGGGTCATTTACCCTATTGCGAGACCTAAACTCATTAATTTTTTTTATTGGATCTTCAAATATTTTCATAATAAGAAATATTGGTTTTTAATACTTTAATTTTATTCCTTAATAATTAATTATGCAAGAGAACTTGTCAATAACAAAAATCTCCTTTCGGCCTCGCCCATGGGCTATGGCTGGGAGGGACTTTTTGACTAGGTCTTGCCTAGTCGTTTTTATTTCCTGGTAGCGATAATGGTTTCCGCTACATTTTGGGGCACGATATCGTAGCGGAAGAATTCCATAGTGAAGCTGGCCCGGCCTTCGGTCATAGAGCGCAGGCCGGTCATGTAGCCGAACATTTCGGACAACGGCACGATAGCGCGCACTGCTTTGTTCAGGCCGCGATCTTCCATGCCTTCAATAAGTCCGCGCTTGGAGGAAAGATTGCCGGTAATGTCGCCCATGAATTTTTCCGGCGTCACCACTTCCACTTTCATCATCGGCTCTAGAATCACCGGATTGGCGCGCTTGCAGGCATCCTGCACCGCCATAGACGCGGCAATTTTGAACGCCATTTCGTTGGAATCCACTTCGTGGTAACTGCCATCCCAGAGATCCACCGACACGTTAACCACTTTGAATCCAGCCACGATGCCTCGGTCCAAACCTTCCCGAAATCCTTTTTCGCAAGGCGCGATGTATTCCTGCGGAATCACGCCCCCCTTGATATTGTTAACGAATTCAAAATGCTCGTCGCGCTTGGTATTTTTCGGCAAGTCTTCCAGTTCTTCCTTGGTCAAAAGTTGCATCGGTTTTACTTTGATTTTCACGTGCCCGTAGTTGCCGCGGCCACCGGTCTGCTTTATGTATTTGCCTTCCGCTTCGGAGTTGGCGGTAATGGTCTCGCGGTAAGCCACCTGCGGTTTGCCCACGTTCGCCTCCACGGTAAACTCGCGTTTCATCCGGTCCACGATAATTTCCAAATGCAGCTCGCCCATGCCCGCAATAATCGTTTCGCCGGTCTCCTGGTCGGTGGAAACTTTGAAAGTCGGGTCTTCCTGGGCCAAGCGGTTGAGGGCCATGCCCATTTTTTCCTGGTCCGCTTTGGTCTTGGGTTCAATGCGCAGGGAGATAACCGGCTCCGGGAAAACGATGCGGTCCAACTCAATCGGCTTGTCCTCGTCGCAAATGGTGTCGGAAGTAATGGTATCTTTAAGCCCCACCGCCGCCGCGATTTCTCCGGCAAAAACTTTTTTCACTTCCTCGCGGTCGTTGGCGTGCATGCGCA
>CAZPJV010000006.1:0-27864 GCA_964586975.1 uncultured Candidatus Saccharibacteria bacterium
TTCGTTTTTGCCCCGAAAATTCAATACAAACTGGCCGCCGAGCGAAGCGAGGCGGAGCCCTCTTGCTTGCAATTTCCTTTCTGGTGCCCGGGGTGGGGGTCGAACCCACATGCCTTGCGGCGATCGATCTTAAGTCGATTGCGGCTACCAATTACGCCACCCGGGCAGTGAGGCCTGGGTGGGAATCGCACCCACGTATAACTCTTTTGCAGAGAGTCGCCTTACTACTTGGCTACCAGGCCGCTCGTAATAATCTAGCATTTTTAATTCAACTTTCAAAATATAAAAAATTGTGATAAATTATTAAAGAAAGAAAAAATTTTCCGCCCATAGCTCAGCTGGTAGAGCAGCTCCCTCTTAAGGAGACGGTCGTAGGTTCGAATCCTACTGGGCGGACAGTGTTGCTGGAGTGGCGGAATTGGTATACGCGCTAGTTTTAGGAACTAGTGCCGCAAGGCTTGGGAGTTCGAGTCTCCCCTCCAGCACCAAGATTTTTTTATGGAAACAAATTTTATAATCGGATTTCTGACTTTGTATCAAATGCCCGCGCTGTTCCTGGGAACTTTTTTATTCGGCGAAACAATTATCCTGGCCGCCTCTTTCCTGGCCGCGCAGGGCTTGTGGTCCGCCTGGACGGTGTGGTGGCTGGCGCTGTTGGGCACTCTCGGCGCGGACGCGCTGTGGTTCTTATACGGGCAAAAGATTCTTGCTTACTTCCATCGCTGGGAAACCTACCGCCGTAGCAGTGAAAAATTTCTGGGCACGCTAGAAAAAATTACCGGCGCCCACCCGCATCGAGCCTTACTTTTCGTGAAAGCCGTCTACGGCACCAGAATCTTGACTATAATATATTTATCTATCCGCCGGGTAAATTTTTTAACTTTTATCACTTTTGATGCGATAGGCACCGCTTGGTGGCTCGCGATAATAGTTCTCTTCGGCTGGCTGACCAGCCGGGGTGTGGTTAATTTGATTCCGACGCTGGACCGGCTGGAATACCTGGCGCTGGCGATTATAGTTATAATTATAGTTTGGCGGCTGGCTTTTTTATGGCTCGGCAAAAAAATTACAAAAGAATAACCGCGGTTGTGCCGGCTTACAACGAAGCCCCCCGTTTGGGCGCGGTGCTGGAAATTTTGACGGTCTACCCCGGTTTCAAGGAAATCATCGTGGTGGATGACGGCTCCACCGACGGCACCGGTGACGTCGCGGAAAAAATTGGCGTAAAAGTAGTGCGCAACCTGGCCAATATGGGCAAGGGCTATTCTATGGACCGCGGCGTTTCGCTCGCGGCAACGGAAATAATTTTTTTCTCCGACGCGGATATTACCGGTCTGACCCGCGAAGCCATTGACGGCGTGGTCCAGCCGGTGCTGGACGGCCGAGCGGATATGGTTATCGGTATGACCGACCGCCGGTGGTACTTGGTCCACCAGTTGCTCGCCTTCGTGCCGCTCTTGGGCGGCGAGCGCGCAGTCACTAGGAGCCTGTGGCAAAAAGTACCGGCCTATTACAAGCGGCATTTCCGTATTGAAGTGGCGCTCAATTTTTTTTCCATTTATTACGGCAAGGGCTACCGGTATAAAATTCTGAACGGCGTTTCCCAAACCATCAAAGAAGAAAAATACGGATTCTGGCAAGGGCTTTGGGCGCGCACGCGCATGCTTTATAATATTTTCTCCGCCCAGCTCCGGCTCAACTTTCGGCACACTCCGCGGATTGTGCGCGAGGGCCGCTGGCTCGCGCTCTTGGCGCTTTACGGCGCGGTCGGCATCGTCTTGAGCGCGATTATTTTTCTGGCGATTTATTTCGGCCCGAGTGAGTTCGTGCGCTATCTTTTCGCCGAAAAACTGCGCGACCCGACTGCGCGCTTCACACACTGGCTTCTGGATTTCGCCAACCTGACTGCGGTAGATACAATCGCTCTTATCGGTCTATTTATTTTCGTCTCCAGCATCTGCATTTTCATCCTGACCCGCAAAAATTTAAACTATCTTCTGTATGGTTTTTTATATAAGTTAAAGAATAGTAAGAAAAAATAGTGCGGGGTTGACTTTTTTATTATAATATGCTATACTACTGGTATGAGTAAAATTAATAATAAAACTTCATATTGGGGCTTGCAAATGCTAGTTATTTTGGCGTTGGGCCTGTTGGTGGTGCCTCTCTCTGCTGATGCAAGGGTAAACGCTTATGTCACCGGCTACACCGAACCCGAACCCGTTGTGGAGGAAGAGATTGTGAATTACAACCCGCAGACGGCGAATTATAATCCCGTCAATTACTACAGCGGCAATACCAATACCGCCAACACCGGCGCGAATACCAACAGCGGCAATGTCTCCCAGCCCGCCACCGGCAGCAATTACAATTACGGGATTAACACCTTCAGCCGGGACTATGAAAGCTCCGCCAATTATTCCAGCGAGACGCAGAACGAGGACAACGTAAACGGCCGAGGTCTAGCCGCCAGCGTGGTCTTGGGTAGTGAAAATTCTTTCCTGCCTTCAGGCTTGATACAGTGGGTGCTCTTGGCAATAGTCATCGTCAGCGTCATTATTCTCGTGCGCAAAGTTTTCGGCGCCCGAGAAGAGTACGATAGCACTCCGCTGAAGCACGCATAGACTCAAACATAACCCCTCCCGTCCTCCCCCAAGGGGAGGAGAGAATACCAAATACCCCTCTCCTTGGGAGAGGGCCGGGGTGAGGTTAAAAAATCAGCAAGGACTCCCCTTGCTGATTTTTTGTTTTGGACTTGATTTTTTTCTGCGTTATCAAGCAAGAGCTGGAATTTTTATTCTCAACTCGGTTTCTTTGCCTCTGACTCGCTTCATTCGCTTAATCTGATCGGAGGCATCCAGTATTTCAATGCCGAGAACTTTACCCGCTTTGTCAACATCAACTAAAATTCTATCCGTTATTTTTACAGTTCTAGAGACCTTGGTCTTACTAAGGTAAATATACATGGCGTCCGCAATTTTATCGTATGTGATTTTCATTGGAAATATAAGGTTATGATTATAATTTTATCAATATATTTTACATAAACGATTTCTAAAATTTTGTCTCCGAATTTCTTTCTGATTTGCACTCTATTTCCGAATGTCGGTTTTTCATAATCGGGATTCTTGATGGCTTGTTTGATAAAAGAAACCGGTATGTTTCTTTCCATTAACCTAAACTTCGTATGGTCGGTAAAAATAACTTTCATACTTTTTTAATTGTAATTATAATTATTTATAAAATCAACATTGACTTTTTGGCGTGATTATGATATAATGCAGAGGATATAGCCCTTCGAAAACAGAACGGTTTGGCGTTCCGGCAGAGTGCCACGAACGCTTAGAGTTCAGAAGTTAAACAATTTTACCGCCTCGTCTGACGAGGCAAGGAGATTGTCATGAGTAGTATTATCGTCGGGATTGTCCTCGGATTTGTCGTAGCATACATCATTTTCAGTTTCGGGACCGTGAAGGCTGACGAGGTGGCGATGCTCTCGTTCTTCGACCGGCCGGTGCGCAATCTGCACAAGGGGCTGTACTTCGCTCCGTGGGGAATTTATTCGGTGAAGAAAGAGAAGGGCACTGAGTTCCAGGATGAACTCCCAGCGGATCCAGAGAATATCTTTCGGCAGGACGACAAGGAAAAAGTCCCGCCAGGGATGTTCCCTCCTATCCGTGTCAAGTTTGGATCGCCCGACCCAAACGACCCGGAACCGCTCAAGAGTGATCCATACAACATCGCCATGGTGGCGGAGGTGGTCCCAGTGGTCAGCTGGCGCATCGAGGACCCCTGTACGTTCTTTCAGGTCCTCGGGTCTGTGGAGAACTGCAAGAAGATCCTCACAGACAAGGCTGTCGAGGTCTTCGGAGACGAGTTTTCGCGAGTGACCCCTGCGAAAGCGTCTCTGGAGCTAGCAGTAAACAGCCAGAAGTTGGAAAACAAACTCGTCGCCGAAACCACGGGGGGTAGATGGGGCATCAAGGTGACCGATGCCTACATCAAGCCATTCATCTTCTCGCACGGTCTCAACACGGCGGTGGTGGAAGTGAAAATCGCCGATCAGGCCGCGAGAGCGACGGTCATCACAGCCGGAGCGGAGAGAGTGAAGAGGCGGGAGGAAGCCACCGGCACCGCGGAAGGAGTGCTGGTTCTGTCGGATGCCGACAGACAGCGCCTGATCCGAACCGGCCTCGCAAAGGCCGACGCCTCTGGCAACATCACAGAACTTGTACCCGAGGCAAACGTTAAAGCCATTGCCGAGGCGCTCGGCGGACTCAAGAACGTGAAAGGCACGCTCGTTCTCGGGGACATCAAGACGATGCTCGGCATTGAAAAGGGAGGCAAGCAATGATCGCGGGCGTTGTAGTTTTTCTCATGATTGTTGGGATTGCGGTCGCTCTTCGGACGGGATGGCGACCATCGTTCAAAAAATCCACCGCCAAGCCCGACGACCGCGACGATAAGAAGTCCGGTGGTTTCTGGAAGACCACTGGGAAGGTGGTCGGAGCAATCGCTGGGCTGTGGGTCGCGTTGACGCTGGGGACCTGCTTCCTCAGTGTTGGTAGCGGGGTCAAACACTGGCTAACGACGCCAACACCACCTCGGGCTTTGACGTCGGGCCAAGCCCTCACACCACCCGCCCGTTGCACGGGAAGCTGGGATGTTCAAGAGATTGACATCCCTGCGGGTGGTGCTCATCCGCTGGAACTCTGCTGGGGCTGGAGTATGTGGCCAATCCGCGGCGACGTGGTGTTGGTCACGAAGTCAGGGAAGCGGTATCCCCTGACTTCGGCCGGGTCACGAGACATCGTGATCTCGGAACTCCAGACGGGGGGAACGGCGATCGTGGTGGCGGACGGCGAGAAGCCGGCCCGCATCGCCGTCAAAAACCGCTGGTAGAAGAAGTTCCTTCGCCACGGCAATGGCCATAATCGCGCCTGGCCAGCGCAAAGGGGTCGCATACTGTCGGGAGACAGAGTGCGACCCCTTTTACATTTCTTAGAAACCCCCTTGTCAGGAGGGGTTATTGTAATTCTTCCACTTTAATAACTCCCCCATCCACATCCACATATCTGATGTTCAGCGTGTTCAGAATAATATTCAGTATCGTCCAGACACCCATCATTATCGCGATGCCCACGATGCCCCAAATCATATGGCTCTTGCCGGTGGTCTTCTTTTCGTCGCTCTGCTGATTCAGCAAAAACTCCAGCATACCCCACAGGAAAAACACCACCGCCAAGGCGAACAAAAAGAGAATCAGCGGATTGATAATCTCGCTCGCAACTTTTGCCAAAAAGGCATCCATCTAGATTAGTAAGGCGTGGTCGGGAAAGTAATGCTCCCCGTGTTTTCAACCCCGAAAGTGTTGGTCAAAATTCGGACCAAGCCCCAGAGACCGATGATGACCGCCAGACCGATGATGCCAAAGATGATTTTGTCTCGGCCTTTGGATTTCGCTTCCTCGTCGCTCGCCAAAACGTAGACCAGCACGCCCCAGATGAAAATAATCACGCCCAAGGCGATTAAAATCGGGACGATAATATTAAAGATATCGCCGATTTTACAGATGAAGGTCTGGAGGTCACGAACCGGCGCGCCGGGCACGCAACGGTTAATCCCGCCCACTTCCGCCGCCAAGGCAACCGCCGGCGCCGCCGCCATCATCAGCATCCCCGCCAATACAATTAACTTCTGTTTCATAATAATAATTAATGATTAATAATTCTTGCGACCTTATAGCTAATAATATTTAACCCCATAATTATACCAAAACCTAACCGGGAAATAAAGCAACTAGGGGCAACCGCCGGGCGGGCAGACCTGCGGGAGGACCGGACGGCTGATGCCAACGGTGCTGGAGAGCAAGCCGACCAAGCCCCAGATGGAAAGCATTACCGCCAGAGCAATTATGCCCCAAATCATAAACTGCCGGCCTTGTTCCCGCTTGGCTTCCTCGCCGGCCTCAATAATGAAAAATTTGACCGCGCCCCAGACAAAGAATACCGTCGCCACCGCGAACAACAACGGAATTACGGAATCATTAATCAGCTTGGTGAAGTAGCACAAGACATCCTTCAGCGAGGCGTTGTTGCCGATGGTGCAGGACGAGGAAGTCTGAATAGTCAAAGTATCCAGCGAGGGCGCGTAGGCTCTCAAGTTAAAGGTAGTAATAAGTATATTTACCAATCCCCACAGGCCGATGATGACCGCGAAGCCAATCAAGCCGTAAATAATCTGATCGCGTCCCCGCTGTTTCGCCTCTTCGCCGTCGGCAATGACATAGCGCACCACGCCCCAGACAAAGTAGACTACCCCGAGCAGAATAAGAATCGGAATAATGGTCTGCAAGATGTCGCCGATGGTACACAACAACCCCGCCAGAGCGTTGTTGGCGACACAGTTGGAACCGGTTAGAATGAAGAAGCGCATAATTTTTTAAATAAATTTTATAAAATAATTTCCAAGCTATTTTAAGGCGTCAATAGTAGTGCCAATCATTTGGGCTATCGCCCACGACCCTAATAATATAGCCGCCCCGATAATGGAATACAACAGGGCATCCTTGGCGGTTTTTAATTTCTCCTCATTGCCCTGCGCAAAGACAAACAGGAAACCTGAAAAAATAATCGCCAGCGCCACGATGGGAATGCCGATTTTTAGCATGCCTTCCAGAATAGTTTGAATAAGATTCGGCACAGAAGTTATTTTGGGAATGGGGTTGCAAATTTTGCCGGGATCACAACCGCCACTGGCCTCATCAGCGGCAAAGGAAATAAGCGGCAATAAAACAAAAGAAGAGATTAAGAGAAATTTCTGCAGATTTTTCATAAGTTTATTATACCCCATCTTTAAAATCCTATCCAATCCCCCTTCCAGCCCAAAGTGGTTAGAATCAGCTTAATAATCAACCAGGCGGCCAGGGCTATGACCAGACCCAGGACGGTACTGAAAAAAATATTTTTGGCTTTGGACCGGCTCTCCGTGCTCCCGGCCGAAGTCACCATCAAAAATCCCGCGTAGGCGAACATTATCGCCGCGATGGGTACCGCCATATATTTCAATACGAAAGTAGTGACATTATTCACCAAAGTCAGCAAGTCGTCCCACTGGCACTGGCCGCTCTCACCGGTGCAAGCAGCGGGCACTAGAGGGTCGCCAAGCGTGTAGGCAAAAGACAAAGCAGGCAGAGAGAGCAGTAAGGCGACAATTATTAATTTCTGGTATTTTCGCATCTTTATTATTTTAGCAACAAAAGCTCCAATTTGGAACTGGCATCCTGGACGGCGTCGGCGGGAGAAAGGTTATTGGAGAGCACGGAGTTTACCATTGAGCTGAAAATATTTTCGGTGTCGGGCGGCGACGGATCCAGCCAGCTGCGGGCAAAGAGCGCGGAACTGTAAAAGACCGGCGAAAAAGTGTCCGGCGGCGGCGCGGCCAAGAGCTCCCGGCGCGCTGGAGCGACGCTCCGTCCCGCCGCATAGCCGGCGGCGAAGTCCGAGGAGGAAAGGAGGCTGGCCGCCGCCAGCGCAGTATTCAAATTCTGGGAAGCGGCCGAGACAGCTAGACCCTCCACTCGTGCGGTGGTGAGCCTGCCGGTCGCGCCTTTGATTTGTGGTACCGGAGCGATGAAAAAGTTTTGGTTCGGATTCCGGTTGACCAGAGTTTCAACCTCGCTGGCATAGCCGAAGTAAAACGCCAGGCCTTCGCTGGAAAAAACGTCCGCCGAATTGGCGAAGGAGCGGTTCCAGGAATAAAGCGGGCTGTTGGGGTCGGCAAAGCTGGTGTAAAATTCCAAAACCGAAGGCAAGTTGTAAGCGCCGACCGGAGAATCCAAGATTGACCTTAGCGCGCCGCTCTCCTCGGCAACTATCGGATTACCGGCCTGCATAAAGAGCATAGCCAGAATGTCCTTGGCGTGCGCGACATTCGCGTATTGCCCGAGCGCCACTCCGCTCCGCGAAATCAGATTGGCGTCGTCCTTCTCCGTAAGTTGGGCAACCTGCAGAGAAAACTCCTCCCAGTCTTTGGGCGGAAAAACTATGCCCGCCGCGTCCAAAAGGCTCCGATTATAAAAAAGCATCAGCGGGTCAATGGCCACCGGCAAGGCCAGAATGCCGGCATTAGTCAGAAACACTTCTCCGGCTCCGGCAAAAACATTTTTGAAGGCGGCGGGCGGGTAGCTGGCGTAAGGGATGGCGATAATTTTATCGGCATAGTGGTGGGCCAGGTCATCCGAGAGGAAGAACAGGTCCGGGCCGGTGCCGGAAGCCAGCGCTTCCAGCAGGTCGCGGTCAAAGGTCTCCGCGGACTTCTCCGCGTATTCCACCACAAAATCCGGATTGGCATCGTTGAATGCCTCCAGCGGTCCGGCCAGAGACGCGGTCGGCAAGGTGCCCCAGAGCACGACCGTACCCAAACTGCCTTCGCTGTCCTCGCCGATGGGAATGGCGCCGGAAAAGACCAAGATGCCCAGAATGGCGGCGACAATAAACACCCCGATGACCACGCTCTGAAAATTAAATTTCATCCTTTCTTAATATCATACCATAATGTTCCCGACCCGTATCTATCTCCCGGTCAAAAACAAATCCCCTCTGCTCGAACAGCGCGCGCGCTTTGGCTTGGGGCACCGCTATTTTGCCCAGGATAGAATCGGCCGCCCAATCGGAAAGAAATAATTTGCCTTTGGGTTTCAATATCCGCTTGGCTTCTTCTATCAGGCCGTTCTTGTTCTCCACCTGAAAAAGGATGTTGGCAACGATTACCACGTCCGCCACGCCGTCGCCAATTTTCGTGCCGCCGATTTTTTCCGCGTTGCCCCAGATTATGTCCACATTTTTCAAGCCAGCCTCCGCAACTTTATGCCGGATGGTATCTAAGTATTCTTTTTGCAACTCCACCGCGTAAATTTTCCCCCGGGGAACCAACGAGCCCGCCGCCAAGGCATAATAGCCGGTGCCCGCGCCCAGGTCCGCCACGATACTATTTTCTCTCAAACCTAAAGCGCTTAAATTTTTTTCCGGGTTGCTGAACATTTTTATATTATACCCCATCCTTCGCCTTCCCCAAAGGGAAAGGAGCCCTCTCCTTTGGAGAGGGCCTGGGTGAGGTGCATTTAAATGCAAGTGAGGGACGCGATGCCGTCGCCGGGGCGGAGCCGCATTATGGTCACGCCTTGCGTCTGCCGGCCCAGTGCGGAAACGTCTTTCAGCGCGGTCCGGATGACCTGCCCTTTTTTGGACATCGCTATCAATTCCTGCTCCTCTCCGGATAAAACTTTGGCCACGATTAGTTTGCCGGTCTTGGTCGTAACTTTCGCCGTCTTCACGCCGGAGCCGCCGCGCTTTTGCACTTTATATTCTTTGAGATTTGTTTTCTTGCCGAAACCATTGGAACTCATAGTTAGGAAAAATCCTTCCCTTTGGTCTTTTTTAACGGCATCCACGCTGATAACTTCGTCGCCCTTACCTAGCCGAATACCGGATACGCCGCCGGCGGTCCGGCCCATTTCGCGCACATCGGATTCTTTAAAACGGATAGATTGGCCCTGCGCGGTCGCCACCAAGACCTCATCGCCTTTTTCGGTAACCAGCGCGGAAACCAGCTGGTCGTTTTTGTCCAAACGGATGGCAATAATTCCGCTCCGCCGGACATCTTTAAAACTTTCGGAGGACATTTTTTTGGCCGTGCCGCCTTTCGTCACAAGCATAAGTGATTCTTTGGGCCCGCCTGCATCGCTATGCGAAGCATTGCGGGCAGGCATGGCCAGAATGGAATTTACTTTTTCCTCCGCGGACAGTTGCAGAAAATTCATAATGGATTTGCCTTTGGTTGCCCGCCGGCCTTCGGGAATATCATACATTTTCATTTGGTAAACTTTGCCCAGATTGGTGAAGAACAGCAGATTGGAATGCGTGGAGCCGGCCACCAGCATGGTCACGAAATCCTCTTCCTTGGTTTCCAGGTCTATCACTCCCACCCCGCCGCGTTTCTGAGCGCGATATTCGGACGGGTCAGTGCATTTCACATAGCCGCCAGCGGTCAACACCAGCACGGTTTCTTTTTCCGGCACCAGGTCCTCGTCGGAAATTTCTTTGACGCCGCCTCGGACGATTTTGGTCCGGCGCTCGTCCGCATATTTTTCTTTGATTACTTTCAACTCTCCGGAAATAACTTTCAGAATTTTCTTCGGGCTCGCCAGAATATCTTTCATCTCCGCGATAAAATTCTGTTTCTCTTTCAGCTCGTCTTCCACCGCCTGGCGCTCCAGCCCGGCGAGCTTAGCCAGCTTCATTTCCAGAATGGCCGCCGCCTGCGCATCGGAAAACTTGAATTCTTTCATCAGGTTGGCTTTAGCCAGTTGAGAATCTTTGGAAGCGCGGATAACGGTTATCACCCGGTCAATTTTATCCAGCGCTTTTTTGAGACCAAGCAGAATATGCTCGCGTTCTTCTGCTTTGCGCAGGTCATAGGCGGAGCGTTTCCGGACCACTTCTTGCCGGTGCTCTACAAACTCATCCAGAATGGATTTGAGAGAAAGGGTCTGCGGCACGCCATCTACCAGCGCTACCATGTTCAGGTTGAAATTGGATTCCAGCTGGGTGTTTTTGTAAATATAATTCAGAACTTTTTCGGGATGGGCAGAAGATTTGAGGTCAATCACGATTCGGATGTCCTTGGTGGACTCGTCCCGCAGGGCCTTGATGCCTTCCAGTTTTTTGGCCTGCACCAGCTCGGCGATGCTCATGATGAGATTGGCCTTGTTCACCCGGAAAGGAATGGAGGTAATGACGATGGAAAAATTTCCGCCTTTCTCCTCCACTATCTCGGCCTCGCCCCGGCAAACTATGCCGCCCCGGCCAGTGCCGTAGGCGTGCAGCATATCTTTATGGCCGTAAGCAATGCCGCCGGTTGGAAAATCCGGACCCTTGATAAATTGCATTAATTCTTCCGTGGTCGCTTCCGGATTTTCAATAAGATGCATTGCGCCGTCTATCACTTCCGCCAGATTGTGCGAAGGGATGTTGGTGGCCATGCCCACCGCAATGCCCAAGGTGCCGTTTAAGAGAAGAGCGGGTACCGCCGAAGGAAACACCACCGGTTCTTTGCGGGTCTGGTCATAGTTGGGACGGAAAGGCACCGTTTCTTTTTCCAGGTCGCGCAGAAGCTCGCTGGAAATTTTTGACATCTTAGCTTCGGTATAACGCATTGCCGCCGGATTGTCGCCGTCCACCGAGCCGAAGTTGCCCTGCCCCAAAATCAGCGGATAGCGATAAGAAAAATCCTGCGCCATGCCGACCATGGAATCGTAAACGGCGGTATCGCCGTGCGGATGATATTTGCCGAGCACGTCGCCAACTACCGCCGCGGACTTGCGAAAACGGGCGGACGCCGTGAGCCCTAGCTCGTTCATCGCGTATAAAATCCGGCGATGCACCGGCTTCAGCCCGTCCCGCACGTCCGGCAGAGCGCGCGAAGTAATAACCGACATGGCATACGCCAGGTACGACTCTTTCATTTCTGAAACCACATCCACGGGGTGGATAGTGTCAACAGTATTTAGCCGCGTTGCTTCGTTCTTCTTTGCCATATTATTGGGTCAAGCTGTAATAGCCGTCAACGAGGTTGGCGCGCAGCGCTGAAAGCGGCTGCAGGCTTTCACTCGCTTCCTGTTTTGCTTCCGGACTGGTAAAGTTCCTGCCTAAAGAAAAAACCCAAAGCAGAAACAAAATCACTCCGAACACCGCCGTGGAAACGTGGAGGATATGCCGCTTGACTTTTTCCGGCTGTTTACGAATGTGATGGATTATTCTTCTCATAGTTTTATTTTACAACTTTATAAACTTTTCAGCACAATCACTTCCCCTTCCTTGCCTTCCAAATCTTTGCGTTTGAGCGTAAGCTTCTCCACCACCTCCGCATCCTCCTCGCCCATCTCTTTCAGGAAAGCTTTAAGTAATTTGTCGTCGTAGTCCATTGGAATAATCAGTTTCGGCTCCAGGGTAGAAGCAAGCTTGGCTGCCCCCTTGGGGTCCAGCGTTCCCCCGCCACCTATGGGAATAAATAAAATGTCGGGGCTGTTGATGGCTTCTCGGGAATCCTTGGAAATCTCCGTTTCTCCCAGCGCGCCAAGGAAAGCGATGCTGGTGCCGTCCAGGGTAAAAAGATAAATGGTGTTAATATATTTTTTCCCCTCGATTTGAATTTCCGAAAGAACTCCTTTGATAAAAATCTCCCGGATTTCGTAGTCGCCCGGCCCCCGGATGACGAAGGGTTCCCGCTCGCCGTGCGAAAGCTGTGCCACGCCATTGTAATCCGGATGGTTAGCGGTCACCAGCGCGATGTCCGCGCCAAAGTGCGCCGAGATGCCGGTTTTGGAATTCTTGCTGACCGGATTAAAAGCCAGGACCATATCGCCTTGCCCAATTTTAAAAAACTGCTTGCCGAAATGCGTGATTATCATCCCTTGCATTATAGCACATTTTTTGCTAAACTGAAAGCATTATCCGCCTTAGGCGGATCCGCCTCGGGCGGAAAAGCAGGATTTAGGGTAACCTCCCGATGGACATCGGGAAACCTAGACCTTAAGTCCGCTTAATAGCGGATGTTTTAATTTTGGAACCATTTATGCGCAAAGAAGAAACCAATGAAGAAAATGCGGTGTTAAGTTCAGTCGTGAACCGGAGCCAGAGCAAGCCGGAAGTTGATTCTCTGATTGAGGGCGCGGTAATCTTGGTGGACAAGTCCTCTGTTTATGTGGATCTGGCGCCGTGGGGCACCGGCATCATTTACGGCCGAGAGTTTATGAACGCCAAAGACGTCATCAATAAGATGAGCCTTGGCGACGTTATTAAGGCAAAAATCGTAGATGCCGAAAACGAAGAGGGCTATGTTGAACTCTCGCTCAAAGAAGCCAAACAGGCTCTCGCCTGGAGCGAAGCCGAGAAAGCCATTAAAGCAAAAACGGTGCTCAGCCTTGATGTGAAAGACGCGAACAAGGGCGGATTGATTTTGGAGTGGCAAGGCCTGCAGGGATTTTTACCGGCTTCCCAGCTGAAACCCGAACACTACCCGCGAGTGCTGGATTCGGACAAGGACAAAATACTCAAAGAACTGAAAAAGTTAGTCGGCGAAAAAATTTCAGTCATGATTATTTCCACTCTGCCGAAAGAAGGCAAGTTGATATTTTCGGAAAAAGAAAATAATCCGGAAGAGAAAAAAGAAATCCTGTCCAAATACAATGTGGGCGATGTGCTCGATTGCGTAGTCGCGGGCATTGTGGATTTCGGCATATTCCTAAAACTGGAGGAAGGGTTGGAGGGCTTGGTGCACATCTCCGAGCTGGACTGGGGCCTGGTGGAAGACCCGCGGGCGATGTTTAAGGTGGGCGAAAAAGTAAACGCCAAAGTGATTGAAATAAAAGATGGCAAGATTTCTCTGTCCCTCAAGGCGCTTAAAGAAAATCCCTGGAAAGAATTTGAAGGCAAGCTGAAGAAGGGCGACATCGTGGGCGGCGTGGTCATCAAATACAACAAGCACGGCGCGCTGGTCTCCATCAAGGAAGGCGTAGCCGGCCTGGTGCACAATTCCACTTTCCCTTCGGAAACCAAGCTCCGCGAAACCCTGGAACTCGGCAAAACTTACAATTTCCAAATCACCCTCTTTGAACCCAAAGACCAGAAGATGACTTTAGTGTATCTGGAATAAAAAAACAAAACAAAAATTTTAAACGTCGTGGGTCCCCTGTCTTTATGACTCCGAGGGCGAAGGCGTAAAAATTTTTAGTTTTGTGTTTTTTTATTAGGAGGTAGTAGAAATCTCCGCTTCCGCCAGACCGAGGCTTTCCGGACCGATGGCGTTCATAATGGCTATAACCTGGTTCGCGTAGCGCGGAACGATATGCGGCGGGTTGTAAGCGCGCAAGATTTGTTCCGTGGTTTTATTTTCATAATGCCGGGCGGTATTTGGATTGTTGCCGCCTAGGTTCCAGGCGATAGTCGCAATAGCGTGCTCGTTGGATTCAAAACCGATTTTGCAGGAACCCCAGCCGAACGGGTTATTAGCCACTTTTTTGCAGGCATACTTGCCGCCGGTAGATTCGCGCACCGCAATCGCCGCCACCAAGCGCCAGTCCAGACCGTTCTTTTCGGCTTCTTCCACCATAGTCAGACCAGTACCCCGAAGCGGCATGTTATACCTCGCAAAATACGCATCCACGGCTTGGGCGCGGGCTTCCTTGGTTAAAGCTTCCGAATCACGGGTTTGATAAAGAACCCCAACTCGTTCGGCTTCTATATTTATTTTGGCCAATAAGTTTGGTGAGACATCGGTCTCCCGCGAGCCACCCACCACAAGAGAGGTGGTTACGACAGGCAAAAGCACCAAGGACTGCACGAAACGTATTAGATTTTTATTTTTCATATTTGGGCGGTATCTGCTCCGCCAACACCGTATCGGTGACTACCATCCATCTCAACTGCTCACTTCTATATCTTAGCATATTTAAGCTTAAAAGTCAATAGTTAGACAACATTTTTCTTATATGTCAAATCTAAAATGTGTTGTAAAATAAGGATATTTTGGCAGTATCGGCTTGACAGCTGGGGATAAAAATTGGACTATAAGGAGGTTGGGGATAACAAAAAACCGCTATTTGCAAAGGCAAGCCAAAACGGGTAGTATGGAGAAATGCAAATATTGTTAAAAAGCAGGACGTTGGGCATTTATACCGCCCTCCGGACTGCCGGCAAACTCCATCTGGCGCAATGCATAGAGAAAAATTGGCATAAAACCTGTATAGACTATTCAAGAGAACTTAATTTCTGGCGCCCGAAGCGCCCGCTGGAGCAGGAAATGCTGGAGGCCTTTGATAAAGAATTGGAACGGCTCGGCTTTACCGGCTTGTTCAAGCAAGAGGTGCTGGATTCCATAAAGAAGCGGCGGGTAATGCAAACCACGCCCCACTTGGGCGCCACGGAAGGTCCGCGTTTTTTTTGTATCAACTGGCTGGGCTCGCTTGGCACGCCGGAGAAAGATTTTTATGTGGTAGCCATGTATTCCGGCATCCCCTTCTCCAATCATACCCGCCCCGGCCGGATAAACCGGAAATCCGACGGCGCAAATTTGTTTCCCAGCACCCAACAGGATGCTCTGGTCTACCGCAGCCAAATACCGCCCAAGCTTCCGGAAATTATGGGCAAACTTCCGAAAAAAGTCGTGAAATATTTTCCGCATCCGGTGGCGGGCGAATCCTACACCAAGTGGGCCCTGCAGGCCTGCCAACATATGGAAAGAAAAATCTTTGGAAAAAATAATTTAGTTTATCTGGATATCAATGAGGTAGTGGCGGAATATCTGTCGCGAGTTTTAAAAAATCGCTCCCATGTTTTTCATAAAATATTTTTTAATCCGGAAACCAGAAAGGAGTTTGCGCAAGCTTTCCCGGACGAAATAATGTTCTATGCGCCGGTGGTCAACGGCAAATATGAAGAAATGGAAAATTTTTTTCTGGACGGCAATGCGCTTAAGAGCCGCAGCCAGAGAATTCCGCTCCAGAATCCAAGTGCTTTAATCAGCGAGCTCGCGGTGGGCCGCCTCTGCCCGGCCCTGCTGCCCGGCTTTATGGCCCTCGCGTTTTTAAACCAATTCAAGTGTTTCGGCTCCTTTGCCCAGGTGGAATATTTACCGGTCTATCAGAAAAAATTGGCCGGTCTTGCCTTTATGAAAGAATTTAAAATAGAAAGCATCGCAACTTCCAACCTGACCACCGGATTTTTTCCCGGCGGCAAAGACCTTTATCCCCTGGATATCCTAATGCAGGACAAAAAATTCAAACCCGATAAAAAAATGCTGTTCGGCGAGCTTCTGGTCGGCATGAAGGATACCTTGCTCGGCAGTTATTTTACCGGTGGCATAAAAAACAGGCATGCCAATAAAAAATAAAACGGAAAATAGGGTCCATCTGATAGGCATCTGCGGCGCCGGCATGTCGGCGCTAGCCGTATTGCTCAAAGAAGCCGGTTTTCGGGTCAGCGGTTCGGACCAAGACGTTTTCGAGCCGATTTCGGGTTATTTAAGAAAAAATAAAATAAAATTCAGTAAAACGCACAGCGAAAAAAATATCCCGAAAGGGGTGAAGCTTGTGGTTATAGGCAAACATGCGGGCCTGTCTGCCGAAGACAATCCGGAAACCAGAGAAGCGCTTCGGAGAAAAATGGAAATAAAGTCCCTGCCGGAAATGCTGGCGTTGCTCTCGGCAAAAAAAGAGAACTTGATTGTGGCCGGAAGCTTCGGCAAGTCAACGCTGACCGCCCTCCTGGCTTGGACTTTGGCACAGGCGCACAAGGACCCTTCGTACTTTATCGGCGCTGTGCCGATAGACTTTAAAAATTCCGCGCATTTGGGCAAGGGCGAAGAGTTCGTGCTGGAGGGCGATGAATATCCGTCGGCCAACTGGGACAAAACTTCAAAATTTCTGCACTATAGGCCGGCGGCGGCGTTGCTGGTATCGGCCAGGCACGACCACGTGAATATTTTCCCCACCGAGAAATCTTATCTGGAGCCGTATAAAAAACTGGTGGCCAAAATTCCTAAAAGAGGCCTGCTGGTTTATTCTAAAAACGGTAAAAATACTGCTAAAGTAGTAAAAAGCGCGAAAAGTAAAAAAATAAGTTATGGTTTTGGGAACAAAAAAGCGGATTGGTATGCTCAGAATGTAGAATGGGGTAGGGTTTCATATTTCGATTTAATGCGGCGCGGGAAAAAAATCATCAGAATTCAAACAAGGCTTATGGGCCGACATAACGTTGAAAATATCGTCGGCGCGGCGGCGCTCCTGTTGGAGCAAAAAAAGATGTCACCGGCGGTTTTCGCCCGCGCTGTGAAAAATTTCAACGGCATAAAAAGACGGATAGAATTGCGTAATCCTAAGGGCAAAATTCCGGTATATGAGGGCTTTGGCTCTTCTTATGAAAAAACCCGCGCGGTTTTTGACGCCCTGCACCTGCACTTTCCTAAAAAAAGAATAATCGCCATATTTGAACCACACGCTTTTTCCTGGCGCAATAAAAAATTCCTGCACTGGTATAAAAATATTTTCCGGGGCGTGGGCGAGGTAATCCTATTACCGGCGACTTCCCGGGGCAAGCGGGGCCCGGGCGAATTAGGCACGCCCGAAATTTGGCGGGAGGCCAAAAAACACTTCCCTATCCATACCGCCAGGGGCGAAAAAGAAGCGCTGAAAATTCTGAAAAAAATCGTGAAAAGAGACCCTGCCCGCAATGCTTCGCATAGCGATGCAGGCGGGGACGTAATCGCCTTGGTTTCTTCGGGTCCTATGTTTGGATTAA
Organism: uncultured Candidatus Saccharibacteria bacterium; assembly: GCA_964586975.1. Lineage (GTDB taxonomy): Bacteria > Patescibacteriota > Minisyncoccia > Phycocordibacterales > UBA9973 > UBA9973. Next base: position 17,355 of record CAZPJV010000006.1, read on the forward strand.
CTGAAAGCGCGCCGAAGCTCTTCTAGGTCGTCGAAGTGGCTTTTGACGCCCTTTACCTCTTGATAAGTCTCGTGGCCCTTGCCGGCGCAGAGGATTACGTCACCTTTTTGGGCGATTTTTACCGCTTCGGCGATGGCTTCGCGCCGATTGGCGATAACTTTCACTTTCTGGAGGTCATCCTGCGAGAGACCCGTTTGCATGTCTTCTAAAATTTTCTCCGGGTCTTCGCTACGCGGATTGTCGGAAGTGAAAATAGCCACCTCCGACATACTGGCGCCGAGCTTGCCCATTTTGGGGCGCTTCAACGGATCGCGGTCGCCGCCGCAACCAAAAACCGTGATGAGTCTGCCGTCTTTGTCCTTCACTTCCTTGACCGCGGTAATAATTTTTTCCAGAGAATCCGGCGAATGCGCGTAGTCCACTACCACCAGCACGCCGGAGGGCGAAGTGAAATGCTCAAACCGGCCCCGCGGCGGTTTTATATTTTCTAAAATTTTTTTCACCTCATTTATGTCAAAACCCATCAGCTTGCAGGCGCTCCAAACGGCCAAAATATTGTAAGCGTTAAATTTGCCTAGAAGTTCCGAGCGGATATTTTCATTGCCAATTTTTATTTCCAGCCCCCTGAAATCCAACTGGTTAATCTGGCCCGTGAAATCCGCCACGTTCTCAAAACCGTAGGCATATTGGTGCGCTTTGATACCTTCCAGCATACGCTGGCCGTAAACATCGTCCGCGTTTGATAAAGCGAAGGCGCGGGGCGGCAGCATCTTGAAAAATTTCTTCTTGGCGTTGAAATAATTTTCAAAATTCTGGTGATAATCCAGGTGGTCGTGCGTCAGATTGGTGAAAATCCCGCCAGTAAAATTGAGTCCCGCGACCCGGCTCTGGTCTATGCCATGGGAAGACACTTCCATAAACACATACCGACAGCCTTCGTTAGCCATACGATTGAGCAAGCGGTTAAGTTCCAATGGCTCCGGCGTGGTAAAGTTAGTGGAAATTTTTTCGTCGTTGATAATATTTTCTACCGTACCGATGAGACCGGCTTTATAACCCAAAGCCCGCGCGACGCGGTAAAGAAGCGTGGTGGTGGTGGTTTTGCCGTTGGTGCCGGTAATACCCACAATTTTCAACCGCGCCGAGGGGTTGCCGAAAAAATGCCATGCCGCCAGGGTAGCGGCCAACCGGCGCTTCGGCCGATGCGTCTTGGAAAAATTCTTCAAAAAATTCCTAAAGTTGTCAAATAAATCTACCAGCATGTTTTTGTCTTAACCAATATTTTTTAAGTTAAATACCCATTTACTATTCTCTTTAATTCTGCCTCCTTTGTAAAATGAAAAGTTCTAATTCCTATTTCTTCGGCTGCTTTTAGATTACTTTCTTTATCGTCAAAATACAAACACCCTTCCGGTTTTAGGTTATTCTCGGACAATATCAGTTGCCAAGCGCGGACATCGGGTTTAACAAATCCCGTGTTGAAAGAAAAATAAACTTTGTCCACGGCTTCATGCACCCAGGGGTAATGCCCATAGTACTCCGCCCGTTCGCGAAAATTATTAGATAGAACGAAAACTTTAATCCCCTTCGCTCGCAATTGTTTCGCAAAGGTCACCATTTGCTCTGAAACTTTTTCCGCGCCGAACCAATAATCAAAAAATTCTCTCTCGGAAAAATTTATGCCCCACTTTTGCAGATGCGGCTGCCAATACGAAAATGCCGATGCCGCTCCAAGCTGCCTGACTTTATGCATAACCTCGTGGAGAACCGGCAAAAATTCTTCATGCTTTACGCCGTAGTCTTGCGCAAGCCTGTGTCCCAACTTCGGCGCCTGCAGAAATATCCCGTTTAAGTCAAAAATTACCGCTTTAATCATTTTCAATATTCCTCAATTAACTCATTTTAAAACTATAACACTTTATCGCACCTGCGAAATTTCGTTATGATTGCAATTTATCTAGGTAATTGAAAAGCAGCGCGTATTCTTCCGGATGCGGCACCAAATCCGGGCGTTTGTCTTCCACCCATTTTTTCAATTCTTGCCAAGGGAGCCATCTGACTTCTTTTACTTCGCCGTCGGTAAATCTAAAATCCGACAATTTCAAATCTGACTTAACTAAATAAATGTCATCATGTTCATTATTGAAGTAAGTATGGTTATTTATTACTGCTTGTTGTTTTACAGTACCCAAAAACTTAATTCGTTCTGGGGTTATAAAAACGCCCAACTCTTCTGCTGTCTCCTTAATAGCAGATCCGATGCTATCATCTCCCGCTACTACATGTCCTGCCGCTGATATGTCCCAGTGATTAGGATAAGCGTCCTTAACTGCTCTTAGTTGAAGCAAGAGTTCACCTTTGGAATTTAAAAACCATACATGAACCGCTTTATGCCAAAGCCCCTTATCATGCACCTCTTCTTTAGATCTCACCTCCCCTGTTTTATTCCCTTGTTCATCTAAAACTTCTAAGTATTCCATATTTTTTTATACTATGATATATCGTAGCAAATCATTTTTTATTTCCCATGGCATTTTTTGTATTTTTTGCCGGAACCGCAGGGGCAGGGGTCGTTTCTTCCCACCTTCGCCAAGGCTTCGGCGGGCACGCCCACTTTTTCTTTTGGCCCACCAAGTTCGCTGGGTTCGGCTTGCCCCGCCTCTTGGCGGGGTGAACTGGTCACCAGAGTTTGCTTGGGCGCGGGTGTTTCTTCCTTCACTTTCGGAACATTTTCGGTATTAATGGAGCTCACCAGCGAGAAAACCTGCTCTTTAAACACTTCCTCCATTTCTTTAAACATCCGAAGTCCGTCTTTTTTATATTCCACGATGGGCTCTCGCTGTCCATAGGCACGCAGATTGACCGAAGAGCGCAAATAATCCATCGCTTCCAAATGTTCCATCCACAAAGTATCAGTAGCGTATAAAATAATCCGCCGCACAGTTTCCAGAAAGGCTGGTTCGCCAAGTTTTTCTTTTTTGTCGGCAATAATTTTTCCAAAATCTTCGTGCCCTTCGGAAATTTTTTGAAGCAACTTTTCGATCCCCGCTTTGTCCGACTTAAGCATCTTCTGGCGTCTCTCATAGACTATCTTCCGCTGATGGTTCATTACATCGTCGTATTCCAGTGTGTGCTTACGCGCGTCAAAATGGAAGCCCTCAATTTTTGCCTGGGCGCTTTCCAGAGTCTTGGTGATAAAGCGGTTTTCAATCGGCTGGTCCTCCGGCATGCCGAATTTGCCCATCATGTTTTTAATTCTTTCCGCCCCGAAGATGCGCATCAAGTCATCTTCCAGCGACACAAAAAATTGCGTCGCGCCCGGGTCGCCCTGCCGGCCGGAGCGGCCGCGCAGTTGGTTGTCTATGCGACGCGCTTCGTGCCGCTCCGTGCCGAGCACGAACAAACCTCCGACGCTTTTCACAAATTCGTACTCTTCTTTTATTATCGGATTACCTCCCAGTTTGATATCAATACCGCGGCCAGCCATGTTGGTGGCAATAGTCACTGCGCCACGCTGGCCTGCTTGAGCAATAATTTCACCTTCCTTCTCGTGATTTTTAGCGTTGAGTATCACATGCGGCACGCCTTCTTGTCTCAGGTACGCGGACAGCAATTCATTTTTTTCGATGGAAATGGTGCCAATCAAAACCGGTTGGCCTTTTTCATTCAGCTCTTTAACTTTTTTGGCGATGGCTTGAAATTTTCCTTTTTCAGTTTGGAAGATTGAGTCTTGGTGGTCCGTGCGAATGACCGGGCGGTTGGTCGGGATGACGATAACATCCAGCCCGTAGACTTTCAGGAACTCTTCCGCGCTGGTGGCCGCGGTGCCAGTCATACCCGAGAGCTTTTTATAGAACCGGAAATAATTCTGAAAAGTAATGGAGCCGGAAGAGCGAGTCTCTTTCTCTATTTTCACGCCCTCTTTGGCTTCAATCGCCTGATGAATGCCTTCCGACCAGCGCCGGCCGGGTTGGAGCCGTCCGGTAAATGGATCCACAATGACAACTTCCCCTTCTTTGACTACATAATCCTTGTCTTTTTCAAAAAGCGCCTGGGCTTTGACCGCGGTTTCCAAATGATGCACGTATTTTATGCCTTTTTCGGTATAAATATTTTCGATGCCCAGCAGTTGTTCCGCTTTGGTTATGCCTTCGTCCGTCAAGGCGATCGCCCGGAGTTTTTCGTCCACGGTATAATCCGCTTCCCGCTTCAACTGTTTGGCAATCTGGTAAAATTTCACGTAAAAATCCTCCGAATCGCCGGACTGCGACGAAATAATTAGAGGCGTGCGCGCTTCGTCTATCAGAATTGAGTCCACTTCATCTACGATGGCGAAATGGTGTTCGCGCTGGACCATATCTGCCACCTGGGTCGCCAGATTGTCGCGCAAATAATCAAATCCGAACTCATTGTTGGTGCCGTAGGTCACATCCGCTAAATACGCTTCTTTTCTGGAACAAGGTTTTAGAAAATCATAAACGACTTTAAACTCGCCAACCGTGTCGCGTTCTTTGTCTTCTTCAGTATGTTTTGGGTCATAAAGGTAAGAAACGTTCTGGGAGTTGATGACGCCGACGGACAGCCCCAGGAAATTGTAAACCTGCCCCATCAGCACGGCGCCGATACGGGAAAGATAGTCGTTTACCGTGACTATGTGCACACCTTCGCCCGAAAGCGCGTTCAGATACGCCGGCAAAACCGCCACCAGTGTCTTGCCTTCACCGGTGCGCATCTCGGCAATTTTGCCCTGATGCAGGGCAATACCGCCTACCAGCTGGACATCATAATGCCGCTCGCCCAAATTTCTTTTGGCCGCTTCCCGCACCAGAGCATACGCCTCTGGTAAAATGGCGTCCAAGCTTTCTCCTTTTTCCAGCCGGTCTTTAAACTCAAGGGTCTTCTTGGGGAAATCCGCATCTGGCAAAGCTGAAACCGCCGCCTCCAGAGCATTAATTTTAGCCACTAGGGGCTTGGTTTGAGCCATAAATTTAGAGCTTTCGTCGCCAAAAATTTTATTGAATACGCCCATAGATATACATATTAGCACAAGAAAGAAAAAATCCCCTCGTCAGACGAGGGGATTTTTTCTGAAGTGGGAAAAAACTAAGCTCGTTTCTTTCCCTTCTTTGCCTTCTTTTTCTTTGCCATAATTTTTTCGCGCGCGAAATTAAATTTTTAATTCTAGTGTGCAATAAAACGACCAAAATTTATTGCGTCGAACTACTTATAATTATCTCGCATCTCCAAACAGAAGACAATACTTTGGCAAGCCAAACTGTGGATAACTCGCCAGAGGCGAGCAAGCTCCAAAAAATTTTATTTTATTATTTTCATTTGAAGCGGGTGATGGCGAAACTCCAACATACGTGCCTATGTGAGTGCGACCACCCGCCGCAGATAAAAACAATCGGGCAAACTAATCATAACATAAAGTCGGGATGCCGAGAATCGAACTCGGATCACACGAACCCGAATCGTGCATACTACCGTTGTACTACATCCCGCCGTGCCCTTCCGTAGCTTTAGCGTAGGAGGGTTTTGGCCTTATTTTATAAACATTTTTCTATGAACCCTGCTCAGTCCGAATTTACGGATTGCGCGTTGATGTTCTCTTGTACCATAACCCTTATGCTTCGCAAAACCATACTCCGGAAACCGCTTATCAATCTCCCGCATAATAGCATCTCTGCGTGTTTTCGCAATAATTGAGGCCGCGGCAATAGACAGAACCTGCGCGTCGCCGCCAATAATTGCCTTTTGCTCTGCCTCTATGTCCGGTATTTTGAATCTGCCGTCCACTAAAACTAAAAATTTTTTCTGCCGCGATACTTTGGCGATAACCTTGCCTACGGCACGGCGCATAGCTAACAGCGATGCGTGATGAATATTCAATTTATCAATTTCTTTCTCTGAAACAACCCCAACCCCGTATGCCAGCGCGTTTTGTTTAATTTTTTTCGCTAAAATTTCCCGTTCCGCTTCCGGAATCGTCTTGGAATCCCGCACGCGAGCATGCCATTTATTCTTGCTTCTGGTTTTGCCGATGCTCTTCGGGTCTAAAACGCACGCCGCGGCGACCACCGGCCCCGCCACTGGTCCCCGCCCCGCCTCGTCACAGCCAATTACAAAATCATAGCCCCGTTTTAAGTATTTTCGCTCTTGTTCAAAGCTCGGAAAAAGCATGGTGCCGCGGGGGAGATTTGAACTCCCACCTCCTTGCGAAGATTAGCTCCTGAAGCTAACGTGTCTACCAATTCCACCACCGCGGCGTTGTGGACCTACGGGGAATCGGACCCCGGCCTCATCCATGCCATGGATGCGTAATACCATTTTACTATAGGCCCAGTAAATATTTTTATATCATAAATTCGGGCCGCCGAGAATCGAACTCGGACTACAAACACCCCATGCTTGCGTACTACCACTATACTACGGCCCGGCAATCTTCCCACCTTATTATAAATTTTCCGCGCTTTCAAGCAGGTGCTCCACAACCTCGGGCACTTGGGTGCCGGCGAGCTCGCAGGCTTGCGAGAAATGCGAACCGGGCTTTAGGTCGGGAACATTATCAAATTCCAGGAGATAGATTTTCTGGCGGGGCGTCAGGAGAAAATCGGACCTCAGGTAACACCCCGCACCGAAGTGCCGGTGCAGATGCTTCGCCAGAGCATGGAGTTTTTCTTTTTCTGTATCGGAGAACGCGCCCAGGGCGCGGCTTAAGGGAAAAGTATATATTTCCTGTCCGCGGAAATTAGGCACAGAATGAAGGGACGCAATTTTCCCATAAATAAACTCTTCGACCAAAACGCTCTGCTTGTGTCGGACACCATCCTCTATCGCGGCCACCAGTTCCGGAAAAGTTTTCGCCAAATGAATCGCCATATTCTTGTCTTCCGAAAAAGATTTTACTGTCCAAGGCGCGCCGAACTTTTCGTGAATTTCAATTGCTTTCTTAAGAGCGTATCTATCGGCGGGTCCATCAAAATCCGCTTGGTACACCGGCAGAATTATGGAGCGCGGCAAATTTACTCCCGCCGTTTTCAAATGTTCCTGTAAAAGTTTTTTACTGCCTTTAAGCGCCGAGAAATATGGCGCCGGGCTAAGGTGCGGTACGGATAAGCTGTCCAGCGAGTGCGAGTGGTTCGCGTGCGCGATGTTCCAGACAATGTCCACGCGGTGCATCAAGTCCGCAAGCTGTATGGGTTTCCCGCTCAAGTGCCAGATTCCCTCCTGGTCTATCAAAATATCGAGGGGCCTGTATTTGCGCCCTAGATTTTCCGAAAGATAATAAATTATCTCCCCGCCCTGCCTCAAAGAATGGCGATAATTCTTCCCAATTCCCCCGCGCAATATGCCGACACGTTTTTGCATATGCATTATTATACCAAAAAACATCTACTTTGTGGTATAATCGGAAGATGGCCACCCCAAAAATGGCAGACTCGGCGCCGGCAGACATACTAGACGACATATTGCGAGCGGCGATAGACGACCGCGCCAGCGATATTCACTTTGAGCCAGAGCGCGACGGATTCCGGGTGCGCTTCCGAATAGACGGCATGCTGCATTTGATTGACACGCTCAATCCGGAACTCCAGGAGCAGGTTATTTCCCGGATAAAAATCATTTCCCAAATGGATATCGTGGAACACCGCCTGCCTAAAGACGGCCATTTCGAGTTTCCCTACAAAGATACGCTTTACAACATCCGCGTCTCCACCATGCCGGGAATGTACGGCGAAAATATCGTTTTCAGAATCCACGGCATCCATGAGGTGGTGAAAAAACTGGCAGACATCGGCCTGGAGCCGGGCCAGCTGGTGCTTCTGAGAGCGCTCATTAAAAGCCCTTACGGCATGATTTTAGTGACCGGTCCAACCGGCGCCGGCAAAACCGACCTGATATATTCCATACTTCAGAATCTAAGTTCAAAAGAAAAAAATATAATTACTCTGGAAGACCCGGTGGAGTATCAGCTGGAGGATATTCGGCAAACGAGCATCAGCGAAGAGCAGGGCCTCACTTTTGTCACCGCCATGCGCTCGGTTCTGCGCCAAGACCCCGATGTCCTCATGCTCGGAGAAATTCGCGACGGCGAAACCGCCCTGCTCGCGGTCCAAGCTTCTTTGTCGGGTATTCTTTTATTTTCAACTTTCCACACTTTTGACTTGCCGGCGCTGGTAAATCGCCTGGTGGAAATGAACGTGGCGCGCTCCATCGTCGCCCAATCTATGCGCGGGGTCATCTCCGTGCGGCTCGTCAGAAAAATATGCGACAAGTGCAAAGAGGAAACCGCGCCGACCGAAGAACAGAAAGCGCTCCTGCCGCCGGAACTCGTCCACACCACCTTTTACCGCGGACGCGGCTGCGACCAGTGCAAAAACCTCGGCTACTCGGACCGCATCGGCATATTTGAAATACTAGAGGTTGATGATGAAATCCGGGCAAACATTTTTGACTCTCAGCCGAGCTCCGTGATTCTGGAACTTTTACGAAAAAAGAATGTCATGAATCTGCGGGCGGCCGGGTTTGAAAAAGCCAAACAGGGCATCACCACCATTGATGAAGTTTTGCGAGTCGTGGGTTATCTGCACTAAAATACTAACAAAAAACACCCTGAGTGTCTTCAAAGGGTGTTTTTTAGTTGCCCCGTTTGACGGGGTTGCTGTTCTTTGTTTTGTTTCGTTCTTTGCCCCGTTTGACGGGAGCTTAACTTCAAAGTCTTTCCTTTGGGTCATGTTCTTTTTAAGACATTGAACAATTGTCTATTGAGTATAGAATTCTAATACTCAATACCGACTCAATAATCACGTAAAACGCCGAGGCGTCACGTGAGGTTTTTCAAATTGAATTAATCCACGAGCAGCTTCCGCTACCCGTGCCTTGTTACGACTTAGTCCCTGTCACCGAGCTTACCTTAGGCCCCGCTTATGCGGAGACTTCGGGTACTCCCGGCTCCCTTGACTTGACGGGCGAATGGTTTCGTCAAACTACGAATTTCCGTTCCCACCGCACGGACGGATTTCCCGTATGCGGCGAGCTCTAATGCATTTTCTGCTTCAGGCAGAACATTTCTCTTAAGCCGGTATTATTGAGATGCGTATTTCTGTTAATCATTTCCATCAATTCGCAGAATATTTTGAAGTCCCTATTTTTAGAAGGAAACTTCGGTTTATATTTTGAAAAGAATGGAACGATTACCTTATTGAGGTCATCTCGATTGTAAACTTCGTATCTATAACAATTTTTATGATTTGGCCGCGTATCTTTTTGAAAATACACACTGCCACAACCGAAGAATTTTTGCAGTTGATACAAAATATTCTTATCTTCCTCGACAAGTTTTATGTAGAATTTTGGTTCTACGCGAACTCGCCTAGACTTATTTTTGTCTAGATTTATGTAAACTGTGAAGCTACCTTCACCGTCTACCAAGCCTACAATGTAATCCGGGTTAAGATTTTGCATAAGAGTGAGGTCCTTCCTCTGATTAGATCAGAGTACTATGCCTCAGCTGACTTCTGACGCTGCGTAAGTTAATTTTACCTCGACGCAATGTCGGGGACAACATCAGATATCCACAGGTCACTTAAAATTCTTTTCCAAACATCCTGACGAGCTTTCTGTTGGGTTTTCCCTACCCTCACCGCCCAATAGTAAGTCAACCGGCTCTTTTTGTGTCAGGCTGCTTTTTGTTTCCAGATCCTCCACCATTTACCTCGCGGTAAAAGGCTATCTCTCAACTACATCCCGTCCTTAGCGGGAGGGTGGATTTTAACCACCTAGATTTTTAAGCTGCTGCGCGCTTTTATTGTGAGTACAAGACTTGAGAACGTATTCACCACAGTTTAGCTGACCTGTGATTACTAGCAATTCCAGCTTCATGGAGTCGAGTTGCAGACTCCAATCCGAACTGAGGCCGCTTTTAGACGATTAGCTCCGGGTCGCCCCATCGCAACGCGTTGTAACGGCCATTGTATTATGTGTGTAGCCCAGGATATCAAAGGGACATGCTGACCTGGCGTCATCCTCTCCTTCCTCCCCCGTAGAAACTTACGAAATATTATTTAAGTTCCGAAAATTTTTTAAACCTTCGAAACACTCATTCGTCTCATAAGCTTTTACGGGGGCGGTCTCGACTGACACTTATAACAGTCAACGAGGGTTGCGTTCGTTAACCCACTTAAGGGGACAATTCAAACCACGAACTGACGACGGCCATGCATCACCTGTCCTAGAGTCTTGCGAGGCCCCGAGTTTCCTCGGGCTTTCACTAGGATTTCTAACCCTGGTAAGGTTCTTCGTTTACCATCGAATTAAACCACATAATCCACTGCTTGTGCAAGTCCCCGTCTATTCCTTTGAGTTTTAGCCTTGCGGCCGTACTTCCCAGGCGGATCTCTTAACGCGTTAGCTAAGGCTCACAGAGGGTCGATACTCCATAAACCGAGAGATCATAGTTTAGGGCGTGGACTACTGGGGTATCTAATCCCATTCGCTACCCACGCTT
>CAZPJV010000007.1:0-23596 GCA_964586975.1 uncultured Candidatus Saccharibacteria bacterium
TATGGTTTGCGGTAAATCTTTACCATTAACTGTGGTTCTATAACTGCCCGGCACATATTCGCGCCAGCGGAAACCTTTTTCTTCTGCGCTTTTCGGATCGAGGGGAAAATAATCTTGCGCAATAGATTCATTATAAGTAAACGGGGAAATTTCTGGTGGAAAATATTCCCCATATTTATATATTCGTCCTTTCTTGTCTACATAGGGAACTTCATTCATATGCTTTAAAATCTTCAATACCAATTTTTCATATTCTTCCTTTGTATATTGTTTATTTAAAATACAATATTGCTTGCCGTTCATCTCTGCGCAACCAAAGCAGTTTCGGCAATTGTTCAACATATAACTGTAATAAATATCACTGGAATACCAAACCACAGAACTGAAAAAATTTCTGCTTCCATTAACTCCTACGCTAATCCCTTCGTATACCAATTCCGAGTCGCCACAACCCGGACCTACATCATAACTATCCGACATTCCTTTAATACCCCAACTGGCATATTTAGAATTTTCTGCTTTGCCTTTGATATCAAAAACATAATAACAATTACGAGAATTATTTACATGGTCACCTATTACATTTGTTGTGTTGGTCAGTTTCAAGTGTTTATGTAGCGCGCTTTGCCTCATTTCCTCAAACTTGCCTCGTGCTTTTTTTAGTCCTGTTCGCGTATTAAGAGCTAGTTCTCCCTTTCTTTTTTCATATTCTTCCTTGGTATATTGTACATTTTCTATGCAGTAACTCTTGTTTCTAAGATTAGTACATAAAATACAATGAGGACAATTCCTACAGTCGTATAAAAAATAAGAGTCTAAACAAGATTCGCTCTCTTGAGAGAAAAATAGCTGATTTGACTGTCTGCAGTACACATTTTCATAACAGAATTCCGTTTCAAAACAAGTATACGAATCAAGCGTAAATTTACAATCGGCGGTGCGATTGCAATACATACAGTCTTCCGCTCTCCAACTGGCAGTTACTAAATAAGTATTTTTATTCTCCACAACTATATTGCAAAATCTGGAATTAATGGATTTGGAATCAAGTAGAGGCATGTGCGGCACTCTATCCATGAGTTCCTTAAACTGTTTAAAAAACGGGCGCGAAAAATCGTAATCCGCACCGTAATCAAGTGGGTCCCAGGAATCACTCCACCAAGTTTCGCGGTCGTAGACTTTTATTGGAAGATCGGGATGATAAACTGAAATCATCATTTCACCGTTAGCATCATTTTTGCGGCGAAAGAGGGAGCGTTCATTGCGCCACGTCATTCGGCGAATCAATCGGCACTCCGGGCACCACGTCGGCGGCGGGACTTTGATTTTTTCGTAGAAATTAAAATCTTCACTTTCGATAGTGAAAGCTTGTTTGCAGTTTTGGCATATTTTCTTTTCCGATTTATATTCCACTTTACTCAACTAAAGTAATTAATTCTGATTAATTTAGATTAATTTGGAACTATTTTTATCTTTATTCATGCGGTAAAACACGGAGTTGGGACTATCCATTAATTGGCCATAATTCCCTGCCTCAACCACTTTCCCGTTTTCCATAACCGCGATATTGTCGGTGTACTGAAGAGTGCCCAAGCGATGCGCGATAATTAGAAATGTTTTGTCCTTGCCGTATCCTCCCAAAAGTTTTACCATAATTTTACTCTCTGTTTCAGAATCAAGCGAAGATGTCGCTTCGTCCAATATGACTATCGGTGCATTTTTGTAAATCGCCCGCGCGATACCCAGCCGCTGGCGCTCGCCGCCGGAGAGCATATAGCCTTTTTCGCCGATAAGCGCATCCAAACCCTGCGGCAATTTATCTATAACCGGCTTAAGTTCGGAAATATTGATTGCTAAGTCTAGAAGTTTACTATCGCCTTCGCGCATCATGGTAATGTTGTCGCGCAAGGAAAGATTAAATAGCTCCGTTTCCTGAAGCACCACGGTGATATGGCTTAAGGTTTCGTTGTGGGAAATATCATAATAATTTTTGCCGCCTATCCTAAACTGGCCTTTTTGAATTGCATACAGACCCAGGATAATTTTTGCCAGCGTAGATTTGCCGGACCCCGACGAGCCGGCGATGCCTGTTTTGGTATTTCGTTTTAAAATCAAATTGAAATCTTCCAGGCCTGTTTGCCCCGAGCCATAATCCATAAGCGCATTGTTAAATTCAATCTTGTCCCAATTTTTCGGAAACGGCTCATTACCGGTCTTGATAAATTCAGTTTCAGTAAATAAAGGCATCATATTGCCTAAGTCAGACCGCAGATCAATCAAATCCATATGCATGGCAGAAATTTCCCCTAGATTTCTAAGTAAGTTGTAAAAATAGGTAAAAAATACCACGATCATTCCGACAGAAATAGTGTCTGCAATAACCGATTGACCCAGAAAATACAGGAAGACTAGCCAGGTGATTCCGGTACAGACATGAACTATTCTCCATTTGGAAACCTGAACAAAAGATTTTCTTATAGCAATATCACGTGTAAACGTTTCTCTTTTCAAAACCCGCTCCAGTGCATGCTTTTCGCCACCTAACGCTTTGAGCGCCATAATATTGCCTGCGGACTCCACATAAGTGCCACCGGCTTGTTGGTTGAACTCATTAAACTCATCGCTCAAAACCAAAAGCTTATTTCCGAAACGATATTCTATGACTAAAAACACGGCGGCATACCCAAAGACTATTGCTACGAACCTTATGTCCGTAAAAATAAAAAATAGTGCCGACCCTATTGCATTGGCGAAAATTTTCACCAAATCCGCGCGTAGAATTTTCATCCATTTTACTATCGCGTCCGAGCCGGTAAAAATCCTTTGGAGTTTTGCGCCGGTATTTTCTTTCCTGTGCCAGCTCAAGGAAAACTCTGTCAGTCTTTGAAATCCCCATACCCGAGCATTGGTACGCGCATGTTCGGCGATGACACCGATATTATTTCTGACTTTAACTCTAGTAAGAAAAACTATGGTCCACGAAACACCGATAAATACGACGTAGGAATAGAAAGTGGCAAGTGATCCACCATCGTAAACAGTAAAAAAATCCACCATCTTGCCGATTATGTATACCGGCAGGAGCTCATAAAGAAATCCAAACAAAAGGATGGAAACGGAAATTACAAATGTCCTGCGATCCTTTTCAATAAAATACCACGCCGTTTTCATTACATCCAGCCAGGAAAAGTTTTTTGTTTCTTGGGTCATACTATGAAATGATGCGGTCGTATTGTTTTATATCATTCTAATATTCTATAGAATTATAGAATAGATTTTACTCGCCTTTAAACTCATAAACATTCACCCGCGCGGGGCGCATGACGCGTTCAGCAAGTTTGTAGCCCTTTTGGATGACTTTCGCTACTTTGTGGTCCAGTTCTTTTTTATCGGTGACCACCATATCTATGGATTGATGAATGTTCGGGTCAAAGGCTTCTCCTTCCTCTCCCACGGCTTTGACGCCATATTCCTCAAAAATTTTTATAAGGTCGGAGTAAATATGTTCCACGCCCATTCGCCAGTTCTTGTCTATTTTTTCCCAGGCCTCTTGGTTCGCCATAGCCATATTGAAACTATCTATCACTGATAGGAAGCGAGTCAATATCCGCTCGCGCACCGCTTCCGAAAAAACGGCCTTGCGAGTATCCTCGTCTTTTTTATAATTGGCGAAATCGGCCCGCTCTTTCTGCCAGCCGGTCAGATACTCCGATTTGTCTTTCTGGCACGCTTTAAGTTCGGATTTTAATTTCTGAAGCTTTTTTATTAACTCTTCTTCGCCACCTGCCCCGTCGGTCCCGCCTTGGCGGGATCCTTCGGGGTCTTCGTTAAATTCAAACTCTACAATATCGTCTTCGGCCTCGAGACTTTCCGTATTCTTTTTTATATCCCCGCCTGCATCGCTATGCGAAGCATTGCGGGCAGGTTCATCAGACATAAATCTATCTTATCACAAATTATCTTTTACTCCACTGCGGGGCCTTGCGGGCTTTCTTTAGTCCGAATTTCCGGCGTTCTTTGGCGCGCGCGTCGCGTTTCAAATAACCCAATTTTTTCAAACCGACGCGCAGGGTTTCATCCGACAAGACCAGCACCCGCGCCAAACCCAAACGAATAGCTGCCGCCTGGGAGCTAACCCCACCGCCGGAGACTCGCGCCTCTATGCTCCATTTTTTCGCGGCTTTTTCCCCAATCAGGCCCTTGGTAAAGGGCTCTAAAACAAGCCGGCGCAAAACTTCGGTCTTAAAATATTCGCGCGCTTCCTTGCCGTTGACTACGAAATGAGTCGTATTGGCCTTCCAGATGCGCACCCGCGCGGTGGAAGTTTTGCGCCGGCCGACTGCTTCTATATATTGTTCATGCTTCTTTTCCATATTCCTTTTAGTCCTCTATCGTTAAATTTTTCATCATCTCTCGGCGCAGTTTGTTGCCCGGCAGCATCCGGTAGATCGCCAGGCGCACCAGCTCTTGCATTCCTTTCTCTTTGGCGGTTTTAATTGCCGGGGTTACGCGCAAACCGCCGGGTATGCCGGAATATCTTTTGTGACTAATGGTTTCCAATTTTTTCTGAGTAATGCGCAATTTGGAAGCATTGATTATTTTTACCGGAAAACCAGAATATTTGTGCCGTTCAAAAGTGGCCGCGGTCTTGCCGGTAAGTTCCATCGCGGCCGCGCTGGCCACCCGGCCAAGCGCCTTTCCCGATGCATCTATGATTTTTTCCAATTTCTTGTTCATGATACTAATATACTAATTTTTACCAATAATACGAATTATATAAATTCAATTATCGCCATCCTAGCGCCATCGGATTTTCGGGGCGGAAGCTTTAAAATGCGGGTGTAGCCGCCCTGGCGGTCTTGATATTTCGGCGCCAGCACTTCAAAAAGTTTTTTAGTTTCGGATTTCCGGCCGGCCAGCTTGGATGCGATTAAACGCTTAGTGGCTAAATCGTTTTTCTTGGCGCGAGTGATTAGTTTCTCTATGAAGGGGCGGAGTTCTTTGGCTTTTGGTTCGGTGGTCTTGATTTTTTCGCGCACGATTAAATTCAACGCCAAAGAATTCATCAGCGCCTTTTTCTGAGTTTTGCTTCTGCCAAATTTTCTTTTAGTATTATGGTGCCGCATTTTATTCTTTAAGAGTCAATCCAAACTTATTCAAAACTTTTTTAATTTCCGCGATGCCTTTCTCGCCGATACCTTCCACTTCCAGCAAATCCTCCCGCTTTTTTCGGGCCAGGCCGCCGAGCGTCCGGATATTGGCTCCGGAAAGTGCGTTCAATGTCCGAGTGGAAAGATCCAGACTATCGGTGCGGGTTTTTAAAACATCCGCGACTTCACTGGGACTCTTTTTGTCCGTTTCTTTGGGCGCTTCTCTTTTTTCAGATTCCTGTTTTTCCTGGAGTTCTGCTTCTGGTTCCTTAAAATCAATTATGGCCTTAAGCTGGTTAATCATAATTTCTATGGATTTGGAAAGCGCGTCGCGGGCGGACAGCGTGCCGTCGGTTTCAATCGCGATGCGCAGGCGATTGTGATTGGTCTTGTCGCCCACGCGCATATTTTCCACCTCGTAGGAAACCCGGCGAATCGGAGTAAAAATCGCATCCACCGCAATCATTCCAACCTCCACTTTGTCTTTCTGGAAAATTTCCTTGGGAATGAAACCCAGGCCCTTTTCCACCTTCATCTCAATATTCAAATTGATTTTGCCGGTAACTTCCGCAATATGCATTTCAGGATTCAGAATTTCAACCTGACCACCGGTCTTGATGTCGCCCGCCAGCACCTCCTTGGGTCCCTTAACCGCAAGCGTTACCGTCTGCGGCTCGTCCGAGAGCATCTTGAACCGTATTTTTTTCAAATTCAAAATCATCACTATCACATCCTCTTTAATGCCATCCATGGTCTGGAATTCATGAGTGACACCGTCAATTTTTATGGAAGTGATGCTGGCGCCCGGCAGAGAGGAAAGAATAATCCGGCGCAGGCTGTTGCCGAGCGTATGTCCGTACCCGGGATACAGGCCGTCTATTTCAAACACTCCCTTGTCGCCGTCTTCCAAGATAATGCGGGGCTTGGAAGGCATAATTATGTTATAGTCAGGCATGATTTTTATAACTTTAGTTGATAAATTAATAAGCAAATAAAAAATTATCGGCTGTAAAACTCCAGCACGGCGTTAAGATCCAGGAAGGTTTCGGTATTTTGCGGTTTATCAAGTATTTTCCCCTCCAGAGTGCCGACATCAAAAGCCAACCAGCCCGGCGCACTGTAATCCTTAAGCCGTTCTTCTAAACTTTCAAAAATTTTTCTGGTCTTGCTGCCTTCCCGAACTTTTATCACATCGCCCGGTTTAAGTTCGTAGGAGGGAATGGTAACCCGATGCGAATTTACAATAAAGTGGCCGTGGGAGACCATCTGCCGCGCCGCGCGCCGCGAGGGCGCCAGCCCCATGCGATAGACCGCATTATCCAGCCGCGATTCCAAATTTTCATACAGTCTGGGAGCCGTGCCCGCGCCTTTGAGCTGAGCCGCTTTTTTCACGTAATTCGCCAGCTGGCGCTCAGTAATGCCGTAGGAGTATCGCACTTTCTGTTTTTCCAAAAGCTGAGCGCCGTATTCGCTCGGCGCCTTGGGCCTCCGGCCGACCGGTCCGCTTTTAGCCGAAGCCGAAAATTTCGGGGTTTGACATTTGTCGTAAACTCCCGCCCCGAGCCTGCGGCCTATTTTGAATTTTGGTTTTTTTAACATTTACTGATTGGTAATTGGTAATTAAAAATTTATCATTGAGTTATACTCGCCTGGGTTTCTTGGCTTTCGGTCCGTTGTGCGGCACCGGCGTCGCATCTAAAATTGAAGTTATCTCTATACCGTGCGCCATGAAAGCTCGGATAGCCGGCTCGCGGCCGGAACCAACACCCAGCACCACCACATCCGCATCTTTGACTCCGAGCGCGGCGGCTTTGCCGCCTATCAAATCCCCAACTTTGGAAGCGGCGAAGGGTGTGCCTTTTTTTGCCCCCTTGAATCCCAAACTGCCGGAAGTGGACCAGAACAGCGTGTTGCCGACTTTGTCCGAAAACAAAACCTTGGTGTTGTTGAAAGTCGCCTCAATGTGCAGAACTCCGGAAGTAATTTTTTTCTTCGGTGTTTTGGCAGGCGCCGGAATGCCTGGCGTTTCCGCCGTTGATACTTTCTTTTCAGTTGCAATTTTAGTCTTGCCCATTGGGTTAGGTTTTGCTTTCTTTCCGGCGACCGGAGGCCATGGTCTTGCGGACGTTGCCCCGCACGGTGCGAGAATTGGTTTTGGTGCGCTGGCCGCGAACCGGCAGACGTTTCAGGTGGCGGACACCGCGGAAACTTTTAATGTCCTTGAGCCTTTTGATATTTGCGGCAATTTCTCTTTTTAAATTTCCTTCAATGGTAATTTTTTCAACTACGGCGCGGATGCTGTTTTCTTCCTCCGGAGACAAGTCTTTCGCTTTTTTACCGCGAGCTATCCCCACTTGATCCAGAATCCGGCGAGCGCTGGGAATCCCTATGCCATAAATGGCAGAGAGTCCGATTTCAAGCCTTTTTTCATCTGGTATGGTAATGCCAAGAATCCTCATAAATTATTGCTTCTGTTTGTGTTTCGGGTTAGAACAAATAATCCTCAAATGCCCGGCCCGCTTGACCATTTTGCATTTAGCGCAAATTCTCTTTACCGCCGACTTGATCTTCATTGTAAATTCCCAAAATAAAACAACCCAACCGAAAAACAAGGATAAAACCCTTATTTTTCAGCCTTTTTGAACTTTTAAAATCCCATTAAAAACGTAAGACTCATTCTACACTACTATTTTTAAAATTACAACCTTTTCACGATCCTGCCTTTGCCGCCGTAGGGGTCAAGCACGACCTCCACCTTGTCCCCGATTAAAACTTTAATCCGATGCATCCGCATTTTGCCGCCGAGATAAGCCAGAATTTCCTCCCTGCTCTCCAGGCCATTGTCCAGCGTCACCCGAAACAAAGTGTTCGGTAGAGCTTCCGTCACCACGCCTCGCGCGGTGGCCACTTTTTCATTTTTAGAATCGTTCATTAAGATAGCGCCATAATACTAAAAATAAAATAAGGCGTCAAACTCCAGGGTTAATTCAGCAGCTAATTCAGCTCGGCGGGATAATTCACTCTGACTTCTATTTTATCAGGTTGGTCGGGAATGGTGCGGAGCCAAAGCGGGAAGAGAGTCAGTTCGGCGTGGTCAATATTTTGGTATTGGGATAAAATGGATACAAAATCTTTCCTATTCCGGCCCCGGAGCTCAGCGGTAAATTTTTCAACATCCAGCTTCCATACCACCGGGACGGAACCGGATAGATTAAAACTTATACTAGTCATTTCCTGAAGCGATACGTCACCCACGGGCGCCAGTGTGAAGTCAAGGTCGCGAATGTTATGAATGTAAATTTCACTGCCATCATAGCCCGCCAGTTTTTTCTCCGCGATTTTCTTGGTGAGCTCTTGCTCGTTAAACAGTAACCCATAGAGAGTGCCCTCTACCGTTACCAGAAGCTCTGTCTGACCCAACGGCAAATCAATTTTGTCCACCACAAAGGCCGCCGCGTCTTTAAACAAAATAAATCCGTCCGGAATCTGGCCAATGGCTTTTTTAAAAAGTTTTTCTTTCAGAGTGGTCTGAAGCTTATTCACAGCGGCCTGCTTGTCAGCCTCGGTTGCCACCAAGCTGGTGCCGATAAACCCACCCGTTATTGCCGTCTCCGTTTTGGTTCTGACTTTGAATTTCTCGTATTTGGGCGTGCCCTGGAAACCGACAATCTGGAAATCCAGCGGGCCGGCATTGTATTCTTCCCCCGCCTCCGCGGCGTAAATTGGAACCTCCACCGAGCCGGGAGTGCCGTCCGCTTTCATCCCCGGCACGGTTATTTGTTTTTGGGTTTTGTAGAGCTTACCATTGGAGCCCGAGAGACGGGTGTCAATGTCCAAACGCTGGGAGGCGGAGCTGTAAGAATTAAAAATTACGACGGTGCCGGCGGCTTTTTCGGACAATTCCCTCTCCGCGTTCGCTTCAACGGTCTCGCTTTCTTTTCCGGAAATAACCACCAAGTCAAAAACCAAGCTGTCGTTTTCGGAAACCTTAACCGCCGAAAAATTTTCATTGAGCGTTATTGCTTCCGTTTTGGGATAAACTTCCACTTTAGCTTGGCCAAACAGAAAGGAAAGTGCCAAGAGCAGGAAGGCCGCGGAAAAAATTGCCACCGACCAAAGCATGTATCGGGACCGCCGCTGTACCGGAATTTTGGGCAACTCACCACCGGCTGGCGAAATTTTTACGGCGGCTTTGCGTTGCACTACGTCTCGTAAGAGAGGCTTCGGCATGACAATTACATTTTAACCAAAAAGCGGTTAATGTAAACACAGCCAATTATGAGGAAGGGGTCGCGCGCCGCCGACGGCTCGAAAGACGCCAGGCGATGCAGAAGATTTGCATCTAAAACAGTAATCTCAAATTTTGCCTCGGCTAAGGTGTACTGGCTGAACTGTTCCGCTTTAATGGTATCCGCAAAAAGATTGGCAAAATTGGGCTCCGCGGTCAGATACACCGCGGCGGGAATGGAAATGTCGTTCGAAAGATTGGCGAGTGATTCCTGAAATTGCCTAAGCCATTCTCCCTGAAGCTGGTTTATGCTTACCCGGAGCTTGCCGGCTACCGTTGCTTCCGCATGCCCGTCCTTGAAAAGCGAGATTAACGAATTCGCTTCACTGATGGTGGCACCAAGGCCCGCGGCGACGCTACGGCTGAAAAAATTGCGCCCTAACGGGAAAGAAATGGAGTCGCGCAGAACACTTTTCTTTACCATGAATATATCGGTGATCTCCCCGCCGATATCCACCAGCAGAAAATTCTCCCGCTCCGGGCTAAAATCGCGCGCCGCGGTAAAGGAAGCCATCGCGAAAGACGAAAATTTTATCTCCGTGAAATGGAAAAATTTTCTTATCACGTCCTCCATTTTTAGGAACACGGATTCCTCGCCCATGGAAATAAAAATGTTCATCTCCAGCTCCTTCACCTTTTTATATAAGGGTTCCTCGGTATCGTAGCCGTTGAGCGAGGTTTTAATATTTTTAAGCTCGATGGGCCGAATGGCGCCTTGCCTGCCGCCGGATGGCGACAAATGTTCATCGCTCATAAGCTTAATCTCCTTTTTAATCAGCTCGTCGGCAATTTTTTCGGTAAAAACAAAGGGGCTATTCTTTTTAAGGTAAATGACCCGGGTCTGCGAAACGAACCACGGCGACGCCAGCACGCAAAAAATACGCCGGGGCGCACCGAGACCGGATTTGCTGATTTTGTCGGCAACTATTTCCAGTGATTTCAAGGTCCGCGACAAAAAGCGCCCGGTGTTGAATTTTTCTTCCGCGGCAATAGGCTCCACCACCGAGAAAATTATTTTCGGCAGGCCGGACTTCTGCGGCATAAAAAGCGCTCCGCCCACCATAGCCGACCCGATGTGAAAAGACAGCATTAGCTCTTCTGTAATCTCACTTTTAGAAAAAATTCCCATGCAATAAGTATACCACACTCCAAAACAGAAATTACAGAAGCGCCGCCTTGATGCGGCGGATGCCCTGCGCCACCGCTTCCTCTTTGAGAATTTTGAATTCGGCAAGCTCGCCGGTGTTCTGCACGTGCGGACCGCCGCAGAATTCCTTAGATACAGTATTGCCGTTTTCGTCCAGGATAAAATAAAGAGATACGGTATCCTCGTACTTAGCTCCAAATTCTCGTTCCGCACCGGTTTTTTCCGCTTCGGCTAAGGGCATTTCCTTGCGCACAACGTTTAACTGCCTTTTTATTTTATCATTGACCCACGCTTCCACTTTTTTCTTTTCTGCGTCGGATAATTTGTGGTCGCATAGAAAGTCTATGCGCAGGCGCTCTTCGTTGATATTACTGCCCCGCTGTTTGACTTGCGGGCCCACCACGGCCTGTAGCGCCGCCAGCAACAAGTGGTGCGCGGTGTGATGGCGAATTGTTTTAGAGTCGTGATTTACCAATCCGCCCTTAAACATCCCGGCCGAAGCGGTCTGTGAAAGTTTCTGATGCTCCGCCATTTTTTTGTCAAAATCTTCGCGGTCTATTTTAATCCCTTTTTCCTGCGCCAGTTCTTCCGTCAATTCGATCGGGAAGCCGTAGGTCGTTGCCAGCACAAACGGGTCGGTGCCCTTCTCAAATTCTTTCAAACCATTTTGCATGGTTTGCCTGAATTTATTTTCTTCTTTTTCTATTTCGCCTTTATCGTCCAGGTCATAAACCCCTTGGTAAATTTTCTTTATTTTATTTATCTGGTCTTTGGGTGAGTTTTTTGAAAAAACCATCGCTCGTCTTATTAATCTTCGTAAAACATATCCAGCGCCAGTGTTGGAAGGAACCACTCCGTCAGAAATCATAAAAAGGGCTGTTTTGACATGGTCCGCGACTATCCGTTCTTCTTTTGTTTGTTCATCATTAAATAGATCCGTTTCGTAAACATTATTTTTTTTCTGCACTTGGACCAACAGCCGTTCCAGGCCCATGCCGGTATCTATGCCCTTGACCGCCAGCGGTTTATACTCCCCTTCTTTGGTCTTATAAAATTCATTAAAAACGATATTCCAAATTTCCACGCCGTTAATATAAATCTCCGTGGTCGGCCCGCAGGGGCCCTCGTCGCCGGTGGGACCCCAAAAGTTATCCTCTTTATTATGCGCCTTGATTTTCAATTTCGGATCAATGCCGCTCCAGATTTCTCTGGATTCTTCGTCCGCCGGAATGCCGCTGGCATCATCGCGGAAAATGGAAACGTAATCAATCTCCAGCCCCAGTTCTTTGGCAATAAAATCGTAAGCGTAGTGGATTGCCTCTTTTTTCCAATAACCGCCGAAGGAAAAATTACCCAGCATCTCAAAAAAAGTCAGGTGGGTGGCATCGCCCACTTCGTCTATATCCCCGGTGCGAACACATTTTTGTGCGGTAGTAATGTTTCTGGTACCAAAATCTTTATCGGCGTTTTCCGGGGCCGTATAGTATGGCTTGAATTGCTGCATGCCGGCGGTCGTGAAAAGCACCGAGGGGTCGCTGGGTACCAAAGAAGAGGAGGGCATTATTTTATGCCCGCGGTTTTTAAAAAAATTTAGAAATTTGGCTCTAATTTCGTTGGCTTCCATCGGCTTGAAAAATTGCTAGCTCCCCGAATTGTCCAGACCGTCGGAAATTTTACGAATCGGCTTTTCAATCATATTCATGACCACAAAAATGAAAAGTACCAGAATCGTGGCAATTACCGCTAAAGCGTAAAGTCCGAAGCCGGCAGCCATGCCGATGCCCGCCGTGACCCACATGCCGCCGGCGGTAGTCAGACCCATGGGGCGCGCACCCTGATGGATAATAGAACCGGCGCCTAAAAATCCAATGCCGACGATTATCATTGAAGCCATGCGGGTTGGGTCAAAACCTCCGATACCTTCATATCCGACAAATAATATTTCTGAAATAACGACAAATAACGCCGAACCCATAGAAATCAGCGCGTGCGTTTTCATGCCCGCCTCCTTATGCACCAGTAGCCTTTCCGCCCCGATAACCATGCCCAAAACGACCGCTAAAAATAATCGTAAAGTCAATTCGCTATTTTGCGTAAAAAATTCTTGCATCTGAATATTATACAACCACTCCGCCGCCCAAGCAAACGTCGCCATCATACACCACGCAGGATTGGCCGGGGGCGACCAAAACCGGTTTTTTGAAAACCACCTGCGCAAGGTTTAACCTCGCGCGCCTTACTTTGCAGGATAAAAGTTCGCCGTGATAACGTATCTGGGCGGTATAAGTCTTGTCAGGCTTGGGAAATTCTGAAACCCAATTACAATTTTTTAATTTTTTAACCCTTCCGCCTTCGGCACCTCCCCTTACTGTAAGGGGAGGATGGGAGGGGTTATCTGAAACTATTAAAATATTTTTCCTGGTATTTTTGCCGATAATGTAATATGGCCCGTCTGTGGGGCTTTTTTTTGTAATGGTAAATCCATGGCGTTCGCCCAAGGTATGAAATACCGCGCCGTTATGATGCCCTATTACTCCTGTTTTGTGTACCTCGCTTTCGCTCGGCATGACGATTACGTCACCTTTTTTTTCTTTAATATAATGCTTGAGAAAAACCTTGAGGTCCACCGGCCCAAGGAAACAAATGCCCTGGCTGTCCTTTTTTTCTGCCACCGGCAATTTGAATTTTTTCGCGAGCTTGCGAACGTCCGACTTCCGCAAGTGGCCAACGGGAAAAATAATTTTGGAAAGCTGTTTTTGATTCAAAGTCCAGAGAAAATAGCTCTGGTCTTTGACGGGGTCTGCGCCTTTTGATAACCTCACCCCTCCTTGCTTCGCAATTCCTCCCCTCTCCTTACTGTAAGGAGAGGGGTTGGGGGTGAGGTTAGCATAATGGCCGGTAGCTACGAAATCCGCTCCCATCGCCAGCGCTTTTTTCAAAAACGCACCGAATTTCACTTCCCGGTTGCACATCACATCCGGGTTGGGCGTCTGGCCAGCGCGATATTCGCGAATCATATAATCCGCTACTTCTTTTTTATAAACTTTCTCCAAATCAAAAGTCAGAAATGGGATATCCAGATGCGCCGCGACGCGCATAGCGTCGCGGCGCTCCTCTTCTTCGTTGCATTCCAAAAAATCCGGATGCCAAGTCTTCATAAAAACTCCTACCACTTCGTAGCCCTGCCGCTTCAATAGAGCCGCCGACACAGCGCTATCCACACCCCCCGATAGACCGACGAAAACCGTCTCTCTTTTCATGATTTCACCCTACAATTCCATTAATTTTTTGTAAAGTTCGTAGGTCGCGCGGGCGTCGGACAGCGCGGTGTGCGCTTGCTCGTTTTTTATGCCGAAACGCACGCATAATTCGCGCAAAGAAAAATGTTCCAGGTCGGGGTCCTTATGCATCTTGGCCCAAGCCACCGATACGGTATCCAATTTATGGTAATGCATGGTATTGGATACTCCGGTCCGGCTGAAGGCGCGTTCCAGAAATCCCGAATCAAAAGCCACATTATGCCCCACCATAATTGAGTCTTTAACTTTTTCGGCCAACATCTTGATAGCTTTTTCCAAACTGTGGGCTGACTCCCAGCGGCCGGGGTCATAATGGCTTATTTTCAAAGAAACCGGGTCGGCAGTTTCAATTTGCTCCGGTTTTATTTTCAGCTCAAACTCTTCCATGACTTGCAAGTCCGGCGTAGTCAAAACACAGCCGATTTCAATAATCTCGTGCTTCAAGAGATTTAAGCCGGTCGTCTCCAAATCTATAAAAGCAAAATTGTGTTTTCTCATGTTTTTATTATTTTAAATATTTGGCTCGGTTCGCGGTGTGCTCGGCAAAATTTTTGGCGTAGTGAATATTACCCTCCGGGTCATGCAGATAATACAGATAGGGCGAGGCCTCCGGGTGGAGGGCGGCGACAATGGATTCCAGTCCGGGATTCCCGATTGGCGTCTCCGGCAGGCCCTTTTTTTCGTAAGTTATGGGCGCGGCATCCGCCTGCAGCGCCATACCTATTTTAAACCTTTTCCAAAGAATCCCGGAAATCAGCCCGCGATCCCCGTCGCCGTTCGCCTCCCCTTCTATAATGGAAGCCATGGTTATGATTTCGTGTTCCGTCCGGCCGGAAGCGGCAATTTCGGAGCGCAGCGGTTCTATCTTCTTTTCAAAATTTTCGGACAGGGAGATTATAACTTCTTTCTCTCCGTCCGTATTCAGAAAAAAATAAGTGTCCGGAAAAAGATAGCCCTCTTGGTCCACCGTCAAAAGCAAAAATCGCTCTCTATTAAAATTGGGCAGTTTTTTCTCAAAAGCATTTGCGATTTCTTCCAAATCAAAACCTTCGGGAATGGTCACGCTGACCGGGGGCATAAAAAACTTACCGCCCCCGATGCGCCAAGCCACGGCAAACACCGGCAGTTCTTCGGAAAAATTGTAAAAGGCGGGTTGGATTTTTTTCTCGCCACCAAAAAGAATAACAAAAAATTCAAAAGCCGCCCGAGAACGTATGACTTTTTCTGCTTGAAGCGTAGTAGACACTTTTTCTAAACTAAAACCCGGCTCGACATTTATGGTCTGCCCGACGGGGAACCCGGCCGGCGGGCTGAAAAGCAAAAAGTGGAAAGCCCCCAGCAATAAAACCGCACCAAACAAATAAAGAGAAGCTTTCGGCTGCATAAATTAATTTTAAGTCGGCAAATTCGGCGGCGGCGAGGCTTCGCGGGACTCAATGCGCTCCAGAGTCGGCACTTTGAGAATCTGGCCCGGAAAATGCCACATGGTCGCGAGTTCTTCCACGTTTAGGACAAAAGTTTGATGGTGGACATAAGCTTTAATAATTCCGTCCACCGACATAACTCCAGGAAAAGGCCAATTCCAGTAATGCTGGGAAAAAATATGGTGCCGCAACGGCAAGTGAAAAAAAGCCCGCTCCCGGTATTCGTGCAGCATGCGATTAGCCAGGAGCATGACTGTCTTGGCAGAAGCCGTGAAAATGCCGCTGTAGGCATCTCCTTGGGCAGAGTTGAAACGTTCCAGCCCGTTGCAATCCGGCTTGGCATACTGGCGAAAGATAAGGCGGACGTCGCGAGAGGCATTGGTCCGGTGCCCCGGCGGGAATATTTCTTTTTTGGCGACATACATCACGCGCACCCCGGTATCAAAACCGATTTTGCCGGTTTTGGCGGACATAGCTTTCATGGTATTTTCCAGATACCTGGGCACGCGAACTTCTTTGGCCACGTCCTTGGTCGGGTGAAGGGTCTGCACCTTATATTGAGTGTATGGTTCCACGTACCGTTCCAGCTCCTCCCGCGCTTCCACCTCCCACCAATGCCAGCCGAATAAGGTACCTTTCTTGTGATATTTTTTCTTGGAAGGCCGGATAACAAACTGGACCCAGGCCTGTTCTCCTTTTTTCAGCGACCCGAGAAACTCTATCACCGGCGAAATTGGGTCAACTTTATATTCCTCTTTGGGGTCCTCATTCAAATCGAAATCCAGATAAGTTTTCAGCGGAAAGGCCTCCGGTTTCAGGAGCCTGAACTCGCAACCCCAGCCGTTCCAGTCGCTTTCCGGAGTTATCTCGTCCACTCCCAGAGTATAATCTTCCACCGCTTTGACCTGCGCCTGCGGATACTGCGCATACATCTGCGTCTCAATCAGCGAGCGGATGCGGGTCGGTGTCCGGATATAAAAATGGACCTGCCCGTCAATGGATGCAATCTCCAGCGAAAACCAGAACCAGACCGCGCCCTGCCAATATTCCTCCTTGCCGCCCTTGAAGCTCCAGTGATACAAAGCGTTTGTTATAAAAAGCTCCATCGCTTTGGGGCTCCGTAAAACTTCGCGTGGGGGAATAATTTCCAGGAGAATGTAATCAATGCCGGAAATAAAATCCTGCTGGATGTAGTGCACCCATAGTTTCCAAGCCACCCAGCCTAAGATAATCGTGCCGACCACCGCAAAAACACCCTTCCAGGCATTGTATCGCCAGAGAAGATACGCCAGCGCGATGATTAAAAGCCAGTACCAGTACTTAGCAACAACAGTTTCAATCGCGTCAAAAATTACATCTACCCAAGTTTTTGGCGCCTCTGCATCTGCCATACTTCTATTTTAATACAAACGGAGAGAAAAATACAACTTATACCAGCGTATACTGGCCGTTTTTGTTCTTCCTAAAATACTTACTGTTAGCCAGATTGACTAGGATGGTATTTTTCTTGAAGTAGCGCTCTTTCATCACTCTTTTCACAATCTCGTCCCGGCTCAGAGAACCCGATTTTTTCAGAATATCTTGAATGACTTCCCGGGCAATACCTTCCTTATAGCCCCACTCCGCGAGCGCGTACATGCCCCGGCCCACCAAGACGAAGCGCGGGTCTTTAATTAGTTCGTTGTGGCAGGTGGCATAATGGATTTTCTTTCCGAAAATTTTTGAAATCGCGTCCGCCACTTCTTTAAAATGCATGGGCGAGCCGTGGCGCCGCATTACCAGAAACGCATAGTCCTTGACCCCGCGGGTGCGGATATTGGGCGAGGTCGCCCGCCCCCATTCCCCCAGCGGATTTTTGGAAACCGCCTTGGAAATGGACAGCCACCGCTTGACTATTTCCTCGTCCCGATAATGTTCGGCCACGTCCTTCAAGTGGTCAAAGAATCTTTTAATCATTTCCGTCTCCGGCACGATATCTTCATCTTTCAGCGAAACATAGAGCTTGCGCAGGGCATCGTGAACCTTGTCGGTCATCTCATCATCCACGCTCCAGCGCGCGCGGAAGTGCTCATCCTCGCGGTGTTTCTTAAAGGCGTCCCCGAGTTCCAGCATGAAGTGCACATGGTTCTGGGTGGCGGGATCTTTGGAAATATGGGAGAGAAGTTCGTGCTCGGCGACAATGGCGCCCAGCTTGTGCACCAGCTGTTTGAGTTCTTCAAAGGCGGCCTGCTCTTTTTTATAGGCGCCCGATTTTTTTATGAGCGCAATAGCCGCATCCTCCACTTGGCGCACGCGCTCGCGGGTAATGTTGTATTTCTTGCCAATTTCTTCCAGGGTTCGGCGCTTACCGTCGAGTGTCAATCCGAAACGGTTCATAACCACGTCCGAAGAACGGGCCTGGAGTGGGGAAATTATATTCTTTGTTATTTTTTTGGGTTTAAAGGATATGGTCGCCATAAAGGTCGGGGCACAATTTTTTAAATTTGCCTTAAATATACCACATTATATTAAATAAGCAAGAAAAGAGTTAAATCAGCTCTTAACCCACTATGCTATTATAACATATTTTCCCCAAAAATGCAAGGGTGTGCGTCGGGTAGGATTCGAACCTACGTAGGCCTAAGGCCGACAGATTTACAGTCTGTTGTAATTGACCGCTCTACCACCGACGCGAACGACAAACAGCTATAAAATAGCATAAAAAACGCTTTTTTGCACTTTTTTACCGCTACTTTGATTTAGATTCCAGCTTTTCCACCCGCATGGCGAGATTCTCGATTCTGCGGTCATAAGAAGAACCTTCAAGATTTAAATTAGAAATGCTTGCCCGAAAATACTTATTTTCCTCGTGCATTGTTTTAAGCTCTCCAAGAATTTGCTGGAGTATCTTTCCGTGCTCCTCTAGAGCCTGATTGACACGTGTAAAAGATTTGGCAATACTTGCCATATTTCTCTCAAAAGTCTTTTCCGTCACATATTTTTCAGCTGTTCTCTTGGCTTGTTTCTTCATATTTTTATTCTAGCAAATACAAAAATTCACGCAACGCTTACACCGAAGACTTCGGGCGGACGCCGATGGGGCTTTTTATCTTGCCGTGAGCGCCATGGCCCTTCTTGAGGTCAATTGCCAGCTCGCTGTCTTTGGCGGATACCTGCACCGTATCCCCTTTCTTGGCGCTGTTGGAAATTATGAACGACGCTATCGGGTTCAGAATTTTATTCTGAATCAGCCGATTGAGCGGCCGCGCGCCGTAATGCGGATCGTAACCTGCCTTGGCCAAGTGCGACAGCGCTTCGTCCGTAATTTCAAAACTTATGCCTTTGGTGTTCAAGCGTTCCATTACCACTTTGATGCGCAGATTGACTATTTCTTTTATCGCCACCTCCGACAATACGTCAAAGACAATAATCTCATCCAGGCGGTTTAGGAATTCGGGTCGGAAGTGATCCTTGAGCGCCTCCAACACTTTTTCTTTCATCTTGCCGTAATCCGCAATCGGCGAATTGTTGGAGAAGCCGATAGATTCCATTTTTTCCACAAACTGCGAACCGATATTGGAAGTAAGCACAATAATGGCGTTTTTGAAATTGACCACCCGCCCTTTGCCGTCAGTCAACCGACCTTCGTCTATAACCTGCAAAAGCATATTGAAAATTTCCGGATGCGCCTTCTCAACCTCATCAAACAGCACCACGGCGTAGGGGCGGTGGCGCACGGCTTCGGTCAATTGCCCCGCTTCATCGTAGCCGACATAGCCCGGGGGCGAACCGATAAGTTTGGAAACGGAATGCCGTTCCATATATTCGGACATATCTACTCGGATAATGGCATTGTCGTCATTGAACATAAACTGCCCCAGGGCCTTGGTCAGCTCCGTCTTGCCCACGCCGGTGGGACCGAGGAAAATAAACGAGCCGATTGGCCGGCTGGGATCGCCGATGCCGGCGCGCGAACGGCGGATTACATCCGCCACCCGCCGGATGGCGTCGTCCTGGCCCACCACGCGCTTTTTCAATTCCATTTCCAATTTCTCAAGCTTCTCCCGCTCTTCTTCCAGCATCTTGGTCAGCGGAATACCCGTCCAGCGCGAAACCACTTCGGCGATATCTTCGGCGGTAATTTCTTCTTTCAAAATTCGGCGGGACTTCTGCAATTTTTTCAGGCGCGCCAGTTTGGTGTCCAATTCTTTTTTGAGCGCTGGAATTTTGCCATAGCGGATCTCGGCCGCCAGCGACAGGTTGGCTTTCATTTCCGCGTCCTCGGCTTCCAGTCGGATACTTTCAAGCTCTTTCTTGATAGCGCGAATTTCCGCTACCGTTGTTTTTTCATTTTGCCATTTAAGTTCCAGCTCGCGGGTTTTCTCGGAGAGATTGCTGGTTTCCTTGTCTATTTCTTTAATTCTGTTTTTTATTTCTTTTTCCTTCTGCTTGTTGGAATGTTCATTGCTCTGGGTTATTTCTTTTTTCAGCGCCTCTTTTTCAATTTCCAGACGCATGGTTTTCCGGTGCGCATCTTCCAAAACCGGCGGCTTATTCTCCAGCATGATTTTCAAGGAGGACGAGGCTTCATCAATCAAGTCCACCGCTTTGTCCGGCAGGAAGCGATTGGTAATGTAGCGCGAAGAAAAATTAACCGCCGCCACAATAGCATCATCGGTAATGCGGATGCCGTGGAAAAGTTCGTAGCGCTCTTTAAGCCCGCGCAAAATGGCGATGGCATCCTCTATGTCCGGCTCGTCAATATAAACCGGCTGGAAACGCCGGGCCAGGGCCGGATCTTTTTCTATATGCTTTTGATATTCGCGCAAGGTAGTCGCGCCGATAGCCCGCAGTTCTCCCCGGGAGAGCGCGGGCTTAAGCATATTGGAAGCATCCATGGTGCCTTCCGCGCCGCCGGCGCCCACTATCGTGTGAATTTCGTCAATAAAAAGAATTATTCGCCCTTCCGAACGCTCGATTTCTTTGACAATGCCTTTGAGCCGCTCTTCAAATTCTCCGCGGTACTTGGTGCCGGCCACCAAAAGTCCCAAGTCCAGCGACACCAGCTCTTTGTCTTTGAGCGATTCCGGCACATTGTTTTTGGTAATCATCTGAGCCAGTCCTTCCACCACCGCGGTCTTGCCGGTACCGGCCTCGCCGATGAGTATCGGATTATTTTTGGTGCGGCGGGAAAGTATTTGCATGATGCGGTTAATTTCGTTGTCGCGGCCGATGACCGGATCCAGCTTATCTTCGCGGGCAAGTTTGGTGAGATTACGGGTATATTTTAGCAGCAGTCTGAATTTTTTGGGCTCGGACACATCGGTAATGTTCTGGGCTCGGAGCTCTTCCAAAACTTTCATCACTTGGTCTTTGTGAATGCGGAAGCGCGCCAGCGTCTCGCGGGCCTCGTTGCCGATTTCCAGTATCGCGATAAAAAGATGCTCCGTGGACACGAAATCGTCCTTCATATACTCCGCCAGTTTCACCGACTGTTCAATAACCTGCGCCAAATCCGGATTGAGATAAATCTGATACGACGGCGAAATCGTGCTGCGAGTTTCCGGCAGTTCGATGAGTTCCAGCACCGAATCGGTCAGGAGCACGGTGTCAATTTCCAGCTTGTCCAAAATGGAATTAACTATGGACTCCTCGGCCAGCAAGAGCGCCGCCAGCAGATGCAGGGTGGACACGTGGTTAACCCCGCGCTCAATCGCGAGCTCGTGGGCTTTTTTAATCGCTTCCTTGGCTTTGGTTGTGAATCTATTCAGGGGCGGCATATATTTTTATTAATTAGAATTGTTGGGACTGGTCTCGTTATTAGTATCAGTATTTGGATTATTGGGATCCGGTGTAGTTTCCACCGCGACCTCAACCAATTCAATAATAGTAAAATCTTTTTCTACCGTCACCTTGGAAACTTTTTGCTCACCCAGAATACTTTTCACTACATACACTTCCCCTTCTTTTGGTTCTTCAATAATAGATGCAATCACAACTTTATTGTCGCCCAAAAACAACCCGGTTCCCAGAATTTTATCTTCGGTTTCGCCTTTTAAAAATAAAGTAACGGTCAGCGGCTTGATGGCTTTTAAATCTTCCAGGAGCTTTTTTTCTTCCGCTGACAGTGCTTGGGGTTTGGGTTCGCTTTCAGCCGGCACAATTTTTTCCACCGTCTCCCGAACAATGCGAGTAACCGGAACCGTAAAGGAAGCCGGCGCCTGCTGCATCAGGGTTACCGTGGTGATGCCGGTGGCGATGGAAGTGATGAACGACAAAAGCACCGCCAGTAAAATTAATTGGGATTTATTTAGGTCTTTGATGTCCATACCTTAAGTATACCACTTTTTTAGTTTTTGCAAAATCTGAGTAATTTATGGGCATTACCGTGTGATAGCATACCAAGGTATGATTGAATAGTTTCTGGCGTTGGACTATTTTCTAAACTTTTCAGCATTCTTCTCTTCGTGTTTGTTCGTAAAACCCTATGTTTCGGAAAATGCACCCAGCCGAGAAAATCCACGCCAGAATAAATAGTTTTGATATAAACTTTGTCAGGGTGCAGTTCTAGTTTCAATCTCTCGCGTAGAAATACTACGATATATCGTAGTGTAAGCAAAAGGTCTGTTTTGGTGGTATTTAATATTACAAAATCATCGGCATATCTAATATAGTATTTTATTTTTAATTCTCTTTTCATAAACTGGTCAAACTCGTTCATATAAATATTCACCAGAAGCTGGGAAGTTAAATTGCCCAGCGGCAACCCCTTCTTCCCCAAGGAGTCACCTTGGGGAGAGTAGAAACTATTAATCACCTGCCCCAAGAGCCAGAGAGTGCCTGTGTCAAGGGGAGTTCTTGACAGTATTTCTTCTAGAATTTGGTGGTCTATATTTGCGAAAAATTTTCGGATGTCGCACTTCAACACATAGCAGGTTTTGGTATTGTTTTTAGAAACTTTACGGTGAAATTCCTGAAGTCTATTTATTGCTCTATGCGTGCCTTTGTTCAATCTACAAGAATATGAATCATGGATAAATTTTTTGTCGAAATATGAATATAAAATTCGATAAATAGCATGGTGAAGCAATCTATCGCGCACTGTTGCCTTGTGAATATTGCGGGGCTTAGGGTCGGAAATATTAAATGCTACATAACCGCCATGGACGTAGGTTTTATTTTTGAGATCGTGGTGGAGAGATAAGACATTGTCCATAAAATGCAGTTGAAATTCCTGCACATCTTTTTTGTTTTTCTTACCGCGTAGAAATTCTTCCCAAGCGGAAAGCAGATTTTCTACGGAAATTATTTTTTCAAAATTAAGCTCATCCATGGTATGATTTTAGAGTAATAAAAAATTTATGACAAACAAGACCCCCCCCCACTTGGAAAATTCTGCCAGTTTTGGAAATAATGAAATCTGGCTACATAATGTGGCAAAATTCCATGCCAACTATTCCAAAAACTTCGCGATATACTTTGGCAGAAACCATAGATAAATATTTTATACAAACTATCGAAAG
Source organism: uncultured Candidatus Saccharibacteria bacterium (assembly GCA_964586975.1). Taxonomy (GTDB): domain Bacteria; phylum Patescibacteriota; class Minisyncoccia; order Phycocordibacterales; family UBA9973; genus UBA9973. The sequence continues at coordinate 22,811 of CAZPJV010000007.1, forward strand.
CATATTGGTGGCCAGCTTTTTGGAAAAACAGGACAAACAACCGTTTGTCAGGAAAGCAATAATTTCACTCGATACGTTGAAATTTCTTTTATATATACTTTGGGAAATTGGCGCATTAGATAATAAAAAATACATTCCCGTATCTGAAAAATTAGCCGAGGCTGGCAAACAGCTTGGCGGTTGGCACGGACAGTTGGTCAAACAAAACCCCGACACAAGGTCGGGGAAATGAAAGAGTTGCGGACGCCACCGAACCACCAGTTGTCGTTCCAGTCGTTGTCGTTGCGGTTGACGTTGACCTTGCGCTTGTCGTTCCAGCGGTTGAACGTGGCGTAGGAATGTATGGAATGCCGCCTGTTGCACCACCCCTTGAATTTCTCAAAAACTTGAGAAAAGCTCAAGGTTGAATATCGTAGTTTCCCGCATCGTAATGCGTTAGTATTCCACACCAAGTATTTTCATTTTTTAATGAAGTTCTGCATACACCACTCTATTTGAAACCTTAGTCGCAAATACTCTCGATGTATGGATACTGGATTCGGTGGCAAGCATCCGTAAACGCCTGCTGATATTCACCTACTACCATTTTTATTTTAGCAAAATTTTAATTAAAAAGAAAAAACCGTCCTCCACGCGGTTTTTCCTTGTGAAGCACGGTTTTGATGAAAAAAAAATGCGAATGCAGGGCAAAGGTCAAAGTGTCAAAAAGACCACAATGACCAATGCCCAAGGTCTGGTCGTCGCTACGGAGTAGCGACGACCTTGCGGACGCCACCGAACCACCAG
>CAZPJV010000008.1:0-1775 GCA_964586975.1 uncultured Candidatus Saccharibacteria bacterium
AGTTTTCAGAAGAGCATGCATCTGCAGATGAAATATGTTTTTCCGTTCGTGGTGGCCTTCATCGCCTACAGCATTTCCGGCGCGGTGGCGCTTTACTGGATAACCAGCAATATATTTATGACCGCGCAGCAGCTCTATGTTAAAAAGAAAGAGTATGGACAAAAATGAAATACAAAATTTAATAAAAGAATTGATAGAAAAGACCACCGTAGGCTTAAATTCAATTTCCATCACCGAAGAAAAACCCGGCAGCGTTTGGATTTCGGTTGAGGTCAGCGAGCCGCATCTTTTTACCGGCCGCGAAGGCGAAGGCTTGCAGGCGCTCAACCATTTAATACACCGGATTATTGAAACTAAGACCCCCTCGCCCTTCAGGCACTCCCCCTTGGCAGGGGGAGAAGAAACACCCCTCCCTGCTAAGGGAGGGGTCGGGGGAGGGTCTATACTTATTGATATCAACGGTTTCCAAAAGAAACACATAGAAAACATCCGCGCTATCGCGCACATGATGTCGGAACGAGCCAGATATTTTAAATCCAACATTGAAGTGGACCCGATGACCGCTTTTGAACGCAGAATTGTTCACGAATTTCTATCGGACGCGAGCGACCTAGAGACCGAATCTATCGGCGCTGGGCGTGCTCGTCGCGTAGTAATCAAATACATCGGCGGTGTTTAACCCCCTCCTTTTTCCTCCCCCTTATATAAGGGGGAGGGCAGGTAGGGGTTATTTCAGTTTAACTCTCCATAAAAACGAATCCTTTTTATTCACGAAAAACAGGTAATTTTCTCCTTCATCCAGCGATAGTTTTATGCCGTCTATTATTTCGCCTCCCGCCGCCACGGGGTCAGCCAGAATGGAAGCGCTGCCGGCAGCCACGTCTATTTTCCAAATCTGGTCGTCAAAAGAAATCTCTCCCTGATACCACGCATCCGGATAATTTGTCCCGACGCCCAATCTTGGCGCGGAACAATAAATCACCTCACTACCCCGCCCCCAGACGCATTTCTCCGGTAGAGTTCGGACGCCCAGCGACTCTGAAATTTTAGTGTCCAGGTGGTAAATGCTTAGCGCCAGAGTGTTGTCTGCGATTAGCGCCATTTTGCCGTCCGGACTGGCGAGGGTAGTCAGGCCGTTGATTCCGTTCAAAACCTGCAGGAAACTTTTTGTGCCGACATCCAATTTATACATGTATCCCGGAGCCAGATAGGATGGTTTGGTGGTCAGAGTGATAATTTTACTCTCCGGCCAAAAAGACAGCCACTCGTTGAAAGCCGAATCGAAGATTTGGGTTTTTTTGTCGCTCGCAAAATCAAGAATCGTGCCGACGGTGGTTTCTTCGGTTTGGAATAAATAGAACATACTTTTACCGTCGGGAGCCGGACTCACTTCCTGCACATTGGCCGGCAGAAGCGCGCCTCGGACCTCAATCTCCGCCAAGCTGTCGCCCCCCAGAATTTCCTCCGGCAACTTGCCGACAAAAGTCTCTATGGTTCGGCCGTCGCCCTTGAGATATCTCATAACGACGGTTTCGCCCGCATTCCCAAAAAGCGCCTCGTAAACTTTCGGAATGATGGTGCTGGAAAATTTCCGCTCCTCTATTTTATCGGCGAAAGTTTGGTAGATATTTCCGGTCGCTCGAGCCACATAGCGTAGTGCGGGAACAAATTCGGTTTCGGGGGGGGCGGGAGTTTCTGACCTCTCCCCAACCCCTCCCCCAGGGGGAGGGGCAAGAGGTGAAACCTGTTCGGTATTTTCTCCCTCTCCTTGGGAG
>CAZPJV010000008.1:1875-22821 GCA_964586975.1 uncultured Candidatus Saccharibacteria bacterium
CCATATCCCGCGACCGGCATACTTGAGATTTTAGTAAGTTTGGACTCCACGCCTGCTGTCGGCGGCTCATAACCCGAAACATCTACCGGCGGAGTTGTAGTGGTAGGCGGTTTTACTCCTCCGTTCCCGAAAGGATTGAATTGCGAAAAAAAGTTTGTGCCGCCGCCGTCTGCCGTCGGTGTAGCTGGCGGCCGCTTAAAATACAAAAACCCGAAAACCGCCGCGAGGATTATTATCAGAATTATTATTAAAAGTATAAAGTTTCGATTGGTCATTTTATTATTGTATGGTTACAGTTGTTCCGGTTTTCATGCATGGCGCCAGAGCGGCTAGGTCGTCATTTGTCATTCTTACGCAACCGTTTGTGGTGCCCAGATTATTATTATAAGAGCCATGAAATCCAATTCCACGATTAGCGCCACTAGTAGATGTAGCCCCAATATTAATAAAAGCTACGCCTAAATTATATTCATTACCCGACAAGGCGGCGTTACCATTGGAATATGGACCACGTATGTCGCCCGTTATTTTGGTGGTCCCTTTTGGAGTTTTATTATCTCCAGCCGTAGCTGTTCCCAGCTCCGACACACCTTTATAGCCTACGTTTATGGGCACCGAAACACAGTTGGAGCCAGAACAAAAGCTCGCTCGTTTTGATGATGTGTTTACGGTAATTTTTGATAATGAAGAGCAATATTGATCCACAAAAGCAGAAACCCCTGCACTAGTAGATCCTGAAGTTGCAAAAGTTCTAATGGTTTTAGCCTGAGCGCCTTCGGTTTGTTCAAGATTCGCTTCATCTAGAGCTACCTCCACCGTTACCGTACCCAAGCTTTCTAATTTAGTATTTAGCAAGTTTGGATTTATAGTATTCAAAATGACCCAGGCGCCGAGGGCCAGCAGGAGACCGAAAATCGCTTGGGTGATTTTTTTCTTGCCGCTTTCTTTGTTGCCGGGCAGTTCGCTGGTCATATATTCTATGCCGCCCAGCACTATCATTATCACCGCCAGCACCGCGCAAACGCCGATGAAGAGCTTTATCATGGCATTCAAATACTTTCCCAGCGCATCGCTGCCCTCTTTTCCTCCCACACTTGTTGGATCAAAAGTCGTTCCTGTCCCCGGCAACGGCGCCAGGAATTTATACTCTTCCGCATTTACCCCCGTCATAGAGCCAAACAGTCCAAACAGAATAATCAGTATTAAAATGTATGGTAAAAATTTTTTCATTTTTAAAATTCTATGCGGATTTCTTTGGCGACGGAGGTAAGCAATTTATATTTGTTATGGACTTCCAGTTTGATGCGGGACGCGCCGGTAGTGCCGCTCTCCGCCCGGACCGGCAAGACATTTTTTCGGATGCCGGTCGTGCTCACATAAGTGCCGTTAATGGACCAAGCCCAGGTGAACGAAGGGGTGCGGATATTGCCGGGCGAAATAAAGTAAGGCGCCGCCTCAATAATCTCCTCGCCCTCTATTTTGTGGCCGTTTTGCAGGGCATGTTCCCAAATTGTGCCGAGTTCCGAGTCGCTCTTGTAAAACAACATTTTCGGCTCAAATGTGTTTAGGTTAGCATTGGCGGCGGAAGAATATTTGCCATCGGTGGTGGAGGCGGTAACGCTGACATTGTTCCTGTCCTCCAGATAGTCATTATCCAGAATATAATAATCCTTGCCGTAGCCGGAAGCACTCGGGTCGTTGGAGTAGTTTTTCTTCCAGGCGTAGACCATATTTTTCGGGCTGACGGTCCCGGAACCGCTTTTGATTTCTGGTATGGCCACGATTTTTACCGAACTCTCGGCGATGGGCAAGGCCTTGCCTTTATAAAAAGGAGGAGTATAGGCGTCGTTTGCTTGCCACAGGAGCGCCATGACCGTGGGCCGGATTCGCACCAGCTTCTCCAGATTGCCGTCCGGCAGGGCGATATTGGCGGCAATCCCCATTTCCACCCCCGCCGCCGGAGCTTGGATTGAAAAAGATTTTTGGCCGATGCCGGTGGCGGCGGTTTTACCGTTCACCGACCAGGAAATGGAAACGCTGTCTAAATTCTGGCTATAGCTCCCCAGGGTAATGGTGACTTCTTCGTTCGGCGCGGGGTTTTCCGGCGCCACTCGGACGAAGACACTGGAAGGCGAAGCCGCGCCAGCTCCCAAAGGAAACAAGAAAAGCAAAAATAAGTAAAAAGTTTTCAGCCTCATCATCAACATTATACCAAAGCTAGCGCCTAGCGCCTAGCGCCTATTTCCCCGCCAGCTCGGCTTTCTCCTGCTCCGCCTTTGCTTTTTTATGAGAGAGTATTTGCGACGGGTCAGAGGTGATAATCTGGTCTTCGGTGTAGGAGGCGACTATCTTGATGGCCACATGCTTCAGTCCCGCGAAAAATATACCCTCCCCGACGTTGGATTCCAGAAGCAGATATTTTTCCTCGTCGGTCAAGTTGAAAGTCTGTTGCAGGATGTCAATGGTGGTGGGGGATTGTTTCAGCAGAAGTTGTATGGAAGAGTTGGTGATAATCGGTACGCCGTAGGGGGACTTCATAAAATCGGCCGCGTCCTGGGTAATGGTGGAAAGACCCAGATAATATTTGCGTCCCCGCTTGGCGATGGAATACAAGAAGGAGGCGGTATCCTCGGATTTCATCATCCACCAGGCCTCGTCCACGACCAGAATGCGCTTCTTTAGATTTTTTCGGATAGTGTTCCAGATGTAGTGCATAATAATGTACATCGCCACCGGCTTGAGCTCGTCTTCCATATCCCGCACCGAGAAAACCACGAATTTTTTGTTGATGTCCACGTTGGAGGGCCGGTTTAAAAAAGTGGCCCAGGACCCCTGGGTGTATTTTACCAGCCGCTGCACGACGGAATCGCTGCCGTCCATGCCGGAGAGCACCATTTCAAAATCGGAGAGCAACGGCGGCTCAATGTTGGAAAAATCGGATTCCGGCGTGATGTCTTTCATGGCGTAAGTTTCCGAAATCGCCCGGTCCACCATGGAGTCTTCTTCCGGCGTCAGCCCCCCGAGCATCAGGCGGAAAAGGCCCACTAAGTTGATAATGTTGGAACGCAGGACGTCTTCCGCAGTTTCATCTTCGCGCGGAATCGGCAAATCAAAGGGATTGATGTGGTGGTCGGAAGACAGGGAGATATTGAAATATCTGCCGCCCACCGTTTCCGACAGGAACTCGTACTCCCGTTCCGGGTCAATGACGATGACGTCCGTGTCAAACATCAGCGAGCGCAAAATTTCCAGCTTAGTGGCGTAAGATTTTCCGGAACCGGACTTGGCGAAAGTAACCGAATTGTAATTTTCCAGCGAGAAGCGGTCAAAGATTACCATGCTGGAATTATGGCGGTTGATGCCGTAGAGAATGCCTTTGTCGGAAGTCAGGTCAAAAGAGATGAAGGGGAAAATAGAGGACAACGGCTCGGAATTGAGCTTCTGGTGAATTTCCAGCAGGTCGGTGTTGATGGGGATGACGCTTTTGAAACCGTCCACCTGCTGGAAGAGAGCGGGCTTGATGTAAATGAGCTTGGATTCCAAAATTGACTTGACTTCGTTTTCCACCTTAAAAAGCTCCATTTCGTTGTCGGCGTAAATAGTAATGTAAACGCCGACATCAAACATTTTTTCCTGCGCCTGAATCAGGTTGTCGCGCAGACCTTCCAGGTCCTGGTAAGCGGTGTCCAGCATCGGGTCGCGCACCATACCCTTGGCCTCGCGCACGTTTATCTGGCTCTGCACTTCGGCGACTTTTTTCTGGAATTGCCGGAGGGCCAAGGAAGTGTCAATCGGGTGGATAAAAATTGAAATATCGAAAACTTTATCCAAATTTATAACCGGTGAGAACCAGTTGTCGGACAAAAATCTGGGGTAAGAAATTATGAAAAATGTGCGGGCGATTTTCTCCCCCAAGTTTATCGCCTTCGGTTCTATTTTCAGAGCCGATGGCGCGATGATGTCCTGCAGTTCCAGATTTCCGGCCGCGTAAATGTCCTCCGGCAAAACCGCCAAAGTGGAAGCATTCGCTTCTTCAGACGGTGTCCCTTTTCTGCCTAATAATTTATCCAAAAATGACATTTTACTCTATAAACTTTACAACCTTCTACTTTTCGACTTTTATCTTGCCTTCCAATTCCCCCGGATTAAAGACCTTATACAGCACTTCCACCACTTCTTCGGTGCCCAACTGCGCCGAATTTATGCCGCAGCGTCCCAGACCCTGGGAGATTACGGCGACCCGCTCTTCCAGCTGGGAGCGCTTCTCTTCAAAAGCAATCTGCCGCGCCGCCTCCCGTTCCGCCTTGTTTTTTCGCGAGAAAAATTTGTCCACCACACTCTTCTCCTGCCGCAGGACGGTGGGTGTGTAAGGCACCACCACGAAAAAGCTTTTGGTCATAATGCTGACCGACTCGGTGAAATTCCGGATGAACTCAATGTATTCCTTCGTCTGCAGTTTGAGCAGGGGCTCGCTCTGCACCTTCATCCGGTTTTCCAGCAAGAGCAAGTATGGCCGGATGTCCAGCCGGCGGGATTGCACCGAGATTTGCACCGAGAAATCCAAGGTGTTCAAAAAATTCTGGAACTGGGCGATGGTCGCTTTTTGCTCGTCTTCCGATTTGAGCGAGAGGTTCACAGAATTGGCCAGGACGATGGCGCGCAAGCCTTCATCCTTTAACACGATGACGCCGTCGCGTATCTCTTTTATCGGCACGAACTCTTGAGTTGCTTTTGCGCTTAAGGCCATATTAGTTTTCTTTTTGCTTGCTTAAGTCCAAAACGTCCAGGCTCCAGGCTAAGTCCCGCAACCGACCGCTATCCAGCTTTTTTGCATAATTTTCCCGGGTTGGCGCGGGGGTTCGGTCGGCGATTTGCCGCCGTTCCTTTTCGGTCGGTCGGCGTTTTTCCCAAAGGTAAAGCTTGCTGTGGGCAAAATACTTAAAGCCGGCTTCCAGCATATTTAAGAAGGGTTTGTTGTTCGGACGGTAAAAAGCCAGGGCCGCCGAAAGTCCCCCGACCAGCAGAATCGGAATCGCCGCCCACAATAGCCCGAGCAGTTTGTAGAAAATAAAACAAATTCCCGCTCCGCCTGCCAGGTAGATGAACTGCCGGAAAGTAAAAGGGCCGAAAATTTTATCTTCTATATCCAAAAACTGCGGGACTTTGAATTGCATGGGTAGGCTCTAGGCAACTAGGCGCTAGGCCCTAGCTGCGAAATCAATTTATTTAACATTCTCATAATTTCCTCTAGCAAGGAATCTACTTCATTATAATCTAATTTTGCGGTTTTGGGTAATTTCTTAGCTATTATAAGTTGGGTTTCCAGTTCAGCTCCCGAGGCAAGAGCAATAAGCAGAAATCTTTTAAACTCCATATCACCACCGCGCATTTTTCCCTCGGCTATATTGGAAGGGAGGGATACCGCGGCACGCCTAATTTGCGAAGTTAAACCAAAAATTTCCTCCTTCGGGAAATTCTCGGTAAGTTTGTATACAGATACGACAAGCCCAATGGATTTTTGCCAAACATTCAGATCTTGATATGTTTTCATTCTATTTGGCTAATGGCCTAGCTGCCTAGAGCCTAGTGCCTATTTCCCTTACTCCGGAACCTCGCGATAGGGGTCCAGGTCGTATTTTTTTGGAACGTCCAGCTTCGCGCCGGCTGGCGTAAGATTCTCCAGCGAGTGCTCCGTTTTTGACGATGGTATTTGCATCGGCCTAGACAGCTTTTGCGCGAGGATGGGATGGGGCCCGCCTGCATCAGCTATGCCGGAAGCATTGCGGGCAGGGGCCTCTATTTCCGGCTGCTCCAACCGCGCCAAGATTTCTTCCCGGGTTTCCAGATGATTGCCGTTGTAACCCTCCCCCAACCCCTCCCTTATCAAGGCGGGGGATTTTTCTATAGTTTCTTTTTCGTCAATGTTTTCTAAACTTTCATCGGTTTTTTTATATACTTCTTTTAATTTTACCAAAATTCCGCTAAGGATTTCGCTGTTAACATCATTAGTTATATTATTTGCCTTAACAGGGTCTATATCTAAGCGATTTTTTAACTCGCCCGAGTACTCATCAGGATGAACTAGGCCAAGCATCACCAAGTTGGTTTCTGTTTGCAGTATCCCCAACTGTTCTATATTAAGCCCATTTTTTTTACCAATGTTAATTATTTTATCGCCCAATTCCGGATCAGTAAAAAGCCTTCTTACTTCTTCCGGTAATTTCCCCATCTGTTCTTTTATTATTTTTTCTGTTTCTGGATCCACCGTATTTTATTATTTTAGTAAATAATTTAATTTATTATTAGGGATGCGGTGCTCCACCCCCACCCCCCGCTGGTGGATTAGCTCCTGCCGGTGGATTGGCAACTGGTCCGGCACCACCATCAGCGGCAATGGCCGCCAGGGCGTCCTGTATTTTCTTTGATTTATTTCTTGCCGCCTCTCTTATTTTAGTAGCCGCTATTCTGTTACTTGCAAATACTCCACGACCCTCTACCTTTCTTGCTCGGGTACGTGTTCTTTCTCGGTTTATTGCATCAATTCTTGCTTTGATTGCAGTAGCTTCTTCCTCGGTTTCTCTTCCAGTATATACCAAACCCCTGTCATATCTTTCCTTCTCACTCATTTCCAAGCTACTTGCGAATTTTTCTTCTTTTTCAACATAATCTTTTCTTGATTTAGTGAAACCGCCCTCTTGTCCCTTACCAAGTTTGAGACCAGTGGCTCCGGCCAGGTCTTTCCCTCCAATTTTTACTGCGCGAGCATCAAAACTACTGGAGGCAACACCCCGTGTCATTCTTAAGGCAGTTGCGCCCAATTTGCTTCTCGCAGCAAAATCTTTAAATCCTTGTTTTTCCGCAAGATTTTCCGCAACTCTTCCGACAGTACCCCTCGCCGCCAGCGCTGCCCCCCCAGTCGCCGCGCCCAAGGCCAGCCCGCCGGCCAGGCCCGCGGCTTTTTCTCCATACTTCATCACCGTCTCTCCCAGCTGACCGGCGGCCGCCTTGGCGAGTTTAAGAGATTTCAAAAGAAGAATGAGAATTAATAGGGTTGGCAGTATTATGCCCAATAGTCCTTTCATGAGTCCCGCGGCGTCCTTTTCACCCGCCGCAGCAGGAGTTACGATTTTGTCAAATATATTTGAATCAATTAGTAGAAATATGAAATACAGGAAGAACATAAAAGCCGAAGCCATGAAAGATGATGTAAGTAAACGATGGAACCAGGCCTTCCATCCCCAGTCTTTAATGCCCGCCATTTCCGGCAGAATGGAAGACATAAAGGCGAAGGGGGAAGCGATAATCAAAACCCAAAGTTCAACCAGACGGCCAATAAAAGCAAAACCGGCGACGAAAAGAACATAGATGGTAAAGCCCATAATAAGAACAGCAATGAGTATAAGCGCGATCATTGTGCCGCCCGGAACGGGACCTGTGTCAGTATAAGCATATTGTCCGTCTACATAAACCTCTCTGGCTTTCTGAAAAAATTCCGGCTTCAACGGTGTGGTGGGGTCAAATTTTGCCACCATGCCGCCAGCGACATCGTTTTCGGTGCCCACTTTTGCGTACGGACGTTCTCGGCCATTTACTGCTGTGTTCACCTCTAGTTTGTTATAAAAAACTAAAGCCAGAATATTGGAAGAGTCTATAACTATCCCCGTGAAAAACATTGAGAAATTTATCAGCAAAGCGATTATTATTACTTTTGATATCATTTTCTTGGCATCCGACCCGCCTATGTCCAGGATTATTTTAATAGCGATGTAGAGTAATATAAGTATAAAGAAAATGTTAGAAAGATCTCGGACTATTCCCCAAGCCCCCGATACAAAACCCTCCCTGAATAATTCACTGTTTAACGTAACGCGTATCATCACATTAAAAAAGTACGCGGTCTGTGCTAGAAGGAAAGCAGAGGGAACGTAGAAAACATAATAAAAAGGTTTTACAAAACATCCCAATGAAAGTTCAAAAATATCACAAGTTTGGTTTTTAACCTCCTGTTCAAACGCCGTTTGTCCCGCTTCCGCCGCCGCCAAATCTTCTCGCGCTCTTTCCGAGGTTTCGTCTGGTTCCCAGGTCATATTCAGCGTTGCTATGTCGCTCAAATCATCCAATTTCTTGCAGTCCGCTTCGTTAGTGCGAACATAGTAAGTGGCATAATCACCCAACACGAGGTCGGTTACTACTGGAGCCCCCACATCAATTCTGCATCTCCCAAGTGTTTCCGTGGTGGTTATTGGCCGTATGTCCGGTTCCCATTGAATGCCGAACCATTCTCTCAACTTATTACAATCATCTCCGATTGTGCGGATTCTTTTCGTGTTTTCTTGAATGAATGAAAAAGGGCTTGCCCAGTTAAAACCCAATTCTGCGACGACACATGTTCCATTTGGAGCTTGTAAACCTTGCGCCTGTGCCTTCCTCGCCCCTCCGAAAAATCCCACTCCGGCGAGGATGAGGAGAAGCAGGAGGTATGGAATTAAATTTTTAACTTTTCTTTGCATTTGACCTTCAAACTTTCTACTTTATAACTTTTAACTTCCTATGGTCCTTCGGTTACTCCCGTGACTCCCGACAAGTCGCCTTTGTAATCCAAGATATTCGCTTCATAGATAGTGTTGCAACTTAGGTTGATGGATACTCCCGGTAGAACGTTGGCGGCGTTGACCATCGGCACTTGCGGCCGGACAATGTCCGGTCCCACGAACATTTTGTGGGTGTAGCCCCCGATAATTGGGAAATTGCAGAAAATTACCTGTTCGGTATTCGGCTCCAAGCCGTCAATCACGGAAGTTGTCTGGATTGGCCCGCTGAAAGAGCTGGCCTTGCCGCCCGGCACACCCCAGCCCTTCACCTCTCGGGCGTCTTCACATTCACCCGTCATCCTTATTAAACCGGCCTTTTTGCTTTTTGCCGTTCCCAAATTATTTTGAGCTTCACTCAGAGTAAGAGCATTAGCCATGGAAGTTTGCAGGTTGTTATATTGTATTTTTAGAGATACCAACTTTGCCTCACCGTCCGATTCAGCCGGTGGTTGGGTCGTTATGCCGTCAAGCTCATTTTTAATTGATTGCAGTTGAGTCAGGGCGCTGGTGCGAGCACGTCTTCTGTCTGTCAGCAAGCCTGCTTGTCTCGACAAACTTTTTATTTCGTCCACCGAATCAATATATAGCTGGGAATTTGGTAGCTCGGTTATCATCTTGTTGTTTATCCAATCTTTAAAGAAATTTCCCGCGAGCTGGAGCTCTTTATATGCGGACGGGTCTACCAAAGCGCTGCTGTATCTTAATACTTCTTGATTTAATCTATCCTGCCATTTCAAATCCGGCCCCGGTATGCATATGTCAAGCGTTCGGGCCTCCGGCCAGGTCAGATTGAGCTCGTTGAGGGTGTCGGTAATCATTTGTATTTCAGCCTGAGTGTTGGCGATGGCACCATCTACAGTCTTTTTGAAATCCGGCAGAATGATTTCGTCGTCCGGACCGGCCCAGGGGTCGTCGTTGTAGCCCGTGACTGTGGCGGGACTTCCCAAGGTCAAGCCGTTATAGCTCCATTCGTCTCCCGTCGGGCGGCTGGGGCTCGCGGTGCTGGCCAAAGCGTTCAGCCCCCTGTCTACTAATTTGTTTATCAGCTGGTCAAACACGGCCGATAAAATAGTGGCCCCAGAATTAACTGCCAACTCTTTTAAGTTTTGAGGCGACTGCACGGATTTTATTATTTGGTTGGCCACCACCGTTCCGGGAGTGGTGTTGACTAAACCGCTGGAGCCGTCCGGCCGGGGCGGGCAGAAATTTGGATTGTCGGCACTTTCCCACTCGGCTTTTTCGGCCGCCACCGCTTCGTCATACTCATCATAACCAGTTTCTAAACATGCATTGTACTGGGCGTCGTCCTCAATCTCATCGCAAATAGCAACATAAGCTTCCTCATCTTCCGTAGATTTAAAACTCGGCTGGTTGAATTCATTATGTAAGTTGTTATATTTGTCGTTTGTTTGGCACATCTGCGGTGACAAGAAACCCTGTCCCTGCGCCAGCGCGGCCTGCACTTTTTCCCCGGCGGTTTGGGCGAGGCCCTGCACTCTTCTTGCCAACTCTTCATTCGCTTCCATTTGGAAGCCGAGATAATTATTTTGCGGGTATTGGGTATTAATCAGAAAAGCGTTCCAGCCGCCGTAGTTAAAATTGGTTTGGTAATTTCTTAGCAGGACCGGGTCGTCTCTAAAATAACTGCTTAAAGAATACGCTGAGTTTTCGGCCAGCTGGCTCTTGTAGGCGTAGATGGTGTTTAAAGCAAAATCTCGGCCGAAGGGGTATTTCAGTTCGTCGTAGCCATATAAATCCACCAGGGTTCGGATTTCAAATTTGGTAATGTCATTAAAAAAAGATTCGGGATTTTCCAAAAATAACGGCGAGCCGGCATAACCGCGATTGATCCAGTTGACAGTTTCTTTGGTCATCTCTTGCAACGCTGCCATGGCTGCCGCCTTGGCGAGCTCCTCAACAAGGTGCCACGCCCACTCCGACGATTTAATGACTGCAGTAATTGTATTTTCGGAAAGGTTTAAGACATGTAAAGCCTTCGAAAGCCAGCTTGCAACTTCTGCAGGAACATCAGCGACGGGTACCGATGTCGCCGCCGTCGAACCCGCCTCCCCCTGCGCCGCGACCGTCTTTGGCCAAAAAAGCAAAACACTGAGTGATAATATAGAAATCATCAGAACAAAAGAGATGACTTTTTTTACTTCGTTTTTTATTAGCATTTCTTGATTATATTATACCGCCCGCCGCTCAATTGTTCAATTTACTAATAATCGCATTTGCAAGATTGTTGAGGTTTGCTTCCAATTTCAATGCATCTTCTTGATACTTACTTATGCCGCTCAAGGCCATAATCGGGTCGGACTCGTAAAGCATGATATTGCTTAAATTTTCTACTACCCCTTCTAGCGTGTTAATGACATTTAAATGCAGAATTGCAAAGGACTGGGGCACGCTCATTTGGACCAGTGCGTCTATAATTTTTTTATTCTGTGTCACAAAAGGCTCAAGTTCTGCCAGCGCGGCAACATTCACACTATTTTCATCCGCCAGGAATTTTTGCAGAACATCCCCTATACTGCCCTGTATCGGATATTTCGTATAAACATAATCTAGGGTGCTATTATATATTTTCACCGCTACCGCACTATCGTCTTTTATTATTTTTAAATCTGCTAACGCATAAACTTTTGCTTGCGGGGAATTTGATATCTGCTCCGTCAACGAAGCCACCATTTTCTCCGCGGTGGCCTGGTCCAGAGCGCCGCCTTTCTCCAGTGCGGTTACGGTGGCAAAAAGTTCTTGCGCGAATTGGGCCGTTTTCGTCGGGTTTTCTTCATAGTCCGGTCCAGCGGGAGAATCTCCTTCCAAACTTGGATTTTCCGCTCTTAATTTATTTACCACGGTTAGGTCTGGCGTGCCCGGTGTGGTTTCTGCCTTGGTTGGGTCAAGCTCCCAAAGGCTTTCTTCCCAGTCTAGTACCCCATCTCCATCAGTATCTTTTCTCACCAAGTCTTCAACTAAGGCGCTTTCGTAGACGAGGCCGTCGCCCCTCTCAAAAATTTCTTTACCGCTCCCCATCAACCCGTTTTTTGAGATATACAGCGCGACCAGAAAGAGCGCCGCAAAAGCCACCAGGAGTACCCTTTTGTGTTTTACCCAAAATAATTTAGTTATGCTGTAATTGTAGCATTTTTTGAAAAGCAAACTAGCTTCGAGCTCCGAGTATGTTATAATTTTACTAAATGAAACCGACTTATTTATTAGCTCCGCTTTCACTTATCATCCTTCTTTTCCCGATAAGTATTTATGCCGCAGAAATTTCAGAGCCTGCGACTTGCGCCATTATCTCCTTGCTCAAAGTTGGCTCAAGGGGGGCCGAAGTGGAATGTCTGCAAGAAAAAATAGGCGCAACAAAAGACGGCAAGTTTGGTCCCTTGACCCGTACGGCAGTTATGGCCTTCCAATTAAAAAACGGTCTGGTGGCCGACGGAATAATTGGACCGCGCTCTCGGGCAGCCTTAAATAATGCTTTAGAGAGTGACAATAATTACCTGCCGGGTTGTGTTTCAACCTCAGGCTACAGTTATATAACCGGTGCGAGGTGTGACGGGACCCTGATTACACCGCCGTCACGCTCGAGCACGAGCAAAGCGACTCTATCCTTATCCAATATTAATAAAGCAAAGGAAAAAAATGGCGTTGAGGTTAATACGGTAGCTGAAAATCCCAATATAGATAAATTTATTTCAGTAGTTGCGGAAGTTAGCCGAAAGAAAGGGCGGAGTGAAAAAGAGATAGCGACCATTGCCGATTCCCTGAGAAAAGAAATTGTCACTAGCGGCAGAGATTACGATGAAGAGTTTAAACAGATGCTTATTCGCGAGGCAAGCATGAGTTTCAACCGCCAGCCTCCCTTAACTGTCCTTGATAGATTTTTTATGAAGGTTCTTTCCCATTTGGGAATTACCCCTGCCACGGCCCACGCTCAGGCCGGTATACCTTTTGGCGGCGGCGTGGTTTTTACCTTTTTCTGTGCATACAATGCCAGTTGGATGATAACCACAACACCTCTTCCGCCATCTTATGTCGTGCTCCTTAGTTATTATCCCGGGACTCAGGGATTTGCGAGTTATAATACGCCTTATACCAGATTCTTGCTCGGTGCTTATACACCTCCGGGTGTTTGTGTAATACCCGCTGGCTTTGTTCCCGTCACTATTCCCACCGAAGGGACTATTTCCCCAATGACAGGGTCATCTCCCATTTAGATACAGAGACAAGCAGTTCGCTAGCTTACCAATTTTGCCAGCTTGATCCAGTCAACCAGAGCTAGATCCTCCGCTCTTTTGTCTGCCACAGCGGCTAATTCTATGGGGTTGACTAGATTTTTCAGATTACCCCCGAGCTTCTTGCGTTTGTGGGCAAAGCCGGCCTTAACAATTTCCCAGAATTTTTCTTCATTCACATTCCCCTCTTGAGGGGTGGCCCCGTCTGACGGGGACGGGGTGGACTTTCCACCTCCCCCTAAAGGGTACTCCTCAAGAGGAGAATTTGTAAAAAGCCTCCGTGAAATATTTTTTATTGAAATAACCGCCGAATCCACCTTCGGCGCCGGTGCAAAATATCGTTTGGGTACCTTCATTATCATTTTCGGCTCCCCGTAAACTTTGACCGACAAAGACAGTAAGCTTTCCTTCTCATCTTGGGCCATTATGCGTTTGGCAACCTCATGCTGAACCATTAAAACCATTAGCCCCGGTTGATTTTCAGCCGTTAAAAATTTTTTCAATATCGCGCCGGTGATGTTATAGGGAATGTTGGCGACTAACTTATAGCTTTCTAGCTGATAGCTTGCTAGGTCAAATTGCAAAATATCAGCGTTAATTAAAATCAATTTTTTTGCCCCTATTTCTTTTTTAAATTTTGATTTTAGCATTTCATAGAGACCAGAATCCTTCTCTACAGCTAGCACCTGACACCTAGAAGCTAGAAGCTTGGATGTAAGTGCTCCCCGGCCCGGACCTATTTCTAGAATAATATCACCTGGTTTTATTTCCCCCGCTTCAACAATCTTTCTCAAAGCTTGCTCCGATTTTAAAAAATTCTGCCCCAAATATTTTTTTGCTTTCATATATAAATTGTTTTGATTTTTTTTTCGCCTCCCCGTTCCAGCAGGCCTACCGGAATGTCGCCGATAAATTCCGAGGGCGGGTTGATGGAGCGCGAGCCGAAAATGGTGCGAAAATTGGCAAAGGACAGGAATAGTTTTTCTTTGGCGCGAGTCAGCGCTACATAGAAGAGACGCCGCTCTTCTTCCCTATCCTCCGGAGTTTCCCTTTCATTTTGCCGCGCATGCGGGAACAGGCCGTCTTCCAGGCCAGTGACGAAAACATATTTGAACTCCAGCCCTTTAGATGCGTGAACGGTCATCAATTTTACGGCGTTCACCGTTTCTTTTTTCTTCGTATTTATCATTAAACTATCTTGATCTGAAGCCAGCGCGGCATCTTCTAGTAATTTTTCAACCCCCCTGCTATTTTTTAGATCACTTGCCCGTCCGAAGCCTTCAGGCGAAGGAGGGTCGTATTTGAGCGCCAGTGTGGCCAACTCTTTTATATTCTCCAGTCTTTCAATCTCTTCTTCCCCTCCGCTCAACAATTCCTGTTCAATGCCGGATTTTTTGACCACATATTTTATCACCGCGCTAGGTTTTTCTTGGCCGATTTTTTCTTTAATATCTTCAAGCAACTCGTAAAATTTATTTATCTTTATTTGTATTTTGACTGGCAAGCCCAGATTTTCTCCCCCTGCCAAGGGGGAGTGTCCGAAGGACGAGGGGGTCTTAGCAAAAATTTTAACCAGCGTCGCTTTACCGATGCCCCGCGCCGGAAAGTTTATTATTCTCCTGATGTCCGACAAACTGTCCGGATTCAACGCCGCCCGCAGGTAAGCAAGGGTGTCTTTGATTTCCTTTCTTTCAAAAAATTTTACGCCGAGCACCTGATGGGGGATGCCGTAGCGCAACATTGCTTCTTCCAGCGCGCGCGACTGAAAATTCGCGCGATACAGAACTGCGACCTCACCCCAACCCTCTCCCAAGGAGAGGGGGCCGGAATTTTTTTCTCCCCCTTGGGGGGAGCCAGAGGGGGTGTCAACAAGTTCTAAAATCTTCGTCGCCACGAATTCCGCTTCGTCGTTTTCGTCCAGCGCTTCGTACAGGCCGATTTTTTCGCCGGTCTGATTTTTGGTGAAGAGATTCCGCTCCGGCCGGTACTTGTTTTTCTTGATGATTTTGTTCGCGGCCTCTAAGATGTTCTGGGTGGAGCGGTAATTTTCTTCCAGCCGGACTATTTTGGCGTCCGGGTAATCTTTCTCAAAATTCAAAATGTTTCGGAGATTGGCTCCGCGCCAGGAATAAATGTTCTGGTCCGCGTCGCCCACGGCGCAGATGTTTTGATTGTCTGCCGAGAGGAGCTTGGACATCAAATACTGCACTTCGTTGGTGTCCTGATACTCATCAATATGAATGTATTCCCATCTTGCCTGATAAATTTTCCGCGCCGCTTCGTTTTCTTTTAAAAGTCTGACCGCTTTCAAAAGCAAGTCGTCAAAATCCAGCGCGTTCTCCTGCATTTTCTTCTTTTCATACAAGCGCCACACGCGGGAAATAATTCGTCCCAGCGTTCCCTCGGCAACAAAATCTTCCTCATGCACAAAATTTCCTTTTTCGCGCGAAATAATATTTCTGATTCTTTTTGGGTCGTATTGCTTCGGGTCAATCTCCAGTTCTTTTAGAATTTCTTTGATGAGCGAAGCGGAGTCGTTTTCGTCCAAAATCGTGAAATATTTCGTGTGCCCCAGCGCCCGCGCGTTTTCTTTAATGATGTGCACGCCCAGCGAATGAAAAGTAGAAACAAAAGGCAATTTGTCATTCGTCATTTGTAATTTGTCATTTATTCTGTTTTGCATTTCTTTAGCCGCCTTGTTGGTAAAAGTGACGGCCAGAATTTTCTCCGGCGACACGCCGTTTTTTATCAGGTTCAGAATCCGGTGCGTGATGGTTTTAGTTTTGCCCGCACCCGCGCCGGCCACAATCAGAAGCGGCCCCTGCGTATGCAAAGCCGCCTCTTTTTGCGGAGGGTTCAAGCCCGCTAGATGGTCGTTAGAATTCTGCACTTACCCAATATAACATAGATTTATTTATCTAATCCCTCGCAAGACTTCTTCTATTATTTCGCTATTGTAGGGGGTTTTCAGTTCTCCCGAATGTTCCACCAGCCACTTAGCTATTTTCGCATTATTGTCCACTATCTCCTTGATGTTTTCAGGGGAGAGATTGTGCGAGTCAAAAAGAGCTCGCAAAATTACCCCGGGGTTATCTAGGGCGCCAGATAAGTTTAGTGAATCTCCAGCATACAGAAGATCAGCATCACCGCTTGAAAACCCTAGGTTTCTAAGCTCGTCCGGGCTCATTTTATCAAACATGTCTTTTAGAGCGTCAACTACATGCGTTCTAGCTCCTTCTCCCAAGCCGACCATAGTGTTATGAGTATCCAGATCCGACTCAATAATTTTCCAAAGGTTTTCTCCGGAAGCCACAGTATGGGGCTCGTAGGTTATTGACTCTGAGCCAGCTTCGGATATGGGTGCGGAAGCTACGTCAGGTTTCTCAAATAATTCTCCCCCGATGAGCCAGCCGACAGCTCCGCCCGCGAGCGCCGCGGTTGTCTTTCGGAACATTTTCTTTATTCTTTCTCTGTCGACTTCTTTCTCAACTGTAGCATTTCGAGTATTGATCTCTAATGCAAGTCTATTTGACAATCTGTTCGCGAAGTTTAGTGTAGGATCTTCTAGGTTTTGTGTACTCATCGCTTCCTGCGCTGTCATCTCGTTGTCTCTTTTAATGATTGCCAGGACTATATTATTGAATCTGCTATCTAGGTTGCCCAAGGCCACACCTTTTTCTACCTGAAGCATCCTCAAGCGCGCCGCTTCCTTTTTAACATCTTCATTTGGCAGTCCGGCTATATAAGTTTCGACCGCAGCTACAGTAGCGAATGGTCCTTTTTTATTTATTTCATTAATCATACCCACATGACCTAGAGTTTTGCCATATCGTTCTAGTGCGGCTTCCACTCCCACGTATGTGCCCACGCCGCCCAGTACGACCCTCGCGCTCACCACGCCGGCAGCGGCACCGGTGCCCGCTGTCAATACTCCTGCCCCGAACAATAAACCGCCGATACCTAAACGCGCCTTGCCGTGTTGGCGCCACCAGGTCTTCATTTTCTCAAACGTATTTTTCTCAATACCGCTTACGGATTTATTGTCAATATTACTCTGCTCTTCTTCCAACAAATTAATGATTTTTGTTTGCATCTGAGCATTGTACTCCGCCGCGGTTATTGCGCCGCTGGCAAGCTGCGCGTCAAGTGTGTTTTGGAGGGCGGCGATTTCGCCTCGTCTGTATTGATCCAGCTTAAGTTGATACTCCTGCCTTACTTTTTCCAAGTCCTGCGCGCCCTTTTTACCGCCAAAATCCATCTCCTCTGTCCCGAAAGCAAGTTTTCTGCCAAATAATCTGCCTGCCAAGCCACGAAATGCATTTCCCCGCAGTCTTTTGGCTTTAAGATATTCGTCTCTTAGATTATCAAGCGATGGACCAGATTCCGGCGTAGTCGGTATTGTCGGAGTCGGAGGTTGGGGTGGCGTTGTCGGCGGCGGAGGTGTTTGTGGAGGATTAATCGTAATCCAAATATTGATTGTATCGTTAATAAAGTTAACAATGTTAGCAATGGCTATCGTATCTCCTTTTTTGGTTTCTTTATATAAGATAATTAGTTTATCTCGCCACCCCCTTTCTTCTTGAGTAAACCATTCTACTTTCATTTGATTTACCATGAAAATAACTAGCATCTCAATAGAAAGCATGTCTCCACCTTTCGCTTTTTCCAGCAAGAAAATAAATATTTTTCTGGCGGCAATTTCTTCGGGAGTTTTTTCGCCCTCCGGCGTTGTCGGCTTCTCATGCTTTTCGGGTGTTTCTGGTCCAGTCGGCTTTTCTAGTCTGGGCTTTTTCTTCTCTTTATCCGCAGATTCATCCAATTCTTTTTCCAGCGCTTCGGCCTCTTTTTGGGCTCGCTCTAACTTACTGGATAAAATCGCTTTTTCTTCCCTCTGCATTTCGTTCTTGACCTTATTATTCAGGTCTTTAACTTTTGCTTTCAATTCTTTAAGTTTCAAAGCCTTTCTGTCGCGCTCTGACATTCTTGGGCGTGTGTCCAATTCTTCCTCAAGCTCATCGTATTCCTTTTTTGCTTTTTCTAATTTATTCCACAAGGCAGCCCGGTCTTCTCTTTGTAGTACCGAGGAAAGCCACTTATCATTTAGTGCATGAATTGTTTGCTTTAGGGCTTTCAGTTTAGCCATTGACTCGGCCTCGCCTTTTTCTTTTGTTGGTTGTTTTTCCATATTTATTATATCGGAAATTATTTAACCACTACCTGACCGTAGCCACAGCTCCTTGCATATCTAAGACCTCTTTTTTAAAGTTGGCTATGGTTTCGGCCACCATCAAGTCAAAGTTCGGTATCTTTTCCCTCAAGAAAGCGACCATATCTCCATTTGAGTCAAGAACTTTATCTAATTCCTTCTTGTCTTCCTCTGTTAAAATAGATAAAACTTCTAAATTAATCCTGCTTTCTACGACTCCCGACATCTGGTCAATTAGCGCGCTCTTTTTTTCAGCAGGCAATGAATCCAACCCCAATTCTTTAACGAGATTTATATTTAATAATTCTGCAATCATATTTTTCCTTTTTATTTTTAATAAGTTCCCCGCGACCTTAAATTAATTCTCAATGACTAATGATTATAGTATACAATGGCGAGCTTCTTTTAGTAGTATCATACCCCACACAATACACCTTTTGTCATACCTTGTCAAGCTCCTGTGGATTAAAAGGACATTAAATAGTTTTCCACACCCGGGTTGACGGGGAGGTTCTTTTGGGCTACCCTTATAGATGTTCTGAATGGGAGCATTGTTACGGTAATGGAGGCAAGGCGGAAATGTGGGTAACCATCGCGAGAAACCTTTGTTTTGCAGCACTATTTGGTCGTCCTGTAATTCTACCCTTATTTTTCAGGGCTAGAAAAGGGAAGCCTCGCGGCAAAAAGTTTGGCTTATAAAACCTAGCTTTAAAATATTCAGACTGATTTTGGCTTTTTCCTTCCTGCCGGGGGCTCTTTTTGCGCCGGTTGTAGCGGGGGCCAGTTTCCTGTCCTCCATTCTGGGCAATGATGCTTACGCGGAGACCAAGAAAACTGAAATCATAGGCAATTCTCAGACCATCGCCCTGCTAACGGCGGATGTTTCCTCCGTCGCGGCTCTAAAGGACAAAGTAAAGGACAATCAAGAAAATCCGCTTTCGGGGGAGTTGAACGGCAACATTGTTTCGGGCAATGCCCTGCTGGCAGCGGTTGGCCCCGGTTCGGCCAGTGCCATTGGCGGAGCGGATGCCGATATCGTAGGCCCAAACGACATTAGCGTCTATGTGGTCCGCAAGGGCGATTCCATTTCCAAAATAGCCGAGATGTTTGATGTTTCCGTAAATACGATTCTCTGGGCCAACGACTTGAAAAAGGGTGCGCCGCTGAAAGAGGGCGACACCCTTTTAATCTTGCCTATTTCCGGAGTCAAGCATGAAGTTGCCAAAGGCGAGACGCTGGCCGGCATTGCTAAAAAATATAAAGTGGATATTTTGACTATTACCAGTTTTAACGGGCTGGAGAAAGACGCCAAACTGGCCATCGGCGACGAGCTGCTGATTCCGGACGCGGAAATGCCGAACGACGACGTGCCGGGCGCCGCGCCTAAGAAATTAAGTTCGCAAAATATTTCCAGCAAACTCCAAAGTGTTCCGGGCTACTTCATTAATCCGGTTCCGGAACTGAAACGCAAGAGCCAGGGCCCGCACGGTCCCGGCAATCGCGGCATTGACTTGGCGGCGCCGACCGGCACGCGCGTCCTCGCTTCTGCCGAAGGCACCGTGCTACTCGCCCGTTCCGGCTGGAACGGCGGCTACGGCAATATGGTAACCCTCCAGCACTCCAACGGCACCAAGACGCTCTATGCCCACCTGTCCCAGATTACAACCACGACCGGCGCGTCGGTGGCCCAAGGAGAAAAAATCGGCACCGTCGGTTCCACCGGCCGCTCCACCGGTCCGCACTTGCACTTTGAAGTTTTCAACGCCAAAAATCCCGGGGCCGATTGGTCTTGGGCGAAATAATTTTTATTCTAAATAAAGCAACGCCACCATTGCCAGCACGCCGGCGACAACCGCGAGAATTTGAAGCAAGGAATGCCTTGCTTCTTTTGTTTTATGCAGTTCCGGAATAAGGTCCGCTACCGCCACATAGATAAAGCCTCCGGCGGCGACCGGCAGAATCCATAAAGCAAAGGTTTCACTCGCCTCGCCCAAGATTATCGCGACCGCCACCCCCAGCACGGCGCAGAGCGCGGAAAGAAAATTAAGCCAAAGCGCCCGCCTTTTTTCATAGCCGGCATGCAATAAAACTGCGAAGTCCCCTATTTCCTGCGGGATTTCGTGGAGAATTACCGCAATAGTTGTTGCGATGCCCACCGGCACGCTCACGATGAAGCTTATACCCAGGATTATGCCGTCTATGAAGTTGTGAACGCCATCCGAGACCAGCACCAATTTCCCTACCGGCGCAACATGGAACTCGTGTGCGTCCTCGCTCTCCCCGTGATGATGCCAGTGCAGGAATTTTTCCAGCACGAAGAATATGAGCACACCGACGATTACCAGCACGCTGACTGCCGGCTCGCCTATCCCGCTCTCAAACGCTTCCGGAATCAAGTGAATGAAGGCGTCACCCAACAACGCGCCGACCGCGAGGGAAATAAAAATAAAAATATATTTTTTCAGCGCCTCTTCTTTTATAGACAGAGAAAAAACGCCAATTAAGGAAACCAAGCTTACGATGATTACACTAATGAAGGCGTATAGATATGTTGTTATCATAATTTTAATAATATCATAAAAAATGGCGGGGTCGCTGCTTCTGCAACTTCCCCACCCCGTTCCCCATCCTCAAAGAAACTTGATGATAAGGAACCCGACGAGGACCAGGAAGCCGATTACTACCGGCTTCCAGTTGATCCTCGATTGCTGCTCGAGGTCGTCGAACACCGGCCTCACCTCCTTTCCATTTTTTACTCTACAACAAAAAATTTTTTAGTCAAATCAAGAATAGAAAGTTGATATTTTTTATGCTAATATATCCGAACTGGGAACGGGCCGTAGTATACCGGTAGTACATCTGCTTTGGGAGCAGACAGACTGGGTTCGATTCCCAGCGGCCCGAC